>NZ_JBEZDT010000001.1:0-17367 GCF_040648455.1 Catellatospora sp. NPDC049133
AACGCGGTGACCAGGCCCGGCGCGACGACGGCGTACATGGTGCCGGTCCACTCGATCTTGGCCATGAGCATGTACAGCGGGATGATGCCGAGCTGCGTCGGCACCATCATGGTCGCGATGAGCATGACCAGCATCGCGTTGCGGCCCTTGAAGTTCAGCTTCGCGAAGGAGAACCCGGCCAGGGTGGAGAACAGGACCACACTGATCGTGATCGAGATCGAGACGACGAACGAGTTGGTCAGCGCTTTGGCGAAGTCGACGGTGCCGAAGGCCCGTTCGAGGTTCGCGATCAGGTTCGGGCCGATGCCGAACGGCGGCGGGACCTGGCCCAGGATGCCGTTGTCATGGGAGGCGACGACGATCGACCAGTACAGCGGGAACCCCGAGAACAGCGCCAGCCCGGCCAGCGCGAGGTAGGTGAGCTTGCCCGGCCGGCGGTCGGCCATGAACGACCGGCGGCGGCGGACCTGCCTCTCCTCCTCCGTCGTCGCGACGGTCCTGGTCATGGTGGTGGTAGTCATCAGGACCTCCGCAGGCGGCTGGTCAGGAAGTAGTTGATCGCCGCGACGATCACGATGATGCCGAACATCGCCCACGCCGCGGTCGAGGCGTAACCGAAGTCGAACCGCGAGAACGCGACCTCGTACAGGTACAGCGACAGCGTCTGGAACTGCCGGTCCGAGCCACCCGTGACGCTCGCCCCGCCGAACAGCAGCGGTTCGGCGAGGACCTGCATGCCGCCGATCGTCGAGACGATGACGGTGAAGATGATCGTCGGGCGGATCGCGGGCACCGTGATCCTGGTCAGCTGCTGGAAGCTGCTGGCTCCGTCGAGGGACGCGGCGTCGTAGAGGTCCTTGTTCACCGCCTGCATCGCGGCCAGGTAGATCAGGGCGTTGTAGCCCGTCCACCGCCAGATGATCATCACCGAGATCGCGATCTGCGACGAAGCCGTGCCGGCCTGCCAGTCGATGCGGCCCAGGCCCAGGGTCTCCAGGATCCAGTTGACCAGGCCGTAGTCCTTGCCGAAGATCTGCCCGAAGATGATCGCCACCGCGGCCACCGACGTGATGTTGGGCAGCACCGCCGTCATCCGCCAGAACGTCGGCGCGCGCAGCCGCTGGTTCAGCACATGCGCCAGGACCAGGGCCATCAGCAGCTGCGGAACGGTCGACAGCACCCAGATCTGGGCGGTGTTGCGCAACGCGTTCCAGAAGTACTCGTCGGCGAACAGGTCCCTGTAGTTCTGCAGGCCGAGGAACGTGTGGGTGTCCGCCAGCAGGCTCCACTCGTGCAGGGAGACCCACGCGGTGTACGCCAGCGGGAAGATCCCGAACGCGGCGAAAAGGAGAAAGAAGGGCACGATGTACAGATAGGGCGAGCCCTTGACGTCCAAGCGATAGAGGAGGTTCTTCATCATCGGCACATCACTGTTCAGGTCGGCTTACGCGGGCTGGGCGGATGCGGTGAAAGGGGCCGGTTCCCCGCCAACCGCGCCCTGAAGCGGTTGTTGACGGCGGGGAACCGGCCGAGGGGTCAGGTCACAGGAGGGCGTTGACGTCCTTGACGGACTGCGTCCAGGCCTCGTCGGACTTCTGCTTGCCCTGCTCCACACGGGTCAGACCGTTCTGGATCGCCGTGTTGATGTCACCGGACTTCGGACCCATGTACTGCGGCACCATCGTCTTCACCGAATTCGAGAAGATCTGACCGACAGGCGCGTTGTTGAAGAACGGGTTCTTGAAGTCCTTGATCACCGCGTCCTCGTACAGGGAGACGGTCGACGGGAAGTTACCCAGCGCACGGAACACCTTCGCCTGCTGCTCCGGAGCCACCAGCCACTTCGCCAGCTTCGCAGCCTCCTGCACGTTCTTGCCCTGCTTGGGCAGCGTCAGGAACGAGCCGCCCCAGTTACCGCCACCACCGGGCACCGCGGCGATGTCCCACTTGCCCGAGGAGTCCTTGGCCTGGCTCTGGATGTACGCCATCATCCACGACGGGCACGCCAGCGTCACGAAACTGCCCTTGGCCATACCGGCGTTCCAGTCAGCCGACCACGGAGCGATCTTCGCCGACAGACCCTTGTTGATCGCGTCGATCGTCAGGTCCCACGCCCGCTTCACACCGGGGTTCGACTCCACCACGACCTTGTCACCGTCGTAGATACCCACCGGCTGCTGACCCAGAATCGACCGGTAGATGATCGTCGGGCCGTCCATCCACGCCGAACCCTTGACGTTGGCGGCCTTGAACTTCACGCCCGTCTCGATGTACTTCTCCCACGTCGGCCACAACGCGCTGACAGCCTCGCGGTCGGTCGGCAGACCCGCCTTCTCGAACAGGTCCCGCCGGTAGCACATCGCCATGCCACCCACGTCGGTCCCGAGGCCGACGACCTCACCCTTGGCCGACGAACCCTGCTGCCACTTCCACGCCGGCCACTGCGACTTGATGTCCCCGCCGCCGTAATCCATCCAGTTGTAGAACTTGCCCGGATTGGCCGTGAACTGACCCGCCCACCCCTCCTCGATCGCCTCGATGTCCGCCGCACCCGTGTTCGTCGCCAGGTGCGCCGCCAGGTTCTTGTGGTGGTCCTCGGCCTTGGTGATCCGCTCCACGATCTCCACATTCGGATTCGCGGCCATGTACTCCTTGTACAAGTCCTTGTAACCGAACTCGCCGAACGTCGCGATCGTCAGCTTGACCTTGCCACCCGGCTTCGCCGGATCGTCACTGCCACCGCAGGCCGCGGTGCCCAGCACCAGCGCGGCGGCGAGCAGCGGAGCGGCCACGGCCGCGAGACGGCGCCGTGGGCCGGCGCCGGATAGTGCTGAACGCATCGGAGCTCCTCCAGGACAGGTATTCGGGGCACGAGCACAAACAGATTCGCTGGTCACGCAATGTTGATCATCCAGAGAGCGCTCCCTGGTTTGGCCTCTGAATTTCGTCCCCTGCCGGGCGGCTGTCAAGATGCCGTTGCCGTCTCGTTACAAAGAGCCATCGCCGCTCCGATCCGGACAGCCCGCCCGGCCCGCGGTCGTGCGCCGCGACCGGTCCGCTCGCATGTGCCTTGAGCAGGCAGTCGTGACCGGCGATCCGTTGCGGGCCATCGATCGTGCCGATTTCTGCGCGGCTCCGGGAGCTGCGGCACGGTCTCCTAGCTGCCCGTCCTGACATCACCGGCGAATTTCGGGAACGTTAACGGCATTCGCCGCAGCGGCCCATCCAGTGACCGCCATTGACATCCGGGCGGTCAAGGACGATTCTCTCAGAGAGCGCTCCCCCACATTGTTTGTCCGACTTGACGCCCATTCGGGCAGCAGGTCGTTGCACGCGGCGACTTGCCGCTCACCACGGTGTCGCCATGCCGCAGGACCGGGCGTCAGCCCCGACGCACCGGTTCCGGCGGCAGGCGGCCGTCGCGTGCGTACCGGAAGCGCTGCCGCGGGTCACTGCGATCCGCGATCGGCGGGAGCGCCTCCGGGCCTTCCGCGAGGAGCACGGCCCTCGCGGTCTCGAGCCATCCCACAGGAGATGACATGAGATCCGTCCCGAACGCGGCAGCCCCGCCGCGCTCCAACTCCACTCGCAGGCGCTGGTACGCCGTACTCGCCACCGTCGGCGCGGTGCTCGCCTCGTCCTACCTGGCCGTGGTCGCCGGCTCGGCCAGCGCGGCCGATCCGCTGATCTCCCAGGGCAAGCCGGTCACCGCGTCGTCGGTCGAGAACGCTGTCTTCCCGGCCACCGCGGCGGTCGACGGAGACAACGGCACGCGCTGGTCCAGCGCGTCGTCCGACCCGCAGTGGATCCAGGTGGACCTGGGCGCGACGGCCACCATCAGCCAGGTCGTCCTGCGCTGGGAGGCGGCCTACGCCACCGGGTTCCAGATCCAGGTCTCGGCCACCGGCACGGGCGGCTGGACCAACATCTACAGCACCACCACCGGCGCCGGCGGCGTGCAGACGCTGACGGTCAGCGGCTCGGGCCGCTACGTGCGCATGAACGGCACCGCCCGCGCCACCATCCACGGTTACTCGCTCTGGGAATTCCAGGTGTACGGCGTCATCGGCGGCGGCACGGGCTGCGGCACGGCCAACGCCGCGCTGGGCCGCCCGGCCAGCTCGTCGTCGCAGGAGGGCGCGTTCGCCGCGGCCAACGCCTTCGACGGCAGCACCGGCACCCGCTGGTCGAGCGCGTTCAGCGACCCGCAGTGGGTCCAGGTCGACCTGGGCAGCAGCCAGAGCATCTGCGGCGTGACCCTGAACTGGGAGGGCGCGTACGCCACGGCGTTCCAGATCCAGGTCTCGAACGCGGCCACCGGCCCGTGGACGAACATCTACAGCACCACCACCGGCACGGGCGGCACGCAGACGCTCACCGTCTCGGGCTCCGGCCGTTACGTGCGCATGAACGGCACCGCGCGGGCCACCGTGTGGGGCTACTCGCTCTGGGAGTTCGCGGTACGCGTCGGCGGCACGCCGCCGAGCAACCCGCCGTCCTCGCCCCCGCCGGCGTCGCCGTCGGCGAGCCCGTCCACCTCACCGTCGCCCAACCCGGGCGGGGAGGTGCTGCTGTCGTACAACAAGCCTGGTTTCGCCTCCTCCTCGCAGGACGACGGCGCGTGCTGGCAGTGCTTCCCGCTGCGGGCCTTCGACCTGGACCCGGCCTCGCGCTGGGCCACCCAGGCCTGGACCGACCCGGGCTGGATCTACGTCGACCTGGGCGCGACCGCGCAGATCAAGCGGGTCGTGCTGCAGTGGGACCCGGCGTACGCCACCTCCTACCAGCTGCAGACCTCGGCTGACGCGGTGAACTGGACGACCGTCTACAGCACCACCACCAGCACCGGGTTCAAGCAGAACATCACGGTCAACGGCACCGGCCGCTACGTGCGCATGTACGGCACGGCCCGGTCCAACGGCTACGGCTACTCGCTGTGGGAGTTCCAGGTGTACGGCACCGGCGGCGCCCCGACCACGCCTCCGGCGCAGCCCGCCAACCCGACCTTCCCGGCCACGAACCTGGTCTTCTCGGACGAGTTCAACGGCCCGGCGGGCAGCAAGCCGGACGGGTCCAAGTGGACCATCGACACCGGCACCGGCCAGAACAACGAGCTGCAGTACTACACCAACAACACCAACGCGAACATGAACGGCACCGGCGCGCTGGTGATGGAGGCCCGCCGCGAGGCGGTGGGCGGCATGCAGTACACCTCGCACCGCATGAACACGGGCAACAAGTTCCACTTCCAGTACGGCCGCGTCGAGGCCCGGGTGAAGGTGCCCAAGGGCAACGGCTTCTGGCCCGCGTTCTGGATGATGGGCGCCGACTTCCTGCCGCCCACCAGCCGCCCGTGGCCCTACAACGGCGAGATCGACATCATGGAGATCCTCGGCCGGGACACCACCCGCAGCTACACCACGCTGCACGCCCCCGCCTACAACGGTGGCGGCGGCTACGGCCAGGAGAAGGTCTGGGGCATCGACCTCTCGGCCGACTTCCACGTCTACGCCGCGCAGTGGGACAGCAACGGCATCCGGTTCTTCGTCGACAGCACGGAGGTGTTCTACGCGAGCAAGGCGACCGTCGAGGCGACCCGCGGCCCGTGGGTCTACGACCACCCGCACTACATGATCCTCAACCTCGCCGTGGGCGGTGACTGGCCCGGTCCGCCGGACGCCGGCACCCCGTTCCCGGCGCAGATGCTGGTCGACTACGTGCGCGTCTACAAGTAGGCGACCGCCGGCAGGGGGCCCCGCAGCCCCGCAGGGCCCCCTGCCCCCAACGGAAACCCGTCCGTCCCATTCCCGTAGGGAGCTCACCATGAATCGTCTCGCACCGATTCCTGGCCGCCGGCGGCTACGTGCCGCCGGGCTCATCGCCACCGTCACGGCCGTCCTCGCAACTTACCTGGTCGCCACCACCGGTGGCGCGGCCGCCGCCGAGATCTCGCTCTCCCAGGGCAAGCCGGTCACGGTCTCCTCGACCGAGAACGGCGGCACGCCCGGCTCGGCAGCAGTCGACGGCAACGCCGGCACGCGCTGGTCCAGCGCGTTCTCCGACCCGCAATGGATCCGCATCGATCTCGGCAGCAGCCAGGCGGTCACCCGGATCTTCCTGGACTGGGAGGGCGCGTACGCGCGCAACTTCCAGCTGCAGAGCTCCGCCGACGGCAACACCTGGAGCACGTTCCACACCACGACCAACCACAACGGGGCAGACCAGTCCATCACCGTCAACGTGACCACCCGGTACGTCCGCCTGTACGCGACCGCGCGCGCCACCCAGTGGGGTGTCTCGCTGTGGGAGTTCCAGGTGTTCGGGCAGTCCAGCGGCGGCGGTGGCGGCGGCCCCATCGTCCGGGTGTCGGAGTTCCTGGCCGACTGCCCGTTCACGCACCGCCTGCCGGACGACCCGATCGTCTTCCCCGGCCTGCCCGGCGGGTCGCACATGCACGACTTCATGGGCAACACGTCCACCAACGCGTTCTCGACGTACACGAGCCTGGCCGCGGCCGGCACGAACTGCAACCCGATCGAGGACCTGTCGTCGTACTGGGTGCCCACCATGTACGTCGACAACGTGGCGGTCGCCCCGACCGGCACGACCTTCTACTACCTGGGTGAGGGCGTGCGCGACGACATCATCGCGCAGATCCAGTCCCTGCCCGTCGGCCTGCGCATCGTGGCCGGCAACGCCCAGGCCACCAGCGGCGACCAGAGCATCGCGCGCTGGTCCTGCCTGCACCACAACGAAATCCCACCGGGCAAGGACTTCGTGAACTGCCCGGCCGGCTCCATGCTGGAGTCGTACCTCGACTTCCCGCAGTGCTGGGACGGCGTCAACCTCGACTCCGCCAACCACAAGAGCCACATGGCATACCCCGTCGCGGGCGCCTGCCCCTCCTCGCACCCCGTCCCGGTGCCGAAGCTGCGCCAGGTGCTCCGCTACCCGGTGACCGGCGATCCCGCCCGGATCCGCCTATCCTCCGGCCGCGGATACACCATGCACGGCGACTTCTTCAACGCCTGGCCGGCCGCGGAGATGGACCGCCGCGTCCGCGACTGCATCCGCCCCATCATCAAGTGCGGCGCCAACGGTCGCCCCTGACCTGACCCCGCCTCCTTGACGACACCGGCCGGGACGGCCCCCCTCTCCCGCCCCGGCCGGTGCCACCCCCGCCCGTTCCATGCGACGATCTTGCGCGGGCTGTGGGGACGACACACTCGGACAGAACACCAACAGTTCGCGCAAGATCGCCGTAGGCAGCGGGAGGCCGCGATGAGGACACGGGTGTACGCGTGCGCGGTGGTGCTGCTGCTCGCGGGTTGCGGTGGCGCGGACCCGGCCGCGGTGGCGCCGACCGTGCCGGCGGTCAGCCCGCCGGCCGTCGCCGAGGCGGGGGCGATCAGCACCGACGTCGCCTGGACCCAGTTGATGATCGCACTCGATCAGCGCATGCTGGCGGCCCTGGAGCTGGCCCCACAGCGCGCCGCGGACAAGGCGCTGACCGCGTTCGCGGCCGACGTGGCCCGCCGCCACGAGGCGGAGGTGGTCCGGCTGCGGGAGCTGTTGCAGGCGACCGGCATGCCGGAGACCAATCCGCACGAGGGCCACGACATGCCCGGCATGATCACCAAGGAGAACCTGTCGCTGCTGGCCGGCAAGTCCGGTGCGGAGTTCGACACCATGCTCGCCGACAGCCTGCGCGCGCACTTCGAGCAGTGCCGCATGCTGGCCGGCTCCGAGCAGTCCGCCGGAGCCGACCCCGCCGTCAAGGCGCTCGCCGCATCCGTCGAGACCACCCGCCAGGCCGACCTCGACCAGCTCGCGGCGCTGACCAGCCTGCGGTGACCGCTATCGGCCGGCCCGACCGCGGTACGGCTCAGCGGCAGGTCACGCCCGGCTGATCGCACAACCCGCTGCTGCCGAACGGGCCGTTGTCACTCCCGCCGGGAAAGTCGTCGTTCATCGCGCCGACCATCGAGCAGCCGACGAACAGAATGAACATGGCGACGACGAGGATGACGATCGTGGAGATCACCCCGGTGACGCCCTGGAAGTTGACCGCCTTGTCGGCGACCCGGGTAACCGCCGGGTCGACCTCCTTGAGCAGGTTGATCTCCGGCACCACGATCTGGGGCGCGGGCGCGGCGGCCGCCGGGGCCTGCAGCAGCCGGTCCTTGGCGAGTTCGAACTCCTCCTCGGTGAGGGTGCCGGCGTCGCGCAGTTGCCGCAGTTTCTGCAGCTCATCGGCCAGACTCATGGTTGCCTTCCGGGCTGGGGGGCGAAGTGCCGCTCATGCTAGGGCACAGCCACCAGTCGCAGGGGGCGCGTTCGTCGCGCACGTACCGGCGCGACGGGGCAGCACCCTGGCCAGGCGGACTCCGCACATCCGTCCGGCTCCCGGATCAGGCGGATTCGCGCTTCACCAGGCGGGGGTGGAAGATCACCGAGCGGGGCTTGGGGTCGGCTTTGCCGATGCGGGCCAGCAGCAGCCGGGCCATCTCGGCCGCCATCTCCTCCAGGGGCTGGTGGATGGTGGTCAGCTGGGGGCGGCACTGCAGCGCGGCGATGCTGTTGTCGAAGCCGACCACGGCCACGTCCTCGGGCACGCGGCGGCCCAGGTCACGCAGGGCCTGCAGGGCGCCCTCGGCCATCAGGTCGTTGGCCACGAACAGGCCGTCGATCTCCGGGTGCGCCGCGAACAGTTCGCGCGCGGCCTGCTCGCCGCTGGCCCGGGTGAAGTTGCCGGCCGCCGAGGGCACGTACGCATGCCCGTGCACCGCCAGCGCGGCCCGGAACCCGGCCAGCCGGTCCTGGCTCGACGGCATGTCCAGCGGGCCCGAGATGGTCGCCAGGTGGTGGCGGCCGATGGCGAGCAGGTGCTCGGCGGCGAGCTTCGCGCCGACCTGCTGCTCCACGTCGACGTAGCTCATCGGCAGCGGTTTGCCGGGCCGGGCCGAGAGCACGGCAGGGATGCCCAGGTCGCAGAGCTGCTGCGGGAGCGGGTCCTCGTCGCTGCTGGAGATGAGCAGCACCCCGTCGACGTGGCCCTGGCGCAGGTAGCGCAGCACGTGGTGGTGGGCGGGCGACTCCGCGGGCATGATCACCAGGTGGATGCCCTCGGGCCGCAGCACCTCCAGCGCCCCAGCGGTGATCCGGCCCAGGAACGGGTCGGTGAATATCCGGTTCAGGAACGGCTCCGCCTGTTCGGTGCGGTCGTCCGGTTCGGACACCACCAGGGCGACCGAGTCGGTGCGCCTGGTGACCAGCGAGCGCGCCGCGAGGTTGGGCACGTAACCGGTGGCGTCGATGGCGCGCTGAACCAGTTCACGCAATTCGGGGTCGACGGTGGACACGCCATTGATCACCCGCGAGACCGTGGAGCGCGAGACCCCCGCCCATTCGGCGACCTCTTCCAGCGTCGGGGACCGCTGCCCGTCAGGTCGGCTGATCGTCATGATGTCATTTATAGCAGGTATTCCAGGGAGCGCTCTCTCCAAGGTCGTTTGTAATTTCTGCGCAGGTCAACACCGAAATCAATGGCATGCGTATTGGGCTGCACTGAACCGGTTGACCTTGATCGGTACATGGCCGTCGGCGACAGCTTTTTCGACACCCCGGCGGAGGAATGCGAGTGCCGCGAACGGCGTCTCGAAGTTGGACCGCCTAGAGTCTGCGCATGCGGAACATCACGGGCCACACCTGCGGATCGTGCGGCCGATCGCACGAGGACCTGCCGCTGTCGTACCGCACCGCGGCCCCCGCGCACTGGACCGACGACCTGGCCGACGACCCGAACAGCGAACTCACCGCAGACCTGTGCGTCATCTCGGGCCGGCACTTCTTCGTCCAGGGCAACCTGGAGATCCCGATCCTCGGCGGCGACGAGGTGTTCACCTGGGGCGTCTGGGTGTCACTGAGCCCGGACAGCTTCGCCCGCACCACCGACCTGTGGGACGAGCCGGGCCGCGAGTCCGAGCGGCCGTATTTCGGCTGGCTGTCGACCGAGTTGGCCGGCTACCCCGTGAGCACGCTGAACCTCAAGACGAACGTGCACACCCGACCGGTCGGCCGCAAGCCCTACATCGAGGTCGAGCCCACCGACCACCCGCTCGCCGTCGAGCAGCGCACCGGCATCACCATGGCCCGCATCCACCACCTGGCCGACCTCCTCCTGCACGGCCCCCGCCCCTGACCCCCGGCCCCGCCGTCAGGGGCGGCACCTGCGGGGAAATGCCGCGCCACGGCGTCCGACGGCACGGCGTCCGACGGCACGGTAGTGGGCGCCGGCCGGCTTCTTCGCCGCGGTGACCGTGGTGGCACTGGTCAACTCGCCGGCCGTGGCGCGGCCCGCCGCCGCCGCCGACGAAGGTTCGGTGCGGTCCCATCCCTCACCAAGGTCATTCGACTTGCCTGGCACCTGTGCGTATCTTGAGGCCGCGTACGCCCACTTGCCAGGCAAGTCCGACGATCATGGGGCGACCCTCCCGCATGGTGAGAGTGAGCGCCCGCAGCCCCTCAGCGGACGCGATGGCCAGGGCCGCTGCCACTGGCCCGCGCCGAGCGCGACCTGCGCCTACCAGGATCGCGACCTGCGCCCCTACCAGGATGTACCTGACCAGGTTCTGGCACACCTGCGGGCCGCCCTGCCCGCCACGCGCCCGCAGGATCGTGACAAAAGCTCTATTCTGGTTGTCGAGGACAATTCAGGTAAACCGGCTACTTCTCGGCGAGGCTGGGGCGTTTGACGGATTCCGGGGCGGATGATGGGCATCAGCGGCGAGCATCCGGCAGGGGGCCCGCCGGTCGACGCCGACCGGGTCGAGGTGCTGCTGGACAGCGACCGGACGCGGGCATACCGGATGCGCCTGCCCGGTGGCCGCTCGGTCGTCGTCAAACAGCCACTCGGGCCTGACGGGCCCAAACGGCTCAAGCACGAGGCGGCGATCCTGCGCCGTCTGCGCGGTGCGCACGGCGTCGTGCAGCTCGCCCCGGCCCCGCCGGTGGACGGCGCGCTGGTGCTCCAGGACGCGGGCGGCACGACGATGGACCGCCGGCCGATGCCGCTGCCGCTGCCCGAGGTGCTCAGCATCGCCTCGGGCCTGGCCGACGCGCTGGCAGCGGTGCACCACCGGCACGTGGTGCACCGCGACGTCTGCCCCAGCAAGATCGTGCTTACCGCGGCCGGCGGCGTGCTGCTGATCGACTTCGAGCTGGCGTCCACCTTCGCCGAGATCAGGCCCGAGTTCGCGCACCACAACGAGATCGTGGGCACGCTGCCCTACCTCGCTCCCGAACAGACCGGCCGCACCGGCCGCCCCGTCGATCAGCGCGCCGACCTCTACGCCCTCGGCGCGACGCTGTACGAGATGGTCATCGGCGAGCCGCCGTTCGGCACCGGCGACCCGCTCCGGCTCAGCCATGCCCACCTGGCCCGGGTGCCGGTGCCGCCGGCCGAGGTCGACCCCGAGGTGCCCGCCGCCCTGTCCGACGTGATCATGCATCTGCTGGAGAAGGAGCCGGACAACCGCTACCAGACCGCCGAAGGGCTGGCCCACGACCTCGCGCAGCTGCGCGCCGCCGCGCCGGGCGAGCCGGTGGCGCTGCGCATCGGCGCCGGCGACGTGCCGCTGCGGCTGCTGCCCCAGTCCCGCATCATCGGCCGCGACCCCGAGATCCGGGCGCTGGGTGCGGCGTTCACCGACGCGATGACCGGGCTCAGCCACGGACTGCTGGTCAGCGGCCCGGCCGGGGTCGGCAAGACCTCGCTGGTCGACGAGCTGCGCCCGATAGCCTCGGGCAGCAGCGGCTGGTTCGTGTCCGGAAAGTACGACCAGCACCGGCGCGACCTCGAGTTCGACGGCACCCGTCAGGCGATGCGCGCGCTGGGCCGGTTGCTGCTGGCCGAGCCCGAGGAGGAGGTCGTCGACCTGCGGCAGCGGCTGCGCCAGGTGCTGGGCCGCAACGCGGGGCTGCTGGCCGCGGTGCAGCCCGAGCTCGGGCTCCTGATGGGCGTCGAGCCGGACGCGACCGTCGGCGACGCCCTCTACGCCCAGGCCCGGATGCAGCGCATCGGCATCGACGTGCTGACCACGGTCGCCTCACCGAAACGCCCCATCGTGATGTTCATCGACGACCTGCAGTGGGCCGCCCGCACCCCGCTGGGCTACCTCGACATGCTGGTCTCCGACGGCCCGCCGGACGGGCTGCTGCTGGTCCTTGCCTACCGCGACGACGAGGTCGACGCCACCCACCCACTTACCGCGATGATCGCGCGCTGGCGGCAGCAGGGCGTCGAGCCGCAGCGGATCACGCTGGGCAACCTGCCTCCGGCGAGCACCGCCGAGCTCGTCGGCGACCTGCTACAACTCGATCCGACCGACGCGGAGGCGCTGGCCGAGCCCGTCGCGCAGCGCACCCGGGGCAACCCGTACGACACGGTCGAACTGATCAACTCGCTGCGCCGCAGCGGCGTGCTGGTCCTCGGGGCCGACGGCTGGACCTGGGACGCCGGCAACCTGTCCCGCCATCTGCGCCAGGCCAACGTCGTCGACCCGTGGACCACCCGGCTGCGCGGCCTGCCCACCCGCACCCGGCTGCTGGTCGAGATCATGGCCTGCCTCGGCGGCCGCGCGGACCTGGACCTGCTGGCCGTCGCCGACGGGCACCCCTCGGCCGAGACCGAGGAACTGCTCGCGCCCGCCCTCGACGAAGGCCTGCTGGTGCTGGAACCCGCCGAGCCGGCCGACGCGGTCCGGTTCCGCCACGACCGCGTGCACCAGGCGATCCTCGACGCCCTCACACCGTCGACGAAGAGCGCCCTGCACTTGGGCCTGGCCCGCCGGCTGGCCCCGCACCCCGAGTACGCCGAGGTCGCCGCGCACCAGTACTACGCCGTCGCCGACCACGTGCACGACCCCGCCGAGCGCCGCCAGGTGTCCGCCCTGCTCGCCTACGGCGCCTGCCAGGCGATGGTGGTGACCAACCACAGCATGACCGAGCGTTACCTGGCCGTCGCCGTCGACTTCGCCGACCCGGCCGACGTGCACAACCTGATCATGCTGCAGACCCACCGGCACGCCTCGCTCTACAGCCTGGGCCGCCTCGACGAGGCCGACGCCGTGTACGCGGCCATCGAGCGGCTGTGCGACCGCCCCGCCCAGCACGCCGACGCGACGCTGGTGCAGGTGTGCGGCCTCACCAACCAGGGCCGGGCCGCCGAGGCCGTCGCGCTGGGCCTGGAGATGCTGGGCCACCTGGGTTTCGCCGCGCCGCCGCCCGACCGCATAGCTGCCGAGATCGACGACGGGCTCGACCTGCTGCACCGGTGGCTCGACGGCGATCCCCGCGACGATCTGGCCGGCCCCGAGGCGACCGACCCGGATCTGCTGGCCACCGCCGCGCTGATCAACCACATGATGGCCCCGGCGTTCTTCAGCAACCAGGACACCATGTCCTGGCTCACGCTGCAGGCGCTGCGGTTGTGGGTGCGGCACGGCCCGCTGGCGAACCTGGTCGGGCCGCTCGCCCATCTCACCTTCGTCACCGTCGGCCGGTGCGGCGACTACCTCACCGGGCACCGGGCGCTGCTGCGCGTGATCGCCGTCGGCGAGGCCCGCGGCTACGAGCCCGACACCTCGCAGGCCCGCTTCCTGTACGCGCTGAGCACCGGCCACTGGTACGAGTCGCTGGAGGACACCGTGCAGCAGGCGCAACTGGCCCGCGAAGGCCTGCTGCACGGCGGCGACCTGCAGAAGGCCTGCCACACCTACTACGTCTCCGTGTACGAGCTGCTCGATTACGCCCCGACCCTGGACGACTACCTCACCGAGGTCGACGCCGGACTGGCGTTCGCCACCCGCACCGGCAACGACCAGTCCACCGACGTGTACCTGCCGTACCGGCGGCTGGCCGGCATGCTGCGCGGCGAACCCGCCGAGGCGGACGACAGCGCGGACCCGCTGCCCGAGGCGCTCGCGGGCAATCCCGTGGCCGTGTCCAACGTGCACGTCACCAGGGCGCTGGCCGCCGCGCTCCTCGACGACCTACCCGCCCTGCACCACCACATCGAGGCCGCGACCGCGCTGCTGCCGGTGAACCCCTCGGTCTACCCCGTCGCCCAGGCCCGTCTGCTGCGCGGCCTCGACCTGGCCGAACAGGTCCGGGCCGGGCCGGCGGAGAAACGCGCCGCCCGGCTTTCCGAGCTCGACGAGACGGTGGCCTGGTTCGCCGCCCGCGCCGCGGACGCCCCGGTCAACTTCTCGCACACCCTGCTGCTGCTGGAGGCCGAACGTGCCTGGGCCCGCGGCGACTTCCAGACCGCCGCGCAGTCCTACGACGCCGCCCAGCACGAGGTCGCCGGCCGGGCACGGCCGTGGCACCGGGCCCTGGCCCTGGAGCGGGCCGCCCGCTTCTACCTGGCCCATGACATGCAGGTCGCGGGGACCAGCATCCTCAACTCGGCCCGGCACGCCTACCACGTGTGGGGCGCGGACATGAAGGTCGCCCAACTCGACCGCACCCACCCGACCGCCCCGTGGCTGATGGGACTGCGGCCGCCGACGAGCGGGCAGACACCGGAAGCCGGCTCGCCGGCCCCGCTGCTGTCGAGCACGATCGACCTGCTCGCCATCCTCGCCGCCTCCCAGGCGCTCAGCTCGCAGACCACTTTCGAGGGCGTCCGCGCCCGCGTCGTCGACGTGCTCAGCGAGATGACCGGCGCGACCGCCGTACACCTGCTGCTCTGGGACGACGAGCGACAGCGCTGGTCGCTGCCCGCGACGCCGGCGGACGGCGGCACCCCCGCGGTGCCCGCCTCGGTGATCCGCTACGTCGAGCGCACCCGCGAGCCGCTGGTCGTCGGCGACGCCACCAGCGACGACCGGTTCTCCCGCGACCCCTACTTCGCCGAACTCGACTGCTGCTCGCTGCTGGTCGTGCCGATCGTCAACCGAGGCGTACGGCAGGCGCTGCTGGTGCTGGAGAACCACCTCATCCGGGAGGCGTTCTCGGCCGAGCGGCTCGACGCGGTACGGCTGGTCGCCGGGCAGCTCGCCGTGTCGCTGGACAACGCCTCGGTGTACGCCTCGCTGGAGCGCAAGGTGGCCCAGCGCACCGAGGAGCTGACCGCGGCCAACCAGCGGCTGGAGCTGCTCAGCACCACCGACGCGCTCACCGCGCTGGCCAACCGGCGGCGGCTGGAGGACATCCTGCACTCCGAGTGGGACAGCGCCCTGGGCACCGGGCGGCCGCTGGCGCTGGCGATGGTCGACATCGACCACTTCAAGCTCTACAACGACCACTACGGCCACCCCGCCGGCGACGAGTGCCTGCAGCGCGTCGCCGCGGAACTGACCCGCAACCTGCGCCCCGGCGACCTGGTCGCCCGGTACGGCGGCGAGGAGTTCGCCGTGGTCATGCCCGGCCTGGACACCGAGGCGGCCCGACGTACCGCCGAGCGGCTGCGCATCGCGATCTCCGACCTGGCCGAGCCGCACGTGCTCGCCCGCGAGGGCATCGTCACGGTCAGCATCGGCGTCGCCGCGATGACGCCGCGCCCCGACCGCGACCCGGACGACCTGGTCGGCCTCGCCGACGTCGAGCTGTACCGCGCCAAGCGCAACGGCCGCAACCAGGTCCGCGCCGCCACCCCGTGATCGCCGGACTTGCCTGGCAGATGTGCGTATCTTGCGGCCGCATTCGCTCCGTTGCCTGGCAAGTCGGGTGATCTCGGCGTGACGGTCGCCACTGCCGGCCTCGTCGTGATCTCCGTGTTGCCTGGGATCTCTACGCTGCGGCTGGGCCGGACCGGCCCGCCTTCACGAGGGAGAAGCATGTACACACGGGGGACGGCGATGCGTGCTGCGCTCGTCGCGATCACCGCCGGCGCCACGCTGCTGGCGGGGTGCACGTCCGAGTCGCCGAAACCGGGGGCCTCGGCCGCGCCTTCGCCTACGCGCGTGCGCGACTACCAGCCCGGCAAGGACGGGGTCGGCGATCCGTACTTCCCGACCTACGGCAACGGCGGCTACGACGTCGCCGACTACGTGATCAAGGTCAAGTACGACCCGAAGACGGACGTGCTCACCGGCGACGTCACCGTGAACGCCACCGCCACGCAGGACCTGTCGCAGCTCAACCTGGACCTGTCCGGGCTCACCGTGCAGTCGGTGACCGTCGACGGGACCGAGGCCACCCACACCCGCGTCGACAACGAGCTGGTGATCACCCCGGCGAAGGGTATTGACGCCGAGGCGAAGTTCGCCGTGCGGGTGCAGTACGACGGCAAGCCCAAGCCGGTCAAGAACCAGCTGAAGTCGCTGGGCGAGGGCGGCTTCTTCGCCACCGCCGACGGCGCGATCGTGCTCGGTCAGCCCGACTCGGCCGCGAGCTGGTTCCCGGTCAACGACCACCCGCTCGACAAGGCCCTGTACGCCTTCGAGATCACGGTCCCGGACGGGCTGACCGCGATCAGCAACGGCGTGCCCGGCCCGAAGAACAGCACCGGCGGCTGGACCACCTGGACGTGGAACGAGACCAAGCCGATGGCCAGCTACCTGAGCACCATGGTGATCGGCAAGTTCCGGGTCACCACCGGCACGCACAAGGGCAAGCCGGTGTTCTCGGCGGTCACCACGACCGTGGCCAAGGGCGGGGCGGACACCTCCATGGCGCACACGCTGAAGATCGCCGACTTCCTGGAGACCCAGTTCGGGCCGTACCCGTTCGACGCGTACGGCGGCGTGGTCATCAAGGACGACCGGATCCACTTCGCGCTGGAGACGCAGTCGCGCCCGGTGTACTCGGCCGGCTTCTTCCGCAACGGCGTCAACGACTGGGTCGTCGCGCACGAGCTGGGCCACCAGTGGTTCGGTGACAGCGTCGCCGTGCAGAACTGGGACGACATCTGGCTCAACGAGGGTTTCGCGACCTACGCCGAGTGGCTGTGGAACGCCAACGCCAAGGTGCAGACCGTGCAGAAGACCTTCGACCAGTACTACGCCAAGTCCAAGCCCGAGGTGTGGACGACGCCGCCGGGAGCGCCCGGCGCCGCGCACATCTTCGACTCCAGCGTCTACGACCGGGGCGCGATGACGCTGCACGTGCTGCGCAAGGCCGTCGGCGACAAGGCGTTCTTCGAGATCGTCAAGACCTGGGTCGCGGAGAAGACCGACGGCAACGGCAACACCGAGGAGTTCATCGCGCTGTGCGAGAAGGTCTCCGGCAAGCAGCTGGACGACCTGTTCGACGCGTGGCTGTTCGGCAAGAAGAAGCCGAAGCTGAGCTGAGCCGCCGACGGGCCCGGACCGCGCGGTCCGGGGCCGGCGCCGGGGCTCAGGCCGCGGCGAGCGGGTCCGGCGG
>NZ_JBEZDT010000001.1:17377-465749 GCF_040648455.1 Catellatospora sp. NPDC049133
GCCTTCGAAGCCGCGTTTCCACAGCGGCGTCACGAAGTCGGCCCAGGGTGCCAGCGGGTGCGCCGACTCGACCAGCATCGGTCCGGGCCCGTCGCCGTCTCTCAGGCCGCGGCGAGCAGGTCCGGCGTGATGTCGGTGAGGCTCGCGCAGCCGGTCAGGGCCATGGTGAGATCCAGCTCGGCGCGCAGGTTCTGCAGCACCTGGCGTACGCCGTCCGCGCCGGCCAGGGCCAGCCCGTAGAAGTAGGGCCGCCCGACGCACACCGCGCGGGCACCCAGGGCCAACGCCTTGAAGACGTCCGCGCCGCCGCGCACCCCGCTGTCGAACAGCACCGGCACCCGGCCGCCGACCGCCTCGACGATGCCGGGCAGGGCGTCCAGCGAGCCGATCGCCCCGTCGACCTGGCGGCCGCCGTGGTTCGACACGATGACCCCGTCCACGCCCGCGTCGAGTGCCCGGCGCGCGTCGTCGGCGTGCTGCAGGCCCTTGAGCAGGATCGGCAGCCGGGTCATGGTGCGCAGCCGGGCCAGGTCGCCCCAGGTCAGGTCCTGCCGCGAGAAGATGTCCAGGAACGTCTCCACCGCGGCCCGCGGCAGCGGCGAGCGCAGGTTGCGTCCCGTCGGCCCCGGATGGGTGCGCGCGATCGACAGCAGCGAGCGCACCGCCGCGGCGGTCACCTTCGGCTTCGGCCCGGTCCTCGGCTGCTCCGCCCGCTGCGCCGCCAGCCGCAGGAACACCGGGTCGCTGGTGTACTGCGCGATGCCCTGGCCCTGGCTGAACGGCAGCGACCCGAGGTCCAGGTCGCGGGCCCGCCAGCCGAGCACGGTCGTGTCGAGGGTGACCACCAGCGCCTCGCAGCCGGCCGCCTCCGCCCGCCGCAGGAAGCTCGCGACCAGCTCCTCGGACTTGCTCCAGTACAGCTGGAACCAGCGCGGCGCGTCGCCCGTCGCCGCCGCGCACTCCTCCATCGGCCGGGACGCCTGCGTGGACAGGATGTACGGCACGCCCTCGGCGGCCGCCGCCCGCGCCACGGCGACGTCGGCCTCGGGGTGGGCCAGTTCCAGCACCCCGATCGGGGCCAGCAGCAGCGGTGACGCGAGCCGGCGGCCGAACAGCTCGACGGACAGGTCGCGCGCCGACACGTCGCGCAGCATCCGGGGCACGATGCGCCGGCGGTCCAGGGCCCGGCGGTTGGCGTCGGCCGTGCCCTCCAGGCCGGCGCTGCCGGCGACGTAGGCGTACGCCTTGGCTGACAGCACCCGGGCGGCCCGGCGCTCCAGCTCGGGAAACGCGGTCGGCACGGCAGGGCGGCCGCCGCTGACGCCGTCGCGGTAGATCACGCCTTGTCGGAGCCTGCCCCAGCCGCCCGCGCCACGTACGGCCGGGTCGGTGTCGGCGGCGGGCAGCGGCTGGCCGGAGTCGTTCATCGGGTCCTCGCAGGGTGCGTCGGGTCCACCGCGCCTGTCGAGCGTGCGGGGTTCGCAGATCATGCCATCCCCACCCGCCCATGGCGTAGGTCGGCAGCCGAGCGCGAAGCGCTGAGGCCGCGCGGTAGCCGGGCGTTCAGGCGGCGTGCCAGGGTGGGCATCTGCCCCGGTCAGGCCGTGCCGGGCGGTCAAGCCGCACCGGATGGTCAGGCCATGCCGGGCCGGGCGAGCACGGCGAGCGCCCCGCGGGCGGCCTGGACGGTCTCGGGACCCGCGTCGCCGGGCAGCTTGGGCAGGCCGGCGGTGACGGTGACCTCGTGCCGGAGCACCGGCTGGAGCGGGGTGGTGGCGACGAACAGGGTCGCCACGCCGTCGTGGGCCGTGCCCTCGTCCAGGCGGAACACGTAGGCCGGTGCGGTCACGGGGGCGGCGTAGGTGGCGTGGGCGGCCAGGTCGTCGGCGATGCACCACCACGGCTGCGGTTCACGGCCGGTCCAGTGGTGGTCGCCGAACAGCCCGTGCACCGCCAGCCGGAACCGGTGGCTGACCGTCACCGCCTCGCGCAGCCGCTGCTCCAGCTGCCCCAGCGTCTCGCCGGGCGGCGGCGCGGCGAGCAGCTCGTCCAGCCGCCCGGACAGCCACTCGGTCAGCACCTGGCGCAGCACGAACCGCCACGCGTCGGTGGCCGCGCCGGTGGCGAACGTCAGGGCCTCGCGCAGCAGCCGCAGCCGCTCCGCGCAGTCCGGCCAGAGTTCCAGTGGGGGCGGGCCGGTGCACGGCACCGTCGTCGCGTGGCGGCGGGCCGTGAAGTCGACCACGGCCCGCAGCGGGCCGCCCGCGATCAGGTCCACGTCCTGCCGGTCGTCGGACCACTCCCACTTGGACTGGCCGTCGAGCAGGCTGGTGTAGAGCGGATCGGTCAAGCCCTCCTCGTAGAGCCAGCCGCCGGGCGACCGGGTCGCGGCCCGGGTGACCTCCGTGACGAACAGCAGCGCGTCGGCGTAGCGGCGGGGCGCGTCGCGCACGTCCATCCGTGCTCCCTCCCTGGCAGGCCTCCCACACCGTACCCGCCGTCCGATCCCGACACCTGCCGCAACGGCCAAGTGATCGCGGGCGGCGGGGTGCTGGCACACTCGGTGCCGTGACGGACACGGCCCACGCGAACGGTGAGATCGAGAGCTACAGCCTGGTGGAGCTCGCGGTGACCAGGCTGCGCCGCGAGATCCTCAGCGGGCGCTGCGAGCCGGGCGAGCGCCTGGTCGAGGAGCAGCTGACCCGCCGGCTGGGCATCAGCCGGGCCCCGCTGCGCGAGGCGTTGCGGCTGCTGGGGCAGCAGGGGCTGGTCGAGCACGTGCCGCGGCGCGGGGCACGGGTGGCCACGCTGTCGGACCGGGACGTGCAGGAACTGTACGCGGTCCGCGACATGCTGGAGCGCCACGCGGTCGAGCAGGCGCTGCGCGGCGCGGTGCAGCTCGACGGGCTGCGCGCGGCCGTGGACCGGATGCGCCAGGCCGCGGCGACCGGGGACCAGCTGGAGGTCGCGAACGCGCACCGGGCCTTCCACGTGAGCGTGGTCGCGCTGTCGGGCAACGGGCAGCTCACCGCGATCTACGAGTCGATCCTGGTGAAACTCCAGCTGTACATGGCGATCAACCTGCGCCGCGAGGCCGAGCTGGCGCACGCCGACGACGGGGTGCACCGGCACGAGCGGCTGCTGGAGGCGGTCGCGACCGGCGACACGGCCGCGGTGCTCACGGCGCTGGCCGGGCACGGCGCAAGGTCCTATTTATAGTCCCGGACCCACTGAGGGCGCCGGGCAATGCACACGTTACCGAAGCGACCAGACCGCGAAACAGTTCGGTCGACAATCGACAGTATGCAAACCCTGGTGCCCCAACCTGATCCGCCGACCGGTGTGCGCATCGGTCCGGTGCAGGCCACGCCGTACCGGTGGCCGTACGACGGGTCGGTGCCCGTCGCGCGGACGGCGATGCTGTGCATCGACTGGCAGACCGACTTCTGCGGGCCGGGCGGCTACGTCGACGCGATGGGCTACGACATCGCGCTGACCCGGGCCGGGCTGCCCGCCACCGCCAAGCTGCTCGACCACGTGCGCTCGCTGGGCATGCTGGTCGTGCACACCCGCGAGGGCCACGACCCGGACCTGTCCGATCTGCCCGCCAACAAGCGCTGGCGCTCGGCGCAGATCGGCGCGGAGATCGGCGGGCCCGGCCCGTGCGGGCGCATCCTGATCAAGGGTGAGCCTGGCTGGGAGATCGTGCCCGAGGTCGCCCCGGTCCCCGGCGAGGTGATCGTCGACAAGCCCGGCAAGGGGGCGTTCTACGCCACCAACCTGGACCTGGTGCTGCGTACGCGTGGCATCACACACCTGATCCTGACCGGCATCACCACCGACGTCTGCGTGCACACCACCATGCGCGAGGCCAACGACCGCGGCTACGAGTGCCTGATCCTGTCCGACTGCACCGGCGCCACCGACCCCGGCAACCACGCCGCGGCCCTGCACATGGTCACCATGCAGGGCGGCGTCTTCGGCTGCGTCGCGACGTCCGACGACGTCATCGCGGCCACCACCCCCTGACGCACCGTTCCGCCTCACAGAAGGCGAGCACCCCGTTGAGCACCCACGCCACGGTCGACGCCATGCCGTCGCCGTACACCTTCGATCCTTCGACCACCGCGCTGCTGGTCATCGACATGCAGCGCGACTTCCTGGAACCCGGCGGCTTCGGGGAGACGCTGGGCAACGACGTGAACCAGCTGCGTTCGGCGATCGCGCCGACCGAGGCGCTGCTCGGCGCGTGCCGCGCGGTCGGCCTGACGATCATCCACACCCGCGAGGGGCACCTGCCCGACCTGTCGGACTGCCCGCCCGCGAAGCTGCACCGCGGCGCGCCGTCCATGCGCATCGGCGACCCCGGGCCCAAGGGCCGAATCCTGATCCGCGGCGAGTACGGCCACGACATCGTCGACGAGCTCGCCCCGCTGCCCGGCGAACCGGTGATCGACAAGCCCGGCAAGGGCGCGTTCTACGCCACCGAACTGGGCGAGCTGCTGGCGAGCCGGGGCATCCGGAGCCTCATCGTCACCGGGGTCACCACCGAGGTGTGCGTGCACACCACCGTGCGGGAGGCCAACGACCGCGGCTACGAGTGCCTGGTCCTGTCGGACTGCGTGGGCTCGTACTTCCCGGAGTTCCAGCGGGTCGGGCTCCAGATGATCGCCGCCCAGGGCGGGATCTTCGGCTGGGTGGCGAAGTCACCAGCCTTCATCGGGGCGCTGCAGCGCAGCGCCGCACTGCCGCAAGCCGCCTGACCCCTCCCCGCCTCGAAAGCAGGACGCCCATGACCACACCCGCGCCCGCCGCGAAACTGCCGCACTGGGTCCGCGGCGACACCAACGCCTTCTTCGGCTTCGGCGTGAACGTGCTCGTCAACGTGCTGACGCTGACCACCCTGTGCCTGTTCGTGATCAACCTGTCCGAGGGGGCCGTGTTCGGCACGATCCTGCCGGCGCTGGGCATCGCCCTGGTCTTCGGCAACGTGTACTACACGATCCTGGCCCGCCGCCTGGCCGCCAAGGAGGGCCGCGGCGACGTCACCGCGCTGCCGTACGGGCCCAGCGTGCCGCACATGTTCATCGTCATCTTCGTGATCATGCTGCCGATCTACCTGAAGACCAAGGACCCGATGCTGGCCTGGCAGGCGGGTGTCGCCTGGGCGTTCATCATCGGCGTCATCGTGCTCATCGGCGCGTTCGTCGGCCCGTACATCCGCAAGTACACCCCGCGCGCCGCGCTGCTGGGCACCCTGGCCGGCATCTCCATCACCTTCATCTCGATGAACCCCGCCGGGCGCATGTGGGACCTGGCCTGGGTCGCGCTGCCGGTGTTCGCGCTGCTGCTCATCGGCCTCATGACGAACGTCAGGCTGCCGTTCAACTTCCCCATCGGCCTGGCCGCGCTGCTGCTGGGCACCGCGATCGGCTGGATCGGCGGGGTCATGTCGGTGCCCGACGTGACCGCCGCCGCGAAGACCATCGCGTTCGCCGTGCCCGACCTGAAGTTCGACCTGCTGTTCGCCGGGCTCAAGGAGATGGCTCCGCTGCTGGCCACGGCGATCCCGCTGGGCGTCTACAACTTCACCGAGGCGATGACCAACGTGGAGAGCGCCGCGACCGCGGGCGACAACTACAACCTGCGCAGCGTACTGCTGGCCGACGGCACCGGCGCGGTCATCGGCTCGATGCTCGGCTCCCCGTTCCCGCCCGCGGTGTACGTCGGGCACCCCGGCTGGAAGGCCGCGGGCGGCCGCACCGGCTACTCCATGGCCACCGGCATCGCCATCGCCCTGCTCTGCTTCCTGGGCATGTTCGGCCTGCTAGCGGCGATCTTCCCGACCGCGGCGATCGTGCCGATCCTGCTGTACATCGGCCTGCTCATCGGCGCGCAGGCGTTCCAGGCCACGCCGCGCGCCCACGCCGCCGCGGTGGTCGCCGCGCTCATCCCCAACCTCGCGTCCTGGGCCACCGGTCAGATCGACAACGCGCTCGCCGCGGCGGGCACCTCGGCCGCCGCCGTCGGCGACCAGGCGCTGGCCGGCGCGGGCGTGGTCTACCACGGGCTGCTGGTGCTCGGGCAGGGCGCGATCCTGGCGGGCCTGGTGTTCGGCGCGATCGTGGTGTTCATCATCGACCGCAAGTTCCTGCACGCCGGGATCTTCGCGCTGGTCGGCGCGGTGCTGACCTTCGTCGGACTGATCCACGGCGAGAAGGTCGAGTGGAACGCCAACGGGCCGGTGTCGCTGGGCTACCTGTTCGTGGCGGTGGTCTGCGCGATCTTCTACTTCGGCAAGCACTCCCCGCGCGAACCCGACCCCGAGGAGCTCGCCCTCGACCGGCTGCACGGCGGCGCGGACGCAGCCGCGCCGGTCTCGCCGGCGCCGGCCGCTGCGGCGGAGCCGGACCGGGCCGCGGCCGCGGCCTGATCCGGTCCACGAGCCGCCTTCCGGCACGGGAGCACGCGCCCGTGCCGGAAGGCGGCGCCACCAGTCAGGGAGATACCCATGGAACTGGACCGGCCCGACGTGGTCGCCGAGGTGGCCGCCGTGTTCGCCGCCTACGAGAAGGCGCTGGCGGTCAACGACCCGGACGAGATCATGTCGTTCTTCCACGACAGCCCCGGCACGGTCCGCTTCGGCGTCGCCGACCGGCAGACCGGCTGGGCGCAGCAGCACGCCTGGCGCGCCGCCCAGCCGCCGCTGCCGCCGGGAAGGCTGCTGCACGACACCCTGGTCAGCACGTTCGGCGACGGCTTCGCGGTGGTCACCACCTGCTTCGGGTACGCGGGCGGCGCGGTCACCGGGCGGCAGTCGCAGACCTGGGTGCGGATGCCGGAGGGTTGGCGCATCGTGCACGCGCACGTCTCGCAGCTCTGACGCCGCGCCCGCCGCCGGTCAGGTGGAGGCCTGGTAGTAGCAGGCGTTCTTGGCCCACTGCAGCGGGCCGACGCGGGCGCCCCAGGCGCTCCAGGCGGTGGCGCTCGCGGTGTGCCAGTAGCGCGCCTGGAAGCTGCCGACCGCCGTCCTGAGCTCGGTGTGGTCGAGGTCCGCGTCGTACTGGATCTTGTGCTGGGCGTTCATCGCGACCCCGGACGACTCGTCCACGTCACCGTCGTCGAAGGACGAGATCACCGTCCAGTCGGTGCCCATCGCCGACTCCGGCCGCGCCGCCAGCCCGTTCAGGAAGCTGCTGCCGGCCTGCATCTCCTTGCACTGCAACCACAGCGTCAGGCTGCACCAGCCCGCGAAGGTCGCGCCCGCGTGCGGGGTGCCGAGCGTCACGACGTCCTCGACGTAGAGGTACGGCGGGTAGCCCGCGGTGCCCCTGGCGACCTCGGTGAGCGCCGAGCGGATCACCAGCCCGCCCATGGAGTGGGCGACCACGTCGACCTTCTCCCCGTTGACCGAGTACCGGCTGTAGATCTCGTTGGCCAGCGCCTTGCCCACCGTCTTGATCGAGGTGTTCATGGTGTCGCCGGGAAACGTGATGTCGCAGTTCGTGTCGCCGGAGTAGTAGCCGAACTGGGTCAGTTCGCCGGTCCAGCCGGCGGCGGCGAACTGCGCGGTCACGGCCGACCAGTAGGCGTCGCAGTCCGCGTTGCCGTCGGGGCTCCAGCCGTGGATGAAGATCACCCGGTTGGCCTGGCCGTTGGCCCGCGCGGGCGCGGCGTACGCGGGGGCCTGCGCGGCGAGCACCACGCTCCCGGCGATCACCAGCGCGGCGAGTAGTGCCCTGAACCGTCGCATCCGCGTGTCCCCGTTCATGTTCCGGCAGCAGAAAACCGCGCGACATGACGGACTCTCGCGTCGGCGGTGTCCGGCATTCTGCCCGACCGGGCACCCAAGGGTCCACAGGGGAGGCGGCGGGTGGGACGCGCCGGCCCCACCCGCCGCCGTGATCACTCCGGTTCGGGCAGGTCGTGCTCCTCGCGCAGCTTGCGAGCCTGGCCGGGGTCACCCAGTTCGTCGAACACGCGGGCCAGCCACGCGGCGGCGTCGCGGCGTGCGCCGTGCCCGGTGGGCAGCGCCTCGTACGCCCGGCGCAGCTGCGCCTGGCCCGCCGCGGTCCGGCCGGACACGACCAGCACCTGCCCGTGGCGCAGCTCGGCGAGCGCGGCCTCCTCGAACGCGCCGATCGAGCGGAGCAGCTCGGCCGCCGGGGCGACCCGGGCCAGCGCGGTCTCGTGGTCGGGCCGGTCGTTGTTGGACAGCACCTGCGCGGCCTCGTAGCCGGCCATGGCCCGCTCCCAGGTGAACCCCGACTGCTGCTGCTCGGGCACCTCGGTGACCTCGATCAGCTCCGCGAGCTGCCCGGCCAGTGCGATCGACTCGTCCCGCCGCCCGGCGTGGAACAGCGCCATCACCTGGCGGCGGCGGGCGTGCACGGTGGCCAGGGCGAGATCGGCCTGCCCGTACGCGGACGCGGCGGCGTCGAACCGGTCGGCGGCTTCGGCGTCGCGGTCGACCTGCCACAGCAGCTCCCCCGCGCGCTCCAGCACATCGGCCCGGTAGGGCAGCCGGTCCACGCCGCCGACCAGCTCCAGCAGCGCGTCGAGCTGCCCGACGGCGACGTGCACCTCGCCGAGCTGCGCGTACGTCCGGGACAGGATGTCGCGCAGTTCCACGATCATCTCGTTGTGCTCGGGGTCGCGCTGCGCGAGGAACCACGACAGCGCCTCCTCGCCGACCTCGGCCGCCTCGGTGAACCGGCCGAGCGTGCACAGGGCCAGCGCCAGCCGGTGCCGGGTGTACGCGGCCGCGCCGGGCTCGCCCTGCGCCTCCATCAGGCACACGTGCTCGACGATGTCGTCGACGAACTCGCCCGCCCGGTCGGTCGTGACGAGCATGAAGCCCGCGTTGGCGCGGGCGCTGCGGCGCAGCTCCGGGTCCTGCGCGACGGCCGCGGCCTCCTCGAACGCGGCGATCGTCCCGGTGTTGTCGCCGAGGCGGCCCAGCAGGTCGGCCAGTGCCCGCAGCAGGTTCGCAAGCTGGTCGCGGTGCGCGGTGCCGCGCAGCAGCGTCGCGGCCGCCCGGATCCGCTGGGCGGCCTCGTCGAGGCGGTCCTGCGCCTGCAGCACGCCCGCGCGCAGGTGCAGCATGGCGGCGTGGCGGGCGGGCGGCACCGGGCCGGGCTCGGCGTCGGCCCGGTCGAGCAGCGACGTCGCGAGGTCGAGCTCGCCGGACGCGGCGGCCACCCACGCCGCCCGCATCAGCGCGGCCCGGCGCTGCCTCGGGTCGGTGTTGGCGGCCACGGCCAGTTCCGCGGCCTCGTACACGGCCGGCACGAGCGAGCCGTCGCCGGTCAGTTGCAGCATGGCGATCTGCCACTGCAGCCGCGCGGCGTACTCGCGGGCCTGGTCACCGGCCCGCTCGAAGGCCGTCACGGCCTCGGCGAACGCGTCGGCGGTGCCCGGCAGATCCTCGTCGGGCAGCGCCACCGCCCGCAGCCGGGCCAGCCGTCCGCGTTGCAGGTCGGTCAGGTGCCGGCCCTCGTAGGAGATCAGCAGCAGCCCGGTGAGGGCACGGCCCCGGTCCCGCTCCTCGTCGTGGAAGAGGTCGTCGACGAGGTCGAGGCAGCCGTCGAGGGACAGGTCGGCGGGCAGTTCGGGCACGTCCGCGCCGGACGGTTCCGCCTCGACGGGCACGGCTGACGCGGCGGACGACGCGGCGCGGGCCGCGGTGACCGACAGCGGCAGGTGGTCGACCAGCGGCTTCGCGTCGATGAGCTGGGCGATTCGGGTGCTCTGGTAGGTGTTGCCGTTGCGCTCGTCGAAGCGCCGCGACAGCGCGACCGCGCGGTCGGCCAGCTGCCGCCCGAGCTCGGCGACGGAGATCTCGCCCGCCGCCCGGCGCACCGGCAGGTCGCCCTGGCCCGCCTCGGCCAAACGGCGCAGCACCAGCGCCGCGGCGGCCGCGAACTCCATCTCCGTCTTCGGCGTCGGGGCCTGCTCCAGCCACGGCAGGTGCCGCTCGATCAGCTCCAGGCCGCGCGCCTCGTTGCCGGTCGCGCCGCAGAACTCCACGTGCCGAGCGACCCGACCCAGCTCCGCCTTGTTGTCGTCGAGTGCCCGGTAGGCGCGCCGGTGCGCGTCGCGGGCCTCGTCGAGGCGGCCGGTGCGCAGGTACGGGAACAGCAGCGTGGTCAGGATGCCGTGCGGCTGCTCCGAGCAGGTCAGCCTGCCGCTGAGCGCCTCCTGGGCCAGCGCGATCGCGTCCTCGTCGCGGCCGCGCCAGGCCAGGTGGTGCGCCTTGGACGACGGGTCGCAGCCCGCGCAGTCCGACAGCGCGTCGCGGGGCGCGGTGTCCCACAGCCGGTACCAGTGGTCGGCCTGCTCCTCGTCGCCCAGGTGCGCGGCGACGTCGTGGCGGTACGCGTACACCGCCTGCATGCTGTGCCCGCCGGAGGAGTAGCGGCGCTGCATGTCGTCGAGCACCGCCATGGTGCGTTCCAGCGGCAGCTGCGGGAACAGCGTCATCGACGACACCATGTGCTTGAAGTGCCACAGCAGCAGGTGCTCGTCGTGCTGGCTGCGCCGGCCCGGGTCGGCGTCGTAATCGGCCAGGCAGCGGGCGAACGTCATCATCGCCTTCATCGGCTCGCCGCTGGCCTGGTAGCCGCTGGTCGCGGCCGCATGCGCCGCGTAGAGCAGGTCGGCGTCGCCGAGCGCCTCGGCCTTGGCCAGTGCCTGCTCCACGACCACGACGCGGGCCGGGCCGTCGGGGGTGTCCCAGGTGCGGTGGATCAGGTCGTGGACCTCGTCATACGTCGTCATGTGCGCTCCCGGGGGCGGCGTTGGGCATTGCCAGGTCGATCAGGTCGAGGAACGAGCGGTTCAGCAGCGCCATGTCGGCGGGGCGCAGCGGGTGGTGGCCGTACAGCAGGGCCTGGCCGTAGAGCGAGGACACGGTGACGGCGACCAGTTCCGGGGTCGGCAGCGCGCTCATCCGGCGTACCAGCGGATTGCGGTGGTTGAGCACCAGCTGCGGGCGCACCTGCGCCTCGGCCTGCTCGAACGACGACAGCACGCCCGCCCACAGGTCGTCGGAGACCTGCGCGGTCTCGCGCAGCCGCCGCTGGAACGTGGCATGCCGGTCGGTCAGGTACAGCGCCGGCATGCTCGGCGGGTCGAACGCGCGCACGACGACCTCACAGCCCAGCGGGTCCATGGCCCGCTGGGCTGCGGCCGTGAACGGCCGCAGGGCCAGGTCGGTGGTCGGGTCGAGGGTGTCGAAGCGGGTGGACAGGTCGCTCGGGTCGAGCCGGTCCACCATGATCGTGTTGTCGAGCAGCGGCAGGCGCTCGATCAGCTCCGCGTCGAAGGTGTAGCCGCCGTTGACCACGGCCAGGCCCTGCGCCGCGGCGACGGCCGCGAGCTGCCGGAACTCGTCGTTGTTGGCGCTGTAGCGCACGGTGCCGTGGCGGCGGCGGAACTCCTCCAGCGGCATCCGGCCCATGTTCGTCTCCATCGGCCACCACTGATCGACCAGGCGCAGCATCTCCTCGTCGTGCATGGCCAGGGCCTTGACCCCCAGGTGGTGCACGGCGAGGAAGCGGTGCATGCGGTCGGGGTCCTGCCCGGCCAGGTTGACCAGCCAGCCGCGCAGTTGCGCGCCGAGCTGCTCGCGCACCGACTCCAGCAGCCCGTCCTCGTAGAGCGCCTCACGGCTCGCGGTGGGGCGCAGCTCGGACGCGTCGACGATGCAGCGGGCGAAGAACGCCCACTCCGGCAGCAGGTCCTCGGCGCCCTCGGCGAGCAGCATGCGTTTGAGGTAGACGCGGTGGCCCGACTTCGCGGCCGGGTTCGCCGGGGTCGGCAGCACCAGGGCCACGCCGGTCAGGCCAGCCTCGGGCACGTTCAGCGCGATGGTGTCGAACGGGACGAAGCCGAACGCCTGCTCGGCGGTGCGGACCAGCTCGGCGCGCCCGGCCTGCCAGGGCAGCGTCTCCGCGGTGACCAGGTCGCCGTCCACGCGCACCGGGTAGGGCAGCATCTCGCCGAACAGCCGGGCCAGGTCGCGCACCCGCTCGGCGTCGAGCCAGGCCGTGGCGTCGCGCCGCGGCACCAGGGTGACGGTGGTGCCGACCTCCTGCCGGTCCGGGCCGGGCTTGGTCTCGTAGCGGCCGTCGGCGTAGCCGGTCCAGTACACGGTGGGGTGGCCCTCGTGGCGGGTCTGCACCCGGATCTCGTCGGCGACCAGGAAGCACGACAGCAGGCCGATGCCGAACTGGCCGAGGAACTCGTGCCGGGAGAAGCCCAGCTCGTCGCGCTTGCCGCTGCGGCCGATGGTGGCCAGCAGCTCGTGCACCTGCTGCTCGGTCAGGCCGAGGCCGGTGTCGTGCACGCGCAGGGTGCCGTCGCCGGTGGTCTTCGGCGACTCCAGCCAGACCGACGCGGGGGCGGTCGGGGCGAGCGCCCGGCGGGCGGTGATCGCGTCCACGGCGTTCTGCATCAGCTCGCGCACGTACACCCGCGGGCTGCTGTAGAGGTGGTGGCTGAGCAGGTCGACGATGCCGCGCAGGTCGACCTGGAAGGACTGGTTCACCCGGCAGAGGCTACCGGCGCGGGTCCACCTGCCGGAACCGGCCGTCAGCCCTGGAAACGGGCCACCGGTCGCGTATTGGTCCTGTCCGCGGCGCCCACGGCCGTGGATCATCGGACGCATGACCGTTTCCCACGGCCCCGGCCGTCCGGCGAGGTTCCCGGTGGCGTCGATGTCGGACCTGGTGGACCGGCCCGTCCGCTACGACCTGGCCGAGAGCACCTCCCCGCCGCTGCGCGTGGCCGAGCTGCTCGGCGGCGACACCGCCGCCCGGCTCGGCGCGCTGGAGATCGGGTACGGCACCAGCCAGGGCGACGCCGAGCTGCGCGCGCTGATCGCCGCGGGCGCGGGCGTGTCCCCGGCCGAGGTCCTGGTGACCGCCGGTGGCAGCTCGGGCATGTTCCTGCTGGCGTTCACCCTGTGCCGGCCCGAGGACGACGCGGTCGTGGTGACGCCGTGTTTCCCGCCCGCCCGCGCCGCCCTCGACGCGCTCGGCTGCCGGGTGGCCCCCGTCGCCCTGACCTTCGACGACGGGTACCGGCTCGACGTCGACGCCGTGGCCGCCGCGCTGACGCCGCAGACCCGGCTGGTGTCGCTGGCCTCGCCGCAGAACCCGTCCGGGGTGCGGTTCACCGAGCAGGAGCTGCGCGACCTGCTCGACCGGATGGCGGCGGCGGCCCCGCGCGCGGTGCTGCTGGTCGACGAGACGTACCGGCAGTCCGGCTACGGCGCGGCGCCGGCGCCCCGGTCCACCGCGGGCCTGTCGCCGCGCGTGGTGACCTGCTCGTCGGTGTCCAAGGCACACGGCGCTGCGGGCATCAGGGTCGGCTGGCTCACCGTCACCGACCCCGCGCTGTACGAGTCGCTGCGGGTGGCGAAGTTCAACACGCTCATCACCGGCTCCGGGGTGGACGAGCTGCTCGCCGCCGAGGTGCTGCGCCGGGAGGAGCAGATCCTCGGCGTACGCCGCCGGGCGCTGGCCGCCGCGCTGGACACCCTCGACCGGTGGGCGGCCGAGCACCGCGACGCGGTCGAGTTCGTCCGCCCCGACGGCGGCGCGCTGTGCTGCCTGCGGCTGCGCGCCGACCGCTTCGACGACCAGGCCGTACACCGCTTCTACGGCGAGCTCGCGAATCGGGAGACCCGGGTCGGCCTGGGCGGCTGGTTCGGCGAGCCGGACCGGGTGTTCCGGCTCGGCTTCGGCCACCTGTCCGCGCCGGACTTCCGGACCGCGCTGGACCGGCTCGCCGAGGCCCTGGCCGCCGCCTGACCGCGGCGGCCGGTCAGCGCTTGGACATCCGCAGCAGCAGGCCGCGGACGTAGGCGGCCTGGCCCGCGTGGGCGACGTCGTCGACGGCGACGCTGACCAGCCGCACGCCCATGGACACCGGCGGGTCCCAGCGCTCGTCGACGATCCGGTCCAGGTCCTTGGGCTTGAGCCCGCGCAGCAGGTCGCGGGTGCGGGCGCTGACCGCGTCGAAGTACTCGACCAGCACCTCCGGCCCGTCCGGGCGCACCGCGGCGACCTGCTTGGCGGTGTGCCCGTAGCCGGTGTCGCCGGGGTTGGCGCGCAGGCCCAGCCGGGCGGCCCACGGGCCGGTCGCCCAGAGCTGGTCCTCGCCGAGCAGGTCCGCGACGTGGTCGTCCTGGATGCGGGTGAGGTGCCAGACCAGCCAGCCGATGCTGTTCGCGCCCGGCGTGGGGGCCCAGTGCAACTGCTCGGCGGTCAGGCCGTCGACCGCCTCGTGGACCATCTCGGGGATCCGGTCGAACAGTTCGACGAGCAGGCCGTCCACATTCACCCGCGTCAGCCCTTCCCTGTCGCCAGTGCGGCCTGCGAAAACGTCCGCCGCCTCCGCACAGTATCGCGAAGGCGGCGGACGCAGACCGTGAAGCGGGAAGTCCTAGCGGCCCGCCCCGACCGGCACCCGGCCGGTGTCGGCGGCCTCGCGCTGCGCGCCGACCACCGGGCCGAGCGCACCGACGATGTCCTCGACGCGTGCCTTGGCGTCGCCGAACAGCATCCGGGTGTTGTCGCGGAAGAACAGCGGGTTCTGCACCCCGGCGTAACCCGCCGCCATGGACCGCTTGAACACGATCACGTGCTCGGCCTCCCACACGTGCAGCACCGGCATGCCCGCGATCGGGCTGCCCGGGTCGGCCGCGGCCGGGTTGACGGTGTCGTTGGCCCCGATCACCAGGACCACGGACGTGCCCGCGAAGTCGTCGTTGATCTCGTCCATCTCCAGCACGATGTCGTACGGCACGTCCGCCTCGGCGAGCAGCACGTTCATGTGCCCCGGCAGCCGCCCGGCCACCGGGTGGATGCCGAAGCGCACCTGCACGCCCCGCGCCCGCAGCCGCCGCGTCAGCTCCGCGACCGGCCCCTGGGCCTGCGCCACGGCCATGCCGTACCCCGGCGTGATGATCACCGAGGTGGCGTCGCGCAGCAGCGCCGCGACGTCGGCGGCCGAGGTCTCCCGGTGCTCGCCGAGGTCGGCGTCCGACGCGGCGACCTGCTCGGTGCCGAAGCCGCCCGCGATGACCGACACGAACGAGCGGTTCATCGCCTGGCACATGATGTACGACAGGTACGCGCCCGACGAGCCGACCAGCGCGCCGGTGACGATCAGCAGGTCGTTGTCGAGCAGGAAACCCGACGCCGCGGCCGCCCAGCCGGAGTAGCTGTTCAGCATCGACACCACCACCGGCATGTCGCCGCCGCCGATGGAGGCGACCAGGTGCCAGCCGAGCGCGAGCGCGATCACGGTCACCGCGACCAGCAGCCCGAGCTGCGGCGTGACGACGAACCACACGGTCAGCGCCACGAACGCGACCAGCGCGCCGAGGTTCAGCACGTGCCGTCCCGGCAGCATCAGCGGCCGGGACGCGATGCGCGCCGACAGCTTCAGGTACGCCACGATCGAGCCGGTGAAGGTGACCGCGCCGATGAAGACGCCGACGAACACCTCGGCGTGGTGGATGTGCAGCAGCGCGCCGGTCAGCCCGGCCGGGGTGGCGTGTTCGACCTCCAGGTAGCCGTTCCAGCCGACGAGCACGGCGGCCAGCCCGACAAGGCTGTGCAGCACCGCGATCAGCTCGGGCATCCCGGTCATCTGCACCACCCGGGCGCGCCACAGCCCGATGCCGCCGCCGACCAGCATGGCGAGCACGAGCAGCGCGGCGGCCGCGGCGGTGATGTCGCGGACGGCCAGGGCGATGGTCGCGCCGAGCGCGACGGTCATACCGGCGATGCCGTACACGACACCGGCGCGGGCCGTCTCGTGCTTGGACAGCCCGGCCAAGCTCAGGACGAACAGCAGCGCCGCGACGATGTACGCGGCCTGCACTGCGGTGATGGCGGTCATGGGATCAGCCCTTCGAGAACATGCCGAGCATGCGCCGGGTGACGGCGAACCCGCCGATGATGTTGACGGTGGCCAGCAGGATCGCCGCCGCGGCGAGCACGGTCACGGCGAGGCTGGTGCCCTGGCCGATCTGCAGCAGCGCGCCGACCACGATGATCCCGGAGATCGCGTTGGTGACCGACATCAGCGGCGTGTGCAGCGCGTGGTGCACCTTGCCGACGACGTAGTAGCCGATGACGACGGCCAGCGCGAACACGGTGAAGTTGCCGACGAACTCCTTCGGCGCGAACGCGGTCAGCCCGAACAGCGCGGCCGCGCCGAGGCCGACGTAGGTGAACATCCGCCCTGGCGAGGCCTTCTTCACCGGGGTGGCGACAGGCGCGGGCGCGGCGGCCTGCGGGGCGGCCGACACCTGCACCGGCGGCGGGGGCCAGGTCACCTCACCGTCGCGGGCCACCGTCATCGAGCGCTGCACGACGTCGTCGAAGTCGAGGACCAACCGGCCGTCGCGGCCCGGGGTGAGCAGCTTCATCAGGTTGAGCAGGTTCGTCGCGTACAGCTGCGAGGCCTGCGCGGGCAGCCGCGCGGGCAGGTCGGTGTACCCGATGATGGACACGCCGTTGTCGGTCACGACCAGCTCGCCCGGGACGGTGCCCTCGACGTTGCCGCCCTGCGCCGCGCCCATGTCGACGATGACGCTGCCGGGGCGCATGCTCGCCACGTGCTCGGCGGACAGCAGCCGGGGCGCGGGGCGGCCCGGGATCAGCGCCGTCGTGATGACGATGTCGACCTCGGCGGCCTGGTCGGCGTACAGCTCCGCGGCGCGGCGGTCGTAGTCGGCCGAGGTCTGCTTGGCGTACCCGTCGCCGCCGCCGGCCTGCTCGGCCGCGACGGCGAGGAACTCGCCGCCCATCGAGCGCACCTGCTCGGCGACCTCCGGCCGCGGGTCGGTGGCCCGCACGATCGCGCCCAGGCTCTTCGCCGCGCCGATCGCGGCCAGCCCGGCCACACCCGCCCCGGCGACCAGCACCTTGGCCGGCGGGACCTTGCCCGCGGCGGTGACCTGCCCGGCGAAGAAGCGGCCGAAGGTGTGCGCCGCCTCGACCACGGCCCGGTAGCCGGCGATGTTCGCCATCGAGCTGAGCACGTCCATCGACTGGGCGCGGGAGATACGCGGCACCGCGTCCATCGCCAGCACGCTCACCCCGCGACCCGCCAGCGCGGCGACCAGCTCGGGGTTCGTCGCCGGCCCGATCAGGCTGATCAGCGTCGTGCCCGCACGCAGCGTCTCCACCTCGGCCGGGGACGGCGCGTTCACCTTGAGCACGACGTCGGCCTGCCAGCAGTCGTCGCGGCTGCAGATCTTCGCGCCGGCCGCCTCGTACGCGTCGTCGGAGAAACTCGACCGTCGGCCCGCCCCGGACTCGACCTCGACCTCGTAGCCGAGTTCGACGAGCTGCCGCACCACCGTCGGCGTCACCGCCACCCGGGTCTCCGCCGCGGCCGACTCGGCGGCGACACCCAGTCGCTGCGTCGTGGCCGGACCATCCCCCGCACCCGGGAGCCCGCCCGGCTCCCCCAGGTCATGCTGCTGTCCCACCACGACTCCTGTCGACGCTGACTAGATCAATCGAGCTTGACAAGCATGGTGTGGCCACGACACAGCGGTCGTCAATGAACGCGCCGAGTAATCGAAGCCACACTTCGCGGGCACCCCGCACGGCAAGCGTCGATACGCGCCCCGAGTTACCAACTCCACAGCCGCGCGGGCGCGGCGACCCCGGGGAGAGGGTGCCGCGCCCGCGCTTCGGGTGGGGGTCAGGCGCGCAGCGCCGGGATGACGTGTTCGCCGTACGCGCGCAGGGTCTCCTCCTTGGCGTCGTGCTGGAGGTAGACGGCGAACTGGTCCACGCCCAGCTCCTTGAGCCGAGACAGTTTCTCGATGTGGGCCTCGACGGTGCCGAGCACGCAGAACCGGTCCACGATCTCGTCGGGCACGAAGTCGGCGTGGCTGTTGCCAGCCCGCCCGTGCTCGGCGTAGTCGTAGCCCTTGCGGCCCTTGATGTAATCGGTCAGCGCCTGCGGCACCGCGCCGGTGTCGCCGTAGCGGGCCACGATGTCGGCGATGTGGTTGCCGACCATGCCGCCGAACCAGCGCGTCTGCGCCCGCTGGTAGGGCAGGTCGTCGCCGACGTACGCCGGGGCGGCCACGCAGAACTTCACCGCCATCGGGTCCCGCCCGGCGCGTTCCGCCGCGTCGCGCACCGCCTTGATCATCCAGGCGGCGATGTCGAGGTCGGCCAGCTGCAGGATGAAGCCGTCGGCGACCTCGCCGGTCAGCTTCAGCGCCTTCGGGCCGTACGCGGCGACCCACACCTCCAGCTGCGAGTCCGTGACCCACGGGAAGCGCAGCGCCGAGCCGCGGTGGGTGATCTCCCGCCCGTTGCCGAGCTCGCGGATCACGTGCACCGACTCGCGCAGCTCGGCCAGGTTCATCGGGGGCAGGCCGAGGGTGCGCCGGGCGGAGTCGCCGCGGCCGATGCCGCAGACGGTGCGGTTGCCGTACATCTCGTTGAGGGTGGCGAAGGTGCTGGCGGTGACGGTGACGTCGCGGGTGCCCGGGTTGGTGACCATCGGCCCGACGATGACCTTCTCGGTGGCGGCGAGGATCGCGCTGTAGACGACGTAGGGCTCCTGCCAGAGCAGGTGCGAGTCGAACGACCACACGTGGCTGAAGCCAGCCGCCTCGGCCTGCTTGGCCAGCTCGACGACCCGCCGGGCCGGCGGGTCGAGCTGGAACACGACTCCGATGTCCATGGCGCTCTCCTAGACCAGGTAGCTCGACAGGCCGCGCGGCAGGTAGCGGCCGTGGCCCTTGCGGCCGTGGTACTGCCCGCCGGACACCAGCACGCTGCCCCGGGAGATCACCGTGTCGACCTTGCCGGCGATCTCGTAGCCCTCGTAGGCGGAGTGGTCCATGTTCATGTGGTGGGTGTCGACGCTGATGCGGGTGCGGCCGTTCGGGTCGTACACGACGATGTCGGCGTCCGAGCCCGGCGCGATCGCGCCCTTGCGCGGGTACAGGCCGAACATGCGGGCCGGGGTGGTCGCGATGGTCTCCACCCAGCGCTCCAGCGACAGCTTGCCGTCCACGACGCCCTGGTAGAGCAGGTCGACGCGGTGTTCGACGCCGCCGATGCCGTTGGGGATCTTCGAGAAGTCGCCCAGGCCCAGTTCCTTCTGGTCCTTGAAGCAGAACGGGCAGTGGTCCGTCGACACGATGGCGAGGTCGTTGCTGCGCAGCCCGCGCCACAGGTCACGCTGGTGGCTCTCCTGCCTGGAGCGCAACGGTGTCGAGCAGACCCACTTGGCGCCTTCGAAGCCCGGTGCGCCGAGTTGGTCTTCGAGGGTGAGGTAGAGGTATTGGGGGCAGGTTTCGGCGAAGACGTTGCGGCCGGTGTCGCGGGCTGCGGCTACTGCTTCGAGGGCTTGGGAGGCGGACAGGTGCACGATGTAAAGGGGGGTGTCGCCGGCTACCTGGGCCAGGGAGATCGCGCGGCGGGTGGCTTCGGCTTCGAGTTCGGCGGGGCGGGTCAGGCCGTGGTTGATGGGGTCGGTTTCGCCGCGGGCCAGGGCTTGGCCGATGAGCACGTCGATGGCGATGCCGTTCTCGGCGTGCATCATGATCATGGAGCCGTTGTCGCGGGCCTTCTGCATGGCGCGCAGGATCTGGCCGTCGTCGCTGTAGAACACGCCGGGGTATGCCATGAACAGCTTGAAGCTGCTGATGCCCTCGGAATCGACCAGTGAGTCCATGGCTTTGAGGGACTCGTCGTCGACCCCGCCGATGATCATGTGGAACCCGTAGTCGATGTGGCAGTTGCCGTCGGCCTTGGCGTGCCAGGCGGCGAGGCCTTCGTGCACGTTCTCGCCGGAACGCTGTACCGCGAAGTCGATGATCGTGGTCGTGCCGCCGAAGGCCGCCGCACGGGTGCCCGACTCGAACGTGTCCGACGCGAACGTGCCGCCGAACGGCAGCTCCATGTGGGTGTGCGCGTCCACGCCGCCCGGGATGACGTACTTGCCGGTCGCGTCGATGACCTCGGCGTCCGCGACGACCGGCGCGAGGCCGGGGGCGAACAGGGCGGCGATCGTCTCGCCGTCGACGAGCACGTCGGCGGCGTGGCGGCCGGAGGGCGTGACGACGGTGCCGCCGGTGATGAGGATGGCCATGGGGGTCTCCGCTCTCACGCCTGGGTCAGCGGGCCGTAGGCGTCGGGCCGGCGGTCCCGGTAGAACTGCCACCGGTCGCGCACCGTCGCCAGCAGCCCCAGGTCCAGGTCCCGGACGACCAGCTCCGGCTGGAACGCGTCCGCGGGCTCACCGACGAACTTGCCCTCGGGGTCGACGAAGTACGACGTGCCGTAGAAGTCGTCGTCGCCCAGGTCCTCGACACCCACCCGGTTGATCGCCCCGATGAAGTACTCGTTGGCCACCGCCGACGCGGGCTGCTCCAACTGCCACAGATACGACGACAACCCACGGCTGGTCGCCGACGGGTTGAACACGATCTGCGCCCCGTTCAGGCCCAGCGCCCGCCAACCCTCCGGGAAATGCCGGTCGTAGCAGATGTACACCCCGACCTTGCCGACCGCGGTGTCGAACACGGGGTAGCCGAGATTGCCCGGCCGGAAGTAGAACTTCTCCCAGAACCCCTTCACCTGCGGAATGTGGGTCTTGCGGTACTTGCCCAGGTAACTGCCGTCCGCATCGACCACGGCAGCGGTGTTGTAGAGGACGCCCGGCTGCTCCTGCTCGTACATCGGCAGCACCATCACCATGCCCAGCTCCCGCGCCAGAGCCTGGAACCGCTCCGTCGTCGGACCCGGAATCGACTCGGCGTAGGAGTAGTACTGCGCGTCCTGCACCTGGCAGAAATAGGGCCCGTAGAACAACTCCTGGAAACAGATCACCTTCGCGCCCTGTGCCGCGGCCTGCCGCGCATACTCCTCATGCGCCTTGATCATGGATTCCTTGTCACCCGCCCAGGTCGTCTGGACCAGGGCGGCGCGGATGACGTCTGACATGGTGCGATCTCCGTCCTGCTAGCGGTTCGCCGGTGCCCGCGGGGCTCAGCACCACCAGGCCCGCCGCGCGGCGCCGGATGCGGACGACGAGGTCGGCATGGTTGGAGTCAACCGGCACGGCCGCCGCGGAGGAATTGGCGCATGGTCCGACATCGGCCCGCCCCGCCCCTAAGCCGTTTGTACTGTCCTACAAACCGTTCGCCGCCAACTGCTGGGTCATGAGGTTCGTTCGCGACACGAAAATTTCCTTTCCGATGAAACGTCACTTATGTTGGTGCCGCGGGCCCCTGACCGGCTCAGCGCTGTTTCCGGCCGGGCCTCACCGTGCCGCGGCACCGACCAGGGGAGACACCGGTGGCACAGCCAGATCCCGGGCAGGCAGCGAACGCGCGCAAACTGGTCGTCCAGTTAGGGCAGCTGCTCACCGACATCACCGCCGGCCGCCCCGTCGCCAAGGTGCACCAGCAGCTGCTCGACCAGTTCGACGCCGCCGTGCACGACTACCGCATCGACGCGATGCAGCTCGGCGCGCCGGAGTTCGCCGAAACCTGGAACGCGCTGCAGTACGGCCTGGACCTGCCCGTCGACGCCTGGGAGCAGGTCGTCCTGCCGACCGTCGTCGGCTTCAGCGGCATCCAGAAACTGAAGATCCACCTGGAGCTCGCCACCTCCTACTGGCTGGCCGCCCGCGCCGCCGTCGACGCGGTGCCGGGCTACGCGGCCGCCGCCGCCACGCTGCCCGATCCGTCCACCACCGACGACTCCCTGCCGGCCGTGCCACCGACCACCCCGGCCCAGCCCGGCACACCCCGGCACGCCTTCGCCGCCGAACCCGCCACCCCCACGGCGTACGCCGCCGCGGACCGCCCCGCTCGGCCCGGCCCCGACCGGCGTGTGCTGGTCGCGATCGCCGTCGCCGTCCTGGCCACGGTCACCGTCATGCTGGTCTTCGTCATCCGGCCCACCGGCGACGACCCGGCATCGGCGACGCCGCAGGGGCTGCCGTCCCCGATGCTGTCGGCGGGCATGATGGCCGGTGACGGTGGACAGCCCGTCACCCTGCCGACCGCGCCACCGTCGGCGAGCCCGCAGCCGTCGCCGATGATCACGACTGAGCCGACTCCGGCGCCCAGCTGGACCCCGCCGACGCCCTCGACCACCAAGCCCGGAGCTCCTTCCCCGGCCCGGCCGGTGGCGCCGTCCGCACCGACCCGCCTGATCGCGGTCGCCGCCGACGAGCACAACGTCTGGCTGTCCTGGTCCGCGCCGGTCAACGGCGGGTCCGGTGGCGTCGCGTACTACCGCGTCATCCGGGACGGGCAGGCGATCGGCTGGACCCGCGACAAGAGCGTCACCGTCACCGGCCTCGCGCCCGGGACGACGTACCGGTTCGCGATCATCGCGGTCAACGGCGCCGGGCTGCCGTCCGCGCCGAGCAACCAGATCACGGCGATGACCGCGTCCCCGTCACCGTCGGCGCCGCCACCGTCGCCGTCCACGGTGCCGCCGGTGCCGACGACCGATGCGCCAACGCCGTCCCCGACGGAGACGACTGCCGAACCCACGCTGTCGCCGGTCGAGCCTTCGCCCCCGCCGTCGCCGGAGAACCCGTCACCGACCACGGAACCGCCCGTGGAACCGGAGGACCCGGCTTAGGCCTGTTCTCAGTTGATCGAGAGAAGGTCCGCTCAGAGCCCATCGCCGACTCTCTCCTTGCTCGCCAGTGGGCGGGCGCACGGGTAACCACCGCGCGTCCGCCTTCACGACGGGCTCCGGAACGGGACCTGGGCGTACGACCGGCAGGCGTGCGGTGGCCTCGACGAGCGCCAACCTGGTCAGGAAGTGCTCACGCATCCGCACACACGTCGCGGCGACAGGGCAGGGCCAAAGCCGACCGCAGCCACACATGTTGCCCCGCGACCTGCCGTGGTCGGCGAGAATGCTGTCTGCGGCCTTGATCTGTCGACGAGCGTAGGTCGCGAACTGTTCGGCAGTCAGCAAGCGCATCATTCCTCCTTGGGCAACGTGAGGCCCCACGACGAGCACGCGTGCCCGCGTACGTCGTGGGGCCATTCGGCAGGCGAGCTGGGAGACAAACCGCTGCGAGATCAGCCTCCTTTGCCTGAGGTCTGTTGTGAACCAGTCCGCTGTTGCGGCAACATCGGCAACAACAGATGGGGGCGGCGGCGTGGGTCGATACGACGAATCGATGTGCCGACTGTTCGGCGCGGCACTCCGGCAGCTACGTGAGCAGGCCGGCATCTCCCTGCGCGAACTCGGCAGACGCTGCCTCTACGACTACAGCCGGATCTCTCGGGTAGAGCGAGGCGAACACCTCATCGATGCAGCCCTGGTGCCCGCCCTTGACCGAGCGCTAGAGGCGGACGGCCTCTTGACAGCACTCCGATCGCTGATGCCTGAGCCTGAAGACACTGCGGCTACCTCGGTGATCGGCCTCATGACCGTGCTGCACCGAGACGTTGGCGATACCGTGATGTTGGAGCTCAGCTCGCCAGGCGGGAGGATGATCAAGTTGAACCTGCACAGGCGCGAGTTCAACGGCCTGCTGGCCGCAGGTGCACTCCGGGCGCTGCTTCCTGACGGACTGACTGACCTCGACCAGGCTGAACGTGTCAGCGGCGCGATCAACAACCCGCAGCGCACCGACTCGCAGGTTCTCGATTACTTTCGCGCCCTTCTCGCACAGCACTACGCCGCCGACAAAGCTCTCGGACCGCGCCACCTGGTCGAAGTGGTGCTCGCCCAGATCGCAGTCCTCGACAAACTCCGGTACAGCAGTCGGCCGGGCACCGCAGAGCCCGTAATGCGGCTATTGGCCCAGTACGCCGAGTTCGCAGGATGGCTGTTCCAGGACCTAGGAAACACCGCCGCGGCCATGCGGTGGACCGACCAGGCCGGCCAGCGAGCACAGGCCATCGGCGATCACCAGCTGACGGCTTACCTTCTGGTGCGCAGGAGCAACATCGCGCTGCTCGACGACGACGCCGTCGACGTGATCGAGCTGGCCTCAGCGGCGAGGCGGACGCCTGGACCGATCAGCCCCAAGCTGGCGGCGCTCGCCGCCCAACAAGAGGCTCGCGGGTGGGCACTGCACGCCAAGCCCGACCGGTTCCGCCGGTTGATCGACTCGGCAGCGGACCTGCTACTCGATCACCCGAACGACGTCGACGACGACGCTCCGGTGTACCTGCGCAGCTACGACGTGGACACACTGGAGGAGCAGTCCGCGAGCGGGTATCGCGCCTGCGGTCAGGCGGATGCCGCGGTCGCGATTCTCGAACGCAGGATCATCGCGACTCCCCCCGATCAGCAGCGCGACCGGGCCCACCAACTCGCGAAACTTGCCAACGCCGTGCTGCAGTCCGCACACCCCGACCCCGAGAGGGCTGCCACCATCGGGTTGAGCTGCGCCCATGTCGCCCGCTCCACGGGATCGTCGCGCATCACCACCGAACTACGTGCGCTCGACCGAACTCTGTCAGACCGCTGGCCAGGCTTGTTCGGTACCAAGGAACTCCGAGAGGCCCTGACGATCACATGATCGCACGAGCCCACGCAGTCACCGGTTGAGCCTTCGCCCCCGCCGTCCCCGGAGACCTCGTCACCGGCGACAGAAGCCGCCCGTGGAGCCCGGAGGCGACGTCTGAGGATCCACCTCAGACCAGCCGGCCCGGCGGCCGTTCCATCATGACGGCCGGGGACTTCGACCTGTCGTACGACCTCGGCCAGCCCGCACGTGCCTCTCGACGACTCTACGATCTCATGGTGGCAGACTCCCCCATCCTCGGGCTCTACGACAGCTTGCTGACCCAGCCCCTCGCACAGCAGGTCAGCCGTTGGCAGGCCGCCGGTCACGTGGTCGACCTCGACCACGTCAGCGAGGCCGACGTGGCTCACCTGCTCGGCCGGTTCATCGGAGAGGCCTCGGCACGGGCACTGGCCGCGGTCCGTGGCACCGATGCTCAGGTGGAGCTCGCCAACCAGCTGCTGCGCAGCCTCGACCACACTGCGCTCGTCGAGGCCGGTCCCCGTCGGCTGCTCTCCATCATGGGCGGCGAGCCCGGCACCGACCCGCTCACCCGGCCGCTGACCTCGCTCTCCGAGGCCGCGCTGCTGACCAACGCGCGCGAGGACCCGAACCTCGCCCACGAACTGGCCGCAGAGCTGACCAGCGTCGATCACGTCGACCTGCTCTGCGCATTCGTGAAGTGGTCGGGGCTGCGAATCCTGGAACGGCGGCTCGAAGATCTGCGACGGCGCGGCGTGCCACTGCGCATCATCACCACGACGTATATGGGTGCGACCGAGCGACGTGCTCTGGATCGCCTCGTCACCGACTTCGGCGCCCAGGTGAAGATCAGCTACGAGCAGAGCTCCACGCGGCTGCACGCCAAGGCCTGGCTCTTGCGCCGCGCGACCGGCTTCGACACTGCGTATGTGGGCAGTTCCAACCTGTCCAAGGCCGCACTGCTCGACGGCCTGGAATGGAACGTGCGCCTGTCTTCCGTCACCACGCCGCGCCTGCTGGACAAGTTCCGGGCGACGTTCGACTCCTACTGGGACCGCGCCGAGTTCGAGCTCTACAACCCGGCTGAGGACGGCGACCGGCTCGACCAGGCACTCGCATCGACATCGTCCGGCAAGCGGCTGTTCCAGGTACCCGCGCTCGTCCCGCATCCATTCCCGCACCAGCGGGAGATGCTCGAAGACCTCGACCTGCAACGGACCGCCTACGACCAGCACCGCAACCTGCTGGTCGCGGCCACCGGCACGGGCAAGACCGTCACAGCCGCCTTCGACTACCGCAACCTGCAGCAACGCCTCGGCAGGTTGCCGAGCCTGCTGTTCGTCGCCCACCGGGAGGAGATCCTCGCCCAGGCACTGCACACGTACCGGCAGGTCCTCGCCGTAACCGACTTCGGCGAACTGCATGTCGGCGAGGCGCGCTCCCGCCAGTGGCGGCATGTCTTCGCTTCGGTGCAGTCGCTGCACCGCGCTGTCGGCGACCTGGCACGGGATCACTTCGACGTCGTGGTCATCGACGAGTTCCACCACGCGGAGGCCATGACCTACCGCCGCATCCTCGATCACCTGCAACCGCAGGAGCTGCTCGGGCTCACCGCCACGCCTGAGCGGGCCGACGGCAAGTGGGTGCAGGATGAGTTCTTCGACGGGCGCATCGCCTCCGAGCTGCGCCTTTGGGACGCGCTGCACGCCGATCTGCTGTGCCCGTTCCACTACTTCGGCGTCAACGACGAAACGGATCTCACCGGCATCGCCTGGACCCGAGGGGTCTACGACAAGGAGGGTTTGGAGGCAGCTTTCACCGGCAACGAGCAGCGGGCCAGGCTGATCTTCAACGCGCTGCGGGACAAGGTCGGCGACCTCGACGACGTACGCGGCCTGGGCTTCTGCGTCTCCGTCGCGCACGCGCACTACATGGCGGAGTTCTTCGACAAGCACGGCATCCCGGCCCGCGCCGTCGACGGGTCAACGCCTGCCGGGCAGCGCAAAACCGCACTGGCAGCGCTGCGCAGCGGCGAGGTGAAGTTCCTTTTCGCGGTCGACCTGTTCAACGAGGGCTTGGACATCCCCGACATCAACACGATCCTGATGCTGCGCCCGACCGAGAGCTCCACCGTCTTCCTGCAGCAACTCGGACGCGGGCTGCGGCGCACGTCCGACAAGGCCGTGCTGACCGTGCTGGACTTCGTCGGGCTGCACCGGGCCGAGTTCCGGCTGGAGAATCGATTCCAGGCGCTGACCGGATTCGCCCGCGGCCGGCTGAAGGACCAGGCCGAGTCCGACTTCCCGCTACTGCCGCCGGGCTGCCAGGTCGTGCTGGACCGGGTGGCGAAAGAACGTCTCCTCGGGAGCCTGCGCGAGCACCTCAGCGTCAAGGTCAACGTCCTGGCGCAGGAGGTCCGCAGCTACGACCAGCCGACGCTTGCCGGCTACCTGGAGGCCAGTGGACGGGACATCACCGACGTCTACCGCAGTAACCGGTCCTGGACGTCGCTGCTGCGCAGGGCCGGTCGGCTCGACCAGCAGCCGTCTGCGCTGGAAGCCGAGATCGGCAAGCGGATGCGGGCGTTCCTGCACGTCGACGACGCACGCCGGGCAGCGGCATACGCACGGCTGGTAGCCGTGCACGGGCCTGCCTACGGGGACCTGTCGCCGGCCGAGCAGGCATACGCCAGAATGCTCATCTTCTCCGTATGGCGTGACGGCGGCGGCTTCGCCGCCTACGACGACGGGTTGGCGCAGCTGCGCGGCGAGCCGCACCTGCGCGACGAGATCCGCCAGATCGTCGAGTACGGCGTCGACCGGCCGCGGCGGCTGGCCAAGCCGCTGCCCGACGTGCTGTCACGGGTGCCACTGGCCATCAACGCGCGCTACTCCGCCGAGGAGATCCTCGCCGCGCTCGGCTGGGCGGAGCTGGGCGGCGGCCGCGTGCCGGAGAACATGCGCGAGGGGGTGGCCTGGTCACCCGCGACGCAGTGCGACGCGCTGCTGGTCACGCTGCGCAAGAACGAGAAGGAGTTCTCACCGCAGACGATGTACCGCGACTATGCGCTGACCCCTGAGTTGTTCCACTGGGAGTCGCAGAACCGCACCGGCGCGAACTCCGTCACCGGGCAGCGCTACCGCGCCCACGCCAGCGAAGGCAGTCACGTGCTGCTGTTCACCCGGGAGAGCACGTCGACCGAGCACGGGTATCCCGAGCCGTACGTGTTCCATGGGACAGCGCAGTACGTCGAGCACCGGGGCGAGCGGCCGATGGCCGTCACCTGGCGGCTCGACGAGCCGATGCCGGAAGACCTGTTCCGCCGCGCGGCGGTGGCCGCGTAGACGCATGGAACTCCTCAGGCCGAGCGCGTGACCTCGACGCGCTGCTCGGTGCCCGGTCGCACGCCGCACAAGGCATGGGAGATCGACAGCGTGAAGCGTCGTACGGTGATGAGATCCCCGCTCGCGCTGGTGCCCGGCTTGCTGGCCAACCTGCGGTGAGCTTCGCCTTCCTCATTTCGCCTCCCCGGTCAGCTCGCGGTACAGCTCGATCAGCAAGCCTGCCTGGTCGAGCGCGTCAGTCAACGCCTCGATCTCGTCGTCGTTGCTGTCGCCGTCGGCCGCGTCCAGGGCCACCGCCTTCAACTCGCAGTACGTCATGTACGCCTGCTCGATCTGGTCCATGCGTTGCCTCCTTTGTCGGGACATCGGTCATCGGTGCCGATGTCCCACATAGCACACCTGGGCGTCAGGCGCGGCGAGCGCCATGTTCCAAGCCCGCCGTCCTGACAACCTCGACCGGCAGCCACCCCGACGTTCGCATCGCGCGACGAGCCCAGACGGTCGCGCTCCTGGCCAAGGACATCAGTGAGCGCAAGGTTTCCAAAGGTCTGCGGAGGCCCCTGCCGAGATGGCGACGTGCCACGAGTCGTATCGACCTGCGGCACCTCGGACAGACATCATCCGACCAGACCGTGGTCGCGGCCGAACCTCACGATGTCGCCGGCCGGGCGCCCGGTGACCTGTGCGAAGTCCGGAGTGACCAGGTCACCCCAGTTCGCGGCGTACGCCGTCAGGTACTCCCCCGTGACTTCGGCCGTCCACACGGGCAGGCCTGCCGCTCGCATGCCGGCCACCACGTCGGCCCCCGGCACGGCCTGGTAGTCCAGGCCCATCCGGGTTGCCGCGTCGCGCATCGACAGGCTCTCCGGGCCGGTGATCGTGTAGACCCGGCCCGCATGACCGGACGGCTTGCCCAGGACCCGCGCTCCGAACGCCGCGATGTCACGTACGTCGATGGGGCTCAGCCGGCCTTCGCCGGTGGCTCCGTACAGGGTGCCGCCGTTGACCGAGCCGAGCAGGTTCTGCTGGAAGAACGCGGGCCGGATGACGGTCCAGTCGATGCCGGAGGCCTGCAGTTCGGTGTCGGACAGCGCGTGCAGGCGGCCGTTGCGGGTGGGGGCGTCGGGTGCGGCTCCGATGGCCGACAACCGCACGATGTGCTTGACCCCGGCCTGGCGGGCGGCCCAGACGGCGTTGGAGCTGGCGTGCGGCGCGGTCGGCCCCATGGCGGTGAGCAGCCATACCGTGTCGACGCCGGTGAACGCTTCGGCGAGGGTGTGCGGCTGTTCGAGGTCTCCGACGGCGACGTCGACGCCGGTCGGCGCTTTGGCCGGGTCACGGACCAGGGCGCGTACGTCGACGGACGCGTCGGCGGCGAGGGCGGCGATGAGGGCGCTGGAGACGGTTCCGTTGGCACCGGTGACCAGGATGGTCATGGCAGGTCCTTCCCGTGGGATGCTGACCCGGAAGACAGTACTAGTGATAGTCATGTTTAGTGACTATCAAGTTTGGTGATTAGTTTCATGCGTCGCAGTGAGCAGAAGCGAAATAACCCCGACCTCGGTGCGCTGACCGCGCGCTTGTTGTTCGCAGTGCAGCGGCAGCTGGCCGGCAGCCACGCGCGAACCAAGCCCCGGCACGGCGCCGTCATGGCCTATCTGGATGAGCAGGGCAACCGCGCCACCGAACTCGCCGAGCTGTCCGGGCAGCACAAACAGGTCATCGGCACGCTCGTCGACGAGCTGGAGGCCCTGGGCCTGGTCACCCGTGAACCCGACCCGGCCGACCGCCGCGCCAAGCTCGTCGTGCCCACCGCCGCGGGCCTCGCCGCGATGAGGGCCGGCGACGAGGCGATGGCCGGCGTCGAGCAGCGGCTCGCCGAGGCCATCGGGCCGGACGACTACCGCACCTTCAAGCGCACCCTGCAACGGCTCGCAGAGCTGAGCACACCGGACGACAGCGCATCGGGCTGACAGTCGCGGGGCCCGAGCCGGACGTCACCGCGACGCTCTTCGCCGCAGCACCACCACCAGCGCCAGCCAGAGCACCAAACCGGCCGCGCCGAGCCCCAGCTCGAAGATCGCGAACTGGTACGCGTCGCCATGGGCCACGTAGACGCCATCCGGGTCGCCGGTGTCCAGGGCCCGGAACACGGCGCCGGGCCGGACCTTCCCGCCCGGCCCGTCATGCAGATGCACGCCGGTCAGTCGCCGCCGACCGTCATCGGAGGTCCAGGTCCCGACCGGGCACCCGCCCTTCTCCGGACAGCTGACCACGGTGAACACCCCGGACGTGCCGGACCCCTGATGAGCACGCCAGGCGGGGCCGACGCCACGCGCGCCAGTCACGGTCAGCAGCAGCAAGAGGCCGGGCAGGACCAGCCACATCACCACCCCGGCGGCGGTGGTTTCGCGGTCCACCGGGCCGCTTCCCGGAGCCCATACCCGATCCCCCAGCTCTTTCGTCACTCCGGGCCTCCTCGGTCCTGCGGCCGCGACGCCATCGGCGGTCCTCTGGGGTGAATCATGCGTGTCCCCCGCCACACGCCCGCGGGCAGCGCCCTGCGTACCGGCGCTTTGCGACACGCTTGCGGACCCGACCCGCCTGGACGATCCGGCGCAGCGCCGTAGGCTGACAGGCGTGACCGAGTTCGACGGCCTTCCTGTCCTGCGTTCCCCCGTCGCCATCGCCGCCTTCGAGGGGTGGAACGACGCCGCTGACGCGTCCACTGCCGTGGTCGAGCACCTCGAACAGGTATGGGACGCGCGCGAGGTGGCATCCGTGGACCCGGAGGAGTTCTACGACTTCCAGGTGAACCGGCCGCTGATCACCCTGGTCGACGACACACGACGCATCGAGTGGCCGAGCACCAAGTTCATGGTCGCCTCGCCGCCCGGGGCGCAGCACGACGTGGTCCTGATCCGCGGCATCGAGCCGAGCCTGCGGTGGCGGACGTTCTGCAACGAGATCCTGGAGATCTGCCACAGCCTGGCCATCGAGAAGATCGTGCTGCTGGGCGCGCTGCTGGCCGACGTGCCCTACAGCCGGCCGCTGCCGATCAGCGGCACGGTGACCGGCAAGCACGCCGGCGAGGAGAAGATCCAGCTCACCCCCACGCGGTACGAGGGACCGACCGGCATCGTCGGGGTGCTCCAGGACAGCGCGTCGCGCGCGGAGCTCGACGCGATGTCGTTCTGGGTGCACGTGCCGCACTACGCGAACAACCCGCCGTGCCCGAAGGCCACGCTCGCCCTGCTGCACCGCATCGAGGAGGTCCTCGACCTGCCGGTGCCGATGCTGGACCTGGCCGAGGAGTCCGCCGAGTGGGAGGACCGGGTCCGCGCCGCGGCCGCCCAGGACGCCGAACTGGCCGAGTACCTCCGCGACCTGGAGGAGCGGGCCGGCGACGTGGCCAAGCCGCTGTCCGGCGACGAGATCGCCGTCGAGTTCGAGAAGTACCTCCGCCGCCGCGGCGGCTCCCCCGGCCCCACCCACGGCACCTGGTAACCCACCGCCGCCCACCGCCCCGCCCACCACCAGGCGCAACTCTTGAAGGGTTGCGCCTTTCAGCATGCTCTGAAGCCGCAACTCTTCAAGAGTTGCGGCTCAAAGGGGGCAGGCGTGGTGGGTGACACGCGGCGTAGGGCTTCCTAGGTCGCTAGGTATTCGGACATTTGTGCGGCATGATCGCCTCATGACCGAGACGGGCTTCGGCGGGATCAATCCGGGCGCGGCGGAACATCCGCACCGGCAGATCGCCGCCCAGCTGCGCGCGAAGATCAGACGAGGCGACTGGGCCGCCGGGGAGCAGCTGCCGTCGATCCCGGCGCTGGCGCAGATGTTCGGCGTGGCGAAGCAGACCGTGCAGCGCACCATCGACCAGTTGCGCGTCGAGGGGCTGCTCATCACCAAGCCGGGCTCCGGGACGTACGTGCGAGGCACCCGGCGGCGGCTCAACCGGCTGTCGCGGGGGCGCTACGGCGCGCACCGCGGCTACCACGCCGACCTGGCGGCCCGTTACCGCCAGCAGCTCACCGAGGTGACCCGGTCGGTCCCGCCGGCGGAGGTCGCGGACGCGTACGGTGTGCCGGACTCGACCCTGCTGGTGGTGCGCCGGCACCTGGTGCGTACGCAGGACGCCGTGGTCGAGGTCGGGGCGGCCTGGCTGCGCCCGCAGGACGCCGCGGGCACCTCGCTGGAGCGCCTGGAGTCCTTCGGCCGCCCGCTCTACCAGGAGGTCGAGGAGGTCACCGGCCGCCGCTACGTCACCGCGACCGACACCATCACCGCCCGGCTGCCCACTCGCGAGGAGGCCGAGACGCTGCAGATCCGGCCGGACACGCCGGTGCTGCACCTGCTGCACGTCGCGTACGACGGCGAGCACCAGGTGATCGAGGTGGCGCAGGCGACGTGGCCGGGGCCGATGACGACACTGACGGAGGAGTACCGGGTGCCCACGCCACGCCCGGACGCCGACCTGGACGGAGATCCCGATCCTGGGCTTGTCCTGGGCTAATCTGCGGGTTGTCGGGTGCCCGACACCTTTTCGCCTGCGCACCCGCGCGTTCGCCGCAAGGATGGTTCCATGACCCTTCGCCGATCCTCCGACGGAGCACAGCGGGGTGCCAAGAACCGGCCGGACGGCGCGGCGGCCCGCTCCCCGCAGGCGTTCGTGGCTCTGCTCGGCGCCCTCGTCGTGCTCGTGATCGGACTCGCCCTGCTCGGCGTGCTGGTGGTCGGCATCGCCGACGGCGTGCCCAGCACGGGTGTGCTGCTGCTCGGCGCGCTGACCCTGGGCGTGTTCGCCCTGGCCGCGCGGTTGGGCCACGTCGCGTTGACGCTGCGCCGCCAGACCGGCGAGCCGGCCCGCCCCGCGCGCCCGCGGCAGACCCCGCCCCAGCGCCCGTCCCGGGCAGCCGTACGCCCCCGCCCGCAGCCCCGCCCCCGCGCCTGACCCCTGGCACCACCCGCCACGGATCCCGACGATCTTGCGTGAACTGTTGCCTTTTGCCGGGTACGCGCCTGCCGTACCCACAGTTCACGCAAGATCGTCGCAGCGGGGCGAGCGTCAGAGCTTGATGCCGAGGAGGGCGTCGAGGGTTTCGGTCATGAGGGCGGGGGCTTGGCGGTCGGTGCCCACGCCGGCGAGGGTGTCGTCGGCCCAGGCGTCGATGAGGGCCAGGGCGCCGGGGGTGTCGAGGTCCTCGGCGAGTTTGGCGCGTACACCGGCGAGGAGTTCGGCTCCCGAGGGGGCCGTGGCGGACGTGGCGGCCTGGCGCCAGCGGCGCAGGCGCTGTGCGGCGGTCGCGAAGACCTCGTCGGTCCACTGGCGGTCGGCCCGGTAGTGGTCGCCGAGCAGGGCCAGCCGTACCGCCATCGGGTCGACCTTGTCCGAGCGCAGGCGGGACACGAAGACCAGGTTGCCGCGGGACTTGCTCATCTTCTCGCCGTCCAGGCCGATCATGCCCGCGTGCACGTAGTGCGCCGCGAACGGGGCCTTGCCGGTGAGCACCTCGGCGTGCGCGGCGCTGCACTCGTGGTGCGGGAACAGCAGGTCGTTGCCGCCGCCCTGCACGTCGATGGTCTCGCCGAGCAGCTCCAGGGCGATGACGGCGCACTCGATGTGCCAGCCGGGGCGGCCCGCCCCGAGCACGCCACCGGGCCAGGACGGCTCGCCGTCGCGGCGGCCGCGCCACAGCAGCGGGTCGAGGGCGTCGCGCTTGCCGGCGCGCTCCGGGTCGCCGCCGCGCTCGGCGAAGAAGGCCAGCATCTGCTCGCGGGACAGGTTCGACTCGTACCCGAACCGGGGCGCGGCGCTGATGTCGAAGTAGACGTCGCCGGTGCCGTCCTCCAGCCGGTACGCCGCACCGCGGTCGAGCAGGTCGACGACCCGCTCGGCGATGACGGGGATCGACTCGACCGCGCCGACGTAGTGGCTCGGCGGAATGATCCGCAGGGCCTCCATGTCCTCGCGGAACAGGGCCGTCTCGCGCATGGCGAGGACCTTCCAGTCCTCCCCGTCGCGGGCGGCCCGCTCCAGCAGCGGATCGTCGATGTCGGTGACGTTCTGGACGTAGACGACGTCGTGCCCGGCGTCGCGCCACATCCGGTTCACCAGGTCAAATGTGATCATGGTCGCCGCGTGGCCCAGATGGGTCGCGTCGTACGGCGTGATGCCGCAGACGTACATCGTCGCGTGACCGCCCACCGGACGGCTCGGGAAGGCGCCCTGGCGCGCGGAGTCGAACAGCGCCAGCGGCTGTCCGGCGCCGGGCAGGCGCGGGATGTCAAGACCGGACCACGTTTCCATGGCGCCAGCCTAACCAGCTTTATGCCGAGAGCGGATCTCCCCTCGAGCGGTTACCCGCTTGCGCGGACGTGACGCTAGGGTCGCAGGTATGACCCATCAGGTGTACGCATTCGAACCGCCCGAGCGGTTCGTCGCCGGTACGGTGGGTCCGCCGGGCGAGCGCACGTTCTATCTGCAGGCTCGCGGCGGCGGCCGCCTGGTCAGTGTGGCGCTGGAGAAGATGCAGGTCGCGCTGCTGGCGGAGAAGCTCGAAGAGCTGCTCGCCGAGGCGCATCAGCGGTTCGGGGCGGAACTGCCCGCCTCAGCCGAGGGGCCTGCCGACAACGAGCCGCTGGACACCCCCGTCGACGAGGAGTTCCGCGTCGGCACCCTGGGGCTGGCCTTCGACGTCGAGACCAGCACGGTCATCATCGAGGCGATCGCCGCCGAGGAGGCCGAGTTCGACGCCGAGACCGAGACGTCCGACGACGAGGACGACGAGGACGCGACGCCGGAGATCTCCGACGATCTCGACCGGCTGCGGGTGCGGCTGACCCCGGCGGAGGTGCGGCAGTTCATCGACCGCGCCAAGCGGGTGGTGGCCGCCGGCCGGCCGCCGTGCCCGCTGTGCGGGCAGCCGCTGGACCCGGCCGGGCACCTGTGCCCCCGGCACAACGGCTATCACCGCAGGTGAGAACGTCCGGTGACGGAGTAGCGTCACCGGATGGCACGTAGTCCCATCCGAAGGTGAGGTCCGCCATCCCTCCCACCGGCGACCAGACGCACACCGGCAGCCCCGGTGATCAAGACCTGTCCCGGGGCCCCGGCCGGCAGGCCCGCTCCGGCGACGCCCGGACCGAGCTCGGCACGCTGCTCCGGGACGCGGAGATGGAGATCGAGGGCCGGCTGGTCGAGGCCTCGAACACGACGCTACGGGTGATCCTGTCCGGCGGCGGTCGGTCGGTGCGGGCGGTGTACAAACCGGTGCGCGGCGAGCGCCCGCTGTGGGACTTCCCACACGGCACGTTGGCCGCCCGCGAGGTCGCCGCGTACGCGGTGAGCGAGTCGCTGGGGTGGGACCTGGTGCCGCCGACGGTGATGCGGGACGGGCCGCTCGGGCCGGGCTCGTGCCAGCTGTGGCTGGACGAGACGGTCGAGCCGCCGGTGGACTTCGTGCCCGCCGACGAGCTGCCGCAGGGCTGGCTGCCCATCGCGGCCGCGCAGGACGAGGACGGGCGGCCGTACCTGCTGGCGCACGCCGACGACCCGCGGCTGGCCCGGCTGGCCGCCTTCGACGCTGTGATCAACAACGCGGACCGCAAGGGCGGCCACGTGCTGGCCACCCCGGATCAGCGGCTGTACGGCGTCGACCACGGCATCTGCTTCCACACCGAGGACAAGCTGCGCACGGTGCTGTGGGGGTTCGCGGGACGGGCGGTGCCGCCGGAGGTCGCCGCGGCGCTGCGCGCGTTCGACCCGGGCGTGCTCGACGACCTGCTGACCGCGGCGGAGGTCGACGCCGTCGGCACCCGCATCAAGCAGCTCGTCGCCGACGGCCGCCTCCCCCAGCCCCCCGAGGACCGTCACGCCATCCCGTGGCCCCCGATCTGACGCCCACCCCATCCGCACCCATCCGGCCTGCCCTGAAGCAGGGCGCCCACCACACCAAGATCGTTCGACTTGCCTGGCAATCGGGCGTATGAGGTCGCAAGATACGCACAGGTGCCAGGCAAGTCGGGCGATCTTGGGCGGCGCGGCCCGGCGGAGAGGGTGGGGCCGGGTGGTCAGGCCTGGTTCGAGGACCACATCGCCGCCGCCTGGCCCGGTGTGCCCGTGACGGGAAAGCGCAGGTCAGCGGTGGTAAAGTCCGCTCTCCCCTGATCGAGAGCGAGTTCGCGGCCGTGCGCCACCCCTTCGACAAACACCTGGCTGCGGTCTACTCGCCCCTGACCGGGGACGACGGCAGCCGCTGGCGGCTCACCCTGGCCTCGATCCTGCTCGGGCTGACCCTGCTCGCCGGGCTGGCCGTCGGCGGCTACCAGGTCCATCAGGAGATCAGGCTGGAGCAGCGCGGCGTCGAGGCGAGCGCGGTGGTCCGCCAGGTTCTCGATCGCAAGCGCCGCACGGTGGTGGCGCTGCCCGACGGCCGGGAGCTGACGTACCGACGGCCGAGGGGCACCGAGCCCACGGTCGGGCATCAGGTGAAGGTGCGCTACGACCCGGAGGACCTGAGCGTGGCCCGCGACGCCCAGGAAGGCTTCCGGCTGACGCCCCTCTGGCCCCTGCTGGTGGGCACGGTCACGATCGGCTACATCATTCAGCAGGACGCGACCCTGCACCGGCGGATGCGCCGCAACCCGCGCACCAACCTGTACGAGCTCATTTGACCCGGCGGGTGCCGTGGGCGGTGATGTCGCCGTACTCGGGGTGCTTTTCCAGCCAGCCGGCCAGGAACGGGCAGATCGGCACCACGGTGCGGCCCTTGGCCCGGGAGTCGTCCATCACGGTGCGGGCCAGCCTGCTGCCCACACCCTGGCCCTCGTACGCCGGGGACACCTCGGTGTGGGTGAACACGATGACCTTGCCGGTGAGCTGGTACGTCATGAACCCGGCCACCGTCTGCTCCGCGCTGTCGCGGGCCTCGAACCGCTCGCGCTCGGGCGCGTCCGTCACGTCGATCGACATCCGGTCATCGTAGTCCCGAGCCCGCGACCGGCCGGCGTTCCCGCCGGTGTCGGCAGTGCGCGCGGGAGGCCGGGACCTCGCCCGTGAGAGGATCGGCGCTGGTCTGCCCGTCCCCGAACCCGGAGGTCCACGCGTGTTGGTCGCGCACTGCGTGTACACCGCAGACGGCAGCTGGGAGTTCTGGGCCGAGGACGCGGACCTGCAGGCCGCGCTGCCCGCGCAGCGGGAACGCCGCACGAGCCGGCCCCGGCGGCACCCGTTCGCGGTGACCGCCGATCACCTGGGCACGGCGCTGGGCGCGGTGGGCGGCGAGGAGCAGGCGGGCTGGTCCGTGCTGGCCCTGCCGGCGCACGACGGCCGGCCGACGCCGTCGGCGGACCTGGGTGCGGGCCCGGACCCGGACGGGCTCGCCGCGTTCGTCGTGCCGACGCTGCGGATGGACGCCACGGCGGCGCTACGGCTGCTGCCGGGCCTCGCCCCGATCGGCGGGGCCACGGTGCGCTTCGCGACCGCGCTGGCCCGTGCCGCCGCCCGGCTGGTCGGCAGCGGACTCGTGACCCCGGCACTGACCTGGGCCGAAGATGACGAGTACTGGTTCGCCGACTGGCGCGCGGCGTCGTCGCTGCAGGTCGCGGCCGTACGCATCCCGCTGCTCGCGGCCATGCCGCCGGCCATGCGGTGCTGGCTGTACGACGACGAGGTGGCCCTCGCCCCCGCCGACGCGGTGTTCGACGCGGCGCTGGACTCGATGGTGGACGCGCTGGCCAACGAGGTGGTGTCGGGGCTGGGCGCGACGATGCTCCCCGAGCGCCGGGGCCGGGTCACCCGGCAGACGCAGGCCGCCGAGCAGGTGCTCGTCGCGCTCACCTCCGCCCAGAACGTGATCGACGCCGAGCAGCTCAACCCGTACGAGGCGAACCGCCTGTCGGAGGCCCTGGACGCGTGGCGGACCGGCGGCAGGTCGCGGACCGGCGGGCTGGTGCGCACCTGCCTGCGCCTGGTCGCCCCTGACGACACCGCAGAACCCGACGACACCGCCGAGCCCGGGGACGGGCCGGTGGACGGCGACCTGGCCGGGGACGCCCCACCCGGCGACGAGGGCGGCATCTGGCGGCTGGAGCTGCTGCTGCAGTCGCACGAGGACCCGTCGCTGGTCGCCGGGGCGGACGAGGTGTGGCGGCTGGACGGCAACGCGCTGCTGTTCGCCGAGGCCGGGGTCGACCCGCAGGCCGCGCTGCTGGCCGGGCTCGGCCGGGCCGCGCAGCACTACCCGCCGCTGGCGCGGGTGCTGCGGCAGGCCGCGCCGGTCGGCATGGCGATGGACGGCGAGGACGCGCTGATCTTCCTGCGCCGGCACGCTGCCGCGCTGACCGCCGCGGGGGTCGGCGTGCTGCTGCCTGCCTGGTGGAGCGGCCCGCGGCCCCGGCTGGGGCTGCGCCTGAGCGCGCAGACGCCGCCGCAGCCCGGCATCGTCGCCAAGGAGTCCCAGCTCGGCATGGACCAGCTCGTCGAGTACGCCTGGCAGGTGGCCCTCGGCGACGAGGTGCTGACCGAGCAGGAGCTGGCGGCGCTGGCCGAGGCGAAGTCGCCGCTGGTCCGGGTCCGCGGCCAGTGGGTCGAGGTGGACCAGGCGCGGCTGGCCGCCGGGCTCAAGCAGCTCGGCAAGTCCGGGCGGCGTCAGATGACCGCCCGCGAGGTGCTGCGCGCGGGCCTGCTCGGCGAAGGCGCGGAGACCGGGCTGCCTATGGTCGGCGTGGCCGCCACCGGCTGGCTCGGCGAGCTGCTGGCCGGCGGCCCGGCCGGGAGCTTCCAGGCGCTGCCGACGCCGGCCGGGTTCGGCGCGCGGCTGCGCCCCTACCAGGAGCGCGGGCTGGGCTGGCTGTCGTACATGGACGCGCTCGGCTCGGGCGCGGTGCTGGCCGACGACATGGGCCTGGGCAAGACCATCCAGGTGCTGGCGCTGCTGGAGAACGAACGGCAACAGGCGGCGGGGCTGGGCCCGACGCTGCTGGTCTGCCCGATGTCGCTGGTCGCGAACTGGCAGCGGGAGGCGGCGAAGTTCGCGCCGAAGCTGGCCGTGCACGTGCACCACGGCGCGGAGCGGCTGACCGGCGAGCAGTTCCGTGCGGCGGTCGCGGGCGCGGACCTCGTGCTGACCACGTACAGCCTGGCGCTGCGGGACCAGCGGGAGCTGGCCGAGGTCGGGTGGCGGCGCATCGTGGTGGACGAGGCGCAGGCGATCAAGAACGCGGCGGCCAAGCAGTCGCGGGCGATCCGGGCGCTGCCCGCCCCGCGGCGGATCGCGCTGACCGGCACCCCGGTCGAGAACCGGCTCGCCGACCTGCACTCGATCATGGAGTTCGCCAGCCCCGGGCTGCTGGGCAGCGCGGAGTCGTTCAAGCGGCGCTTCGCGGTGCCGATCGAGCGCGACGGCGACGAGCAGGCGGCCGCGCGGCTGCGCCGGGTGACCGGGGCGTTCATGCTGCGCCGGGTCAAGACCGACCCGAGCATCATCTCCGACCTGCCCGACAAGATCGAGATGACGGTGGCCTGCAACCTGACGCGCGAGCAGGCCTCGCTCTACCAAGCGGTGCTCGACGACATGATGATCCAGGTCGAGCAGGCCGACGGCATCGACCGCCGGGGCCTGATCCTGGCCACGCTGACGAAGCTGAAGCAGGTCTGCAACCACCCCGCCCAGCTGCTGAAGGACGGCTCCCGGATCGCCGGGCGGTCGGGCAAGGTGGCGCGGGTCGAGGAGATCTGCGAGGAGGTGCTCGCCGCGGGCGAGAAGGCGCTGCTGTTCACGCAGTTCGCCGAGTTCGGCGGGATGCTGTCCGAGCACCTGTCGGCCGTCTTCGGGCAGCCGGTGCCGTTCCTGCACGGCGGCGTCGACCGGAAGACCCGCGACGGCATGGTCGCCGCGTTCCAGGGCGAGGGCGGCCCGGGGCTGTTCGTGCTGTCGCTCAAGGCCGGCGGGGTCGGGCTGAACCTGACCGCGGCCAACCACGTCATCCACGTCGACCGCTGGTGGAACCCGGCCGTGGAGAACCAGGCCACCGACCGGGCGTTCCGCATCGGGCAGCGGCGCAACGTGCAGGTGCGCAAGCTGATGTGCGCCGGGACCCTGGAGGAGCGCATCGACGCGGTGCTGGAGCAGAAGAAGGCCCTCGCCGAGGCGACCGTCGGCAGCGGCGAGGCGTGGCTGACCGAGCTGTCCACCGACGCGCTGCGCGACCTCGTCTCGCTGAACCGCGACGCGGTCGTCGAGTAGGGGCGAGGCATGGCACGTCACGACGAGGACACCTGGGGGCGGGGCTTCCCCACCGCGCAGCCCCGGCTGCCCGCAGACGGCATCCGGGCGCGCAGCCGGCGCGGCGACATCGCCACGACCTGGTGGTCGCGGCGCTTCCTGAAGGCCATCGAGTCGCCGGAGACCGCGAGCCGGCTCAGCCGGGGCAGGTCGTACGCGCGTTCCGGCCAGGTGCTCGCGATGACCATCGCGCCCGGCGAGGTGGCGGCGCAGGTGCAGGGCTCGCGGCGGGAGCCGTACACGGTCACCGTGGCCACACCGCCGTTCACGTCGGCCGACTGGCGGCGGGCCGTCGGCGCGCTGGCCGAACGGGCCGGGTACACCGCCGAACTGCTGGACGGGCGGATGCCGGAGGACGTCGAGCAGGTGCTGGAGCCGCTGGGCCTGGCGCTGTTCCCGGCCATGCGGCAACTCGACCTGGAGTGCTCGTGCCCGGACTGGGGCAACCCGTGCAAGCACGCGGCCGCGGTGTGCTACCTGCTGGCCGAGCTGTTCGACGAGGACCCGTTCGTCATCCTGCACTGGCGCGGGATGCCCCGCGACGAGCTGCTCGACGCGCTGCGGGCGCACCGCGCGCGGCAGGCCGGCGGCGCGCCGGACGACGACGGCGAGCCCGACGAGCTGCGCGGCTTCTGGAGCGGCGGGCCGCTGCCGGAGCCGCCGCCCGCCGACCCGGCCGCGGCCACCCGGCTGCTGCAGCGCCTCGGCCAGGTCGGCCTGACCGTCGTCGGCATGGATTTCGCGCAGGCCCTGGCGCCCGCGTACGACGCGATGGTGCGGCACCGCTGGTCCTCCCCGCTGCTGGCCGACGACCTCGCCGACGCGGTGCCGCCGCACCCGCCGGTCGCACCACCCGCCGCCGCGCCGCCGGAGCGGCCGACCCTGCCCAGCGCGACCGAGGCACGGGCGGCTTCTCCCGGCGCGGTCAAGGAGCGGATGGCCCGGCCTGGCGCGGCCGAGGTCCGGGCCTGGGCGCGCGGCAACGGCATTTCGGTCAACGAGCGCGGGCGGATTCGCGCCGAGGTGGTGCGGGCCTACCTCGACGCGCACCGGCGCGGCTGACGGTCCGCACCGCGCGTCTGCACCGCGAACAGGCACGACACGCTCCCGCACGGCAGACGGGGCGACCGCGGGTGCGCCGCCGGGAGCTCAGTGGCCCAGCGGGCTCGGGCGGTGGATCGGGCCGGCCGCGTCGGACAGGACCGTGCCGGTGCCGCCCCAGCGCAGGGCGACGATCTCGGCGGCGATGCTGACCGCGGTCTCCTCCGGGGTGCGCGCCCCCAGGTCGAGGCCGATCGGCGAGCGCAGCCTGCCGAGTTCGGCGTCGGTCAGGCCGTCCTCGCGCAACCGGGCGAGCCGGTCGGAGTGGGTGCGGCGGGAGCCCATCGCGCCGACGTACGCCACGGGCAGCCGCAGGGCCAGTTCCAGCAGCGGCACGTCGAACTTCGGGTCATGGGTGAGCACGCACAGCACCGTGCGCCCGTCGACCCGCCCGGCGGCGACCTCGCCCTCCAGGTAGCGGTGCGGCCACTCGACGACGACCTCGTCGGCGGACGGGAAACGCTTCGGGGTGGCGAACACGGCGCGGGCGTCGCAGACCGTCACGTGGTAGCCCAGGAACGAGCCGATGCGGGCCACAGCGGCGGCGAAGTCGATCGCCCCGAACACGATCATGCGGGCGGGCGGTGCGTACGCGTTGACGAACACGGCCAGCTCGTCGCCGCGGCGTTCCCCGTCGGGGCCGTAGTGCAGCATGCCGGTGCGCCCGGCGGCCAGCAGCCCGCGGGCGTCGTCGGCGACGGCCGCGTCCAGGCGCGCGGAGCCGAAGGTGCCCGCGGTCCCGTCCTCCTCGACGATCAGCCGCCGCCCGAAGCGCGGCGAGTCGGCCGGTGCGACGCACGTCGCCACGGCCACCGGGCGGCCCGCCCGGACCGCCGACACGACCTCCCCGAGCTGCGGGAACGTCTCGCGCGACACCTGCTCGACGAACACCTCGATGATGCCGCCGCAGGTCAGCCCGATGGCGTACGCGTCGTCGTCGCTGACGCCGTAGCGCTGCAGCAGCGGCCGCGCCCCGGGGTCGGCGGCGACCTCGGTGGCCAGCTCGTACACGGCCCCTTCCACGCACCCGCCGGAGACGCTGCCGACGGCCTCCCCGCCCGGCGCGACGAGCATCGACGCGCCGGGCCGCCGGGGCGCGGACTGCCAGGTGCGCACCACGGTCGCCACCCCGGAGACGCCGCCGGAGTCCCAGGCCCGCAGCAGGTCGTCGAGCACGTCACGCACTGGGGACGTCCAGGTCCGCGCCGTCGGAGACGTCGTCGCAGGGCACCGTCTCCACGTCGTGCTTGGCCAGGTAGGGCCGGGCCCCGACGTCGCCCACGGCGAGCGCCGCCGCCCCGGCCCAGTGGTCGCGGCCCAGCAGCACCGGATGCCCGCCGTCCCCGCCGTAGGTGGCGACGCGCAGCGTGGCCGGGCCCGCGCCCGCCCCGACCCGGCGCACCGCCTCGGCGGTGATCCCCGGTGTGTCCACCAGCAGCACCACTACAGCGTCCACCTGCGGCGGCAGCGCCGCCAACCCGGCCCGCAGGGACGAGCCCATGCCGGTCCGCCACTCCTTGTTGATCACCACGTGCGCGCCGGGCAGCGCCGGGGCGCGCCCGGCTCCCGCCCCGAGCACGACCACGATCGGATCGCAGTCACCGTCGCGCAGCGTGCGCAGCGCGTGTCGCACCATCAGCTCCCCGTCGCCCGGCACCACGGCCAGTGCCTTGGGCATCCCGTACCGCCTCCCGGCCCCCGCGGCGAGCAGCAAACCCCCGATCGCCATATCTCAGCCTCCCCCAGCCTCCTGATCCGTCCACGGTGCGGCGAGCTCGTCCCGGGCGGCGTCCGTCAGGCTGCCGTACAGGCGCAGCCGGGCCATGCCGCCGTCGGGGTAGATGTCCAGGCGTACCCCGTGGACCGGCCAGTCGTGCGCCAGGCGGAACCGGTGCCGGGTGTCGGGCTGCAGCCGGGTGCGCGGCAGCAGCGGTTCGCCGCCGCCGCCGGTCAGCGCCGCCCAGCCGGGGGCGTTGCCCTTGAAGTGCGAGGTGTCCAGCTCGGCGAGCTGGAGCACGCCGGGCGCGGCCAGCCGCACCTCGACCCAGTCGTTGCCGCCGTCGCGCCGCCGCCGGGTCTCCCAGCCGTCGCCCATGACGGCAGCCAGGCCGGGCAGCAGCAGGTTGCCGGGCGAGCCGTAGAAGCGGTCGCTGCAGTCGACGACCCGGCCGCCCAGCTCGGCGGCGGCCAGGTCGACGGTGTCGGGCAGCAGGCGCGGGTCGGGGGCGGGCTCGCCGTGCACCCGCAGCCGGGCCACGCCGCCGTCGGGGTGGATGGTCAGCCGGACGTGGGTGACCAGCCGCCGGGCGTCGACCGGGAAGCGGTTGCGGGTGTCGCCGTGCAGCGGCGAGCGCTCGACCAGGGGGAACCAGTCCGCGTCGGCCAGTTCGGCGGGCGAGGGGTAGCCGGTGACCCGGCAGCCCTCGACGGTCGCCTCGGGTGGGTAGTTGCCGGTGAAGAACGCGGTGTCGACGACGACGCCGTGCACGTGGCCGGGCGCGCCGAGCCGGACCACGGCGTGGTCGTGGCCGGGCTCGCGGCGGCGGCGGGTCTCCCAGCCGTCGTACACCTGGCCTTTCGCGCCGAAGGTGCGCGGGGTGAAGGTCGGCGCCCACGGGTTGACCAGGTTGTCGCGCTCGGCGAAGAACTCGTCGTTGGCGGCGACGACGCTGCCGCCGACGGCCCGCGAAGCGAGATCGAGCAGCTCCTCGAAGCTCATGCCACCTCCTCGCTGCGCTCGTCGGCGGCATGAGTGCCGTGCCTGCTGATTCGCTCGCTGCGCTCGCTCATGCTCCCCCTCCGGGGCGGAGCAGGCGGCCGATCGGCTCCACCCCGGCGAGGCGGCCGCGCAGCCAGGTGTCGCGGACCACGCCGCGCAGCGGCATGCCGTCGTACGGCGAGACGTGGTGCCGGTGCAGCAGCCGGGTCGCGTCGACGGTGAACTCGGCGTCGGGGTCGAACGCGACCAGGTCGGCGTCGGCGCCCTCGGCGATGCGGCCCTTGCGGGGCAGGTCGACCAGGTCGGCGGTGTTGCCGGCCATCCAGCGCACCACGTCGGCGAGGCCGTGTCCGCGCTTGGCGGCGGCGGTCCAGATCAGCGGCAGCCCGAGCTGCACGGACGCGATGCCGCCCCAGGCCGTGCCGAAGTCGCCGGCCTTCAGTTCGGGCGGGCACGGCGAGTGGTCGGACACCACGCAGTCGATCACGCCGTCGGCCAGCGCCTGCCACAGCGCGTCCTGATGCGACTTGTCGCGGATCGGCGGGCAGCACTTGTACTGCGTCGCGCCGTCGGGCACCTGGGACGCGTCGAGGGTGAGGTAGTGCGGGCAGGTCTCGGCGGTGACCCGGACGCCCTCGCGGCGGGCCGCGGCGATCAGCGGCAGCGCGTCGGCGGCGGCCAGGTGCAGGATGTGCACCCGCGCGCCGGTACGCCGGGCCGCTTCGATCGCGGCGGCCACCGCCCGGCGCTCGGCCCGCGGCGGGCGGGACGCGACGAAGTCGGCGAAGTGCTCGCCGTGCGCCTCGGTCACCAGCGACGGGTCCTCGGCGTGCAGCACGAACAGCGCGTCGACCGCGCCGAGCGCCTCCTCCAGCCCGGCCGGGTCCAACGGCGGGAACTCGGGCACGCCCGAGTCGATGAGGAACGCCTTGAACCCGAACACGCCCTGCTGGTGAAGTGCGGGCAGCTGTTTCGCGTTGCCGGGCACCGCGCCGCCCCAGAAGCCGACGTCCACGAAGCACTGCTCGACCGCGGCGGCCCGCTTGACGTGCAGGGCCTGCACGTCAACCGTGGGCGGGACCGAGTTCAGCGGCATGTCGACGATGGTGGTGACACCGCCCGCGGCGGCGGCCCGGGTGGCGCTGTCGAAGCCCTCCCACTGGGTGCGACCCGGCTCGTTGACGTGCACGTGGGTGTCGACCAGGCCGGGCAGCAGCGCGCACTCCCCCAGGTCGATGACGTCGTCGCCGGACAGCGCCTGGAAACCGGCGACCGCCGCGATGACTCCGTCACGGATGCCGACGTCGGCGGGCCGCTCCCCGTCCGGGGTGAGCGTGCGGTGCGAGCGCAGAATGAGGTCGTAGTTCACAAGGCTTCCAGCATAGATCGATCGACACCGAATTCGCCGACATCCAGCGCGCCACACGCCGCGGCGCGTCGCAGGAAGCCGGACAGGGCCCGCGCGGTCGCGGGTTCGTCCAGGTAGCCGGTGCCACGGGCACCGCTGTCGCGCTGCGCGGCGCTGTCGCGCCCGTCGAGCCAGGCCCGCAGGCGGGTCGCGGCCGCCGGCACACCCTCCCGGAAGAAGGTGTACGCGGCCGCGTAGCGCGTCGGCAGCTGCGCCGGATGCAGGTCCCAGCCCTGGTAGAAGCCGCGTTCCAGGCCGCGGCGGACCAGCCGCAGGTGCAGTGCCCAGGCGGCGTGCACGGCCGCGGTGTCGCCCACCGGCAGCACGTTGGTCGAGCCGTCGACCACGCGCACCCCGGTGCCCGCCGCGGCGACCTGCATGACCTGCTTGGCGTGGTCGGCGGCCGGGTGCTCCAGCGATTGGTAGGCCGCCGCGATGCCCAGCGCCGCCGAGTAGTCGTACGTGCCGTAGTGCAGGCCCACGCAGCGGCCCTGCGACGCGTGGATCATCGCGGGCAGCGGGCAGGTCCCGTCCGGGCCCATGATCGCCTGCGGCATCTCCACCTGCAGCTCGAAGCGCAGCTGACCGGCGGCCGGTTCGAGGTGGCGGCACAGCCACACCAGGGCCTCGACCTGGTCCACCGAACTGACCTTCGGCAGCGTGATCACGAAGTTCGGCGGGATCGTGCCCAGCGCGTCCAGCAGCCGTTCCAGCGTGCGCAGCGCCCGGGGCCGGGTGTCGGGTTCCAGGCTCTTGATCCGTACCCCGGTGAACGGGGCCGGGCGCGCCGACAGGAACGCCGCGACGCTGCGCGCGTGGGCGTCCTCGGTGGCGTCCTCGCGGCGGCCGTAGCCGTCCTCGAAGTCCACCCGCAGGTCCTCGATCGGCTCGGTGGACAGCTTGCGGCCGATCCGCTCGTGCAGCTCCTCCGGGTAGGGCAGCCCGTGCTCGGACAGCGCGGCCAGGGCCTGCTCGCCCCACCGCTGCGCGAGGCCGGTGCGCACCCGGTCGGCGGGCACGTACACGGTGTGCAGCGGCTGGCGGTCGGACGGCTCGTCCGGCCGCCGGTCGCGCAGTTGGCCGTCGGTCGCGGCCAGCCTGCGGTCCAGCTCCCGTTCGGGCACCTGGACGACCGCGTCGCGCGGCACGCCGGCGATCTCTCCCGGTCCGGCGGCCCGCATCAGTCGATCAGCTCCCCGGCCGGCAGGGTCAGGAACTCGGTGAAGTCGTCGGACAGCGCGACCTGCTCGAAGATCTTGCGGGCGGGGGCGTAGTCGGCCCCGAGCGTGTCCATCTCCGCCTGGATCAGCTGTTCCAGCAGGTCACGCGTGATCCGGGTGCCGTCGGCGAGGTCCACGCCGTTGTGCATCCACTGCCACAGCTGCGAGCGGGAGATCTCCGCGGTGGCGGCGTCCTCCATCAGGTTGTTGATCGCGGCCGCGCCGTTGCCGTCCAGCCACGACCGGATGTAGCGGATCCCGACGTCGATGTTGGCGCGTACGCCCGCCAGCGTGATCTCACCGGCCGTGGTGCGCACGTCCAGCAGGTCGTGGGCGGTGACCCGGACGTCCGGGCGCTGCCGGGTGAGCTGGTTCGGGGTGCCGTCCAGCGCCTGCTCGAACACCTCCAGGCAGACCGGCACCAGGTCGGGGTGCGCCACCCAGGAGCCGTCGAAGCCGTCGGCGGCCTCGCGCTGCTTGTCCTCGCGCACCTTGGCCAGCGCCGTCGCGGTGACACCCGGGTCGCGCCGGTTCGGGATGAACGCCGCCATGCCCCCCATCGCGTACGCGCCGCGGCGGTGACACGTCTTCACCAGCAGCTGCGCGTACGCCCGCAGGAACGGCGCGGCCATCGTCACCTGTCCCCGGTCGGGCAGCGTGTACGCCGGGAACGCGCGGAACTTCTTGATCAGGCTGAACAGGTAGTCCCAGCGTCCCGCGTTCAGGCCGCTGGCGTGGTCGCGCAACTCGTAGAGGATCTCGTCCATCTCGAACGCCGCCGTGATCGTCTCGATGAGCACGGTGGCCCGGACGCTGCCGTACGGGATGCCCAGCAGCTCCTGCGCGGCCGTGAACACGTCCTGCCACAGCCGCGCTTCGTGGTGGCTCTCCATCTTGGGCAGGTAGAAGTACGGGCCGCTGCCGCGGGCCAGCAGTTCGGCCGCGTTGTGGAAGAAGTGCAGCCCGAAGTCGACCAGCGCGGCGACGCCGGGCTCCCCGTCGACCTCGAAGTGGCGCTCGTCGAGGTGCCAGCCGCGGGGGCGGACCACGATCGTCGGCAGCGGGCCGGGGTGCAGCGCGTACAGCTTGTCGCCCTGCTGGAGGCTGATGGTGCGGCGTACCGCCTCGTAGAGGCTGCGCTGGCCGCCGATGACGTTGGCCCAGTGCGGGGTGTTGGCGTCCTCCAGGTCGGCCAGCCACACCTTCGCGCCCGAGTTCAGCGCGTTGATGGTCATCTTGCGGTCGGTCGGGCCGGTGATCTCGACCCGGCGGTCGACCAGGTCGGCCGGGGCCGGTGCGACGGTCCACTCGTGCTCGCGGATGTGCGCCGTCTCCGGCAGGAAGTCCAGCGTGCCGGTGCGGTCGATCTCGGCCTGCCGGACCCGGCGCGCCGCGAGCAGCTCGTCGCGGCGGGGGCGGAAGCGGTGCTGCAGCTCGGTGACGAACGCGACCGCCTCGGGTGTCAGGATCTCGGTCACTCATACCCCCACGATGTGTTCGGGCCGGACCGGCACCCGGGTAAGCGCGGCTCCGGTGGCCGCCCGGATCGCCGCGACGACGGCCGGTGTGGAGGAGATCGTCGGCGGCTCGCCGACGCCGCGCAACCCGTAGGGCGAGTGCGGGTCGGCCAGTTCGAGCACGTCCACTGTCATCGGCGGCATGTCCATGATCGTAGGGAGCAGATAGTCGGTGAAGGACGGATTACGCACCTTCCCGTCGACGACTTGAATCTCCTCCATCAGTGCCAGGCCGAGTCCCTGTGCCGTGCCGCCCTGGATCTGGCCGGTGACGGCGGCCGGGTTGACGGCCTTGCCGACGTCCTGCGCGGTGACGATCTCGACGACTTTGACCAGGCCGAGTTCGGTGTCGACGTCGACGGTGGCCCGGTGCGCGGCGAAGGCGTACTGCACGTGCGCGTCGCCCTGCCCGGTCTCCGGGTCGAGCGGATGCGTCGGCCGGTGCCGCCACTGCACGGTCTCCTCGATCGCCCCCTCGGCGAGCAGCTCGGCGACGTCCGCGACGACCGTGCCGTCCTCGTCGACGACCCGGCCGTCGACCAGCCGGAGGCCGTCCTGGGCGGTCGCGCCCGCCGCGCCGCTTCCCGTCACCGCAGCTCCCGCCGCCTCCAGTGATGGCAAGGTGCCCTTCCTATACGTAGGGCGATGTGAAGGTGCCCTTCCTTCCAGACGGGACAGTAGGTGAGCCCGGATGGCCTGGCAGGCGGCGCGGACGGCGCCGCCGGTCATGTAGGTCTGGCGGGAGGCCGAGGAGGAGCCGGCGCTGCCGACGGCGGTGTCGGCGGGGGCGATGGTGACCTGGTCGACGCCGAGTTCGGTGCGGACGATCTGGGCCTGGACGGTGACCAGGCCCTGGCCGACCTCGGCGGCGGCGGTGTGCACGAGGACGGCGGGGCGGCCGGCGATCAGTTCGAGGCGGACGCGGGCCGTGGCGTAGTCGTCGAAGCCTTCGGAGAAGCAGACGTTCTTGATGCCGATGCCGTAGCCGACGCCGCGGACCACGCCCTCGCCGCGGGTGGTGTTGGCGGTGCCGCCGGGCGGGAAGTCGGCCTGCCCGGCCGGTGGCTTGGCCTGGACCAGGCGGAGCAGCTCGGCGACCGGGGCGGGGCCCTCGACGACCTGGCCGGTGGGCATGCGGTCGCCGGTGTGCAGGGCGTTGCGGACCCGGACCTCGACCGGGTCCAGGCCGAGCGCGGCCGCGAGCTTGTCCATCTGGGACTCGTACGCGAAGCACGCCTGGACCGCGCCGAAGCCGCGCATCGCCCCGCAGGGCGGGTTGTTGGTGTAGAGCCCGTAGGCGTCCATGACGACGTTCGGCACGTCGTACGGGCCGATGCCCAGCGTCGCCGCGTTCGCCACGACCGCGCCGGAGCTGGAGGCGTACGCGCCGCCGTCGAGCAGGATGCGGGCCTTCACGTAGACGAGGCGGCCGTGCTCGTCCGCGCCGTGCTCGTAGCGCAGCCGGGCCGGGTGCCGGTGCACGTGGCCGAAGAAGGACTCCTCCCGGCCGTACACCATCTTCACCGGGCGGCCCGTGTGCAGGGCCAGCAGGCAGGCGTGCACCTGCATGGACAGGTCCTCGCGCGCGCCGAACGCGCCGCCGACCCCGGCCAGGGTCAGCCGGACCTTGTCGGCGGGCAGGCCCAGGCACGCGGCCACCTGCTGCTGGTCGACGTGCAGCCACTGGGTCGCGATGTACAGGTCGACGCCGCCGTCCTCGGCGGGCACGGCCAGCCCCGACTCGGGGCCGAGGAACGCCTGGTCCTGCATGCCGACCTCGTACTCCCCGGTCACCACGACCGCGGCGGTCGCGTCCGGGTCGCCGCGCCGGATCGGCACGTGTCGCAGCAGGTTCGGCCGGTCGGCGTGCACCCGGGGCGCGCGGGCGTCGTCGAGCGCCGCCTCGGGGTCGGTGACCGGGTCGAGGACCTCGTAGGTGATCCCGATCGCCTGGACGGCGCGCCGGGCGGTCTCCGGGTGGTCGGCGGCCACGACGACGATCGGCTCGCCCTGGTAACGGACCTCGTCGGCGGCCAGCACCGGCTGGTCGACGTGCTCCAGCCCGTACAGCCGCCGGCCGGGCACGTCCTCATGCGTGAGCACCGCGTACACCCCGGGAATGCGCAGCGCCGGAGCGAGGTCCAGCCCCGTGATCCGCGCCCGGGGATGCGGGCTGCGCAGCGTCGCGCCCCACAGCATGTCGTCGGCCCACAGGTCGGACGAGAACGCGAACTCCCCCGTCACCTTCAGCCGCCCGTCCGGCCGCGACGGCGAAGCCCCCACCCCACCGGTCACCGTCGCCACCAACCCCGCATGCACCGTCGTGGTCATCGGCCGGCCTTTCGCAGGAGGGTGCGGCTGACGCGGGTGAGGTCGCGGGCCAGGGAGTCCTCGTCGGGGTGGACGAGGCGGCCGTGGCGGACGACCGGGTTGCCGCCGACGAGCAGGGCCTCGACGCGGGCGGGCGGGCCGAAGACGAGCGCGGCGACCGGGTCCTCGATGCCGGCGTGGCCGAGGTCGTCGATGCGCCACAGGGCGACGTCGGCGAGCTTGCCCGGCTCCAGGGTGCCCAGCTCGCCGTCGCGGCCCAGGCAGCGGGCCCCGCCGGTGGTGGCCAGGGCCAGCGCCTCGCGGGCGGTCAGTGCGGCCGGGCCGCCGCGAAGGCGGGCCACCAGCATCGCTTGGCGCAGCTCCGGGCCCAGTTCACCGGCCTCCTGCGAGGCCGCGCCGTCGACGCCCAGGCCGACCGGAGCGCCGACGTCGAGCAGGTCGCGCACCCGGGCGATGCCCGCGCCGAGGCGGGCGTTGGAGCTGGGGCAGTGCGCCACCCCGGTGCCGGTCGCGCCGAGCCGGGCCACCGCGGCGTCGTCGAGGTGCACACCGTGCGCCAGCCACACGTCGTCGCCGAGCCAGCCGAGCTTCTCCGCGTACTCGACGGGAGTGCAGCCGAAGCGGTCGCGGCAGAAGGCGTCCTCCTCGACCGTCTCGGCCAGGTGCGTGTGCAGCCGCACGCCGTGCGCGCGGGCCAGCGAGGCGGCCTCGCGCATCAGGTCCGAGGTGACCGAGAACGGCGAGCAGGGCGCGACGGCGACGCGCACCATCGCCGACGGGGACGGGTCGTGGTGCTGCTCGATCGCGGCGGCGGTGGCGGCCAGGGCCGCGTCCGTGGACTCGACGATGTGGTCCGGCGGCAGCCCGCCCTGCGACGCGCCGAGGTCCATCGAGCCGCGGCAGGCGTGCAGCCGTACGCCGACCGACGCCGCCGCCTCGACCTGCGTCCCGATCAGGTCACCGGAGCCGCGCGGGAACACGTAGTGGTGGTCGGCGGCGGTGGTGCACCCCGACAGCGCCAGCGCGCTCAGGCCCGCGGTCGTGGTGACGTACACGAGTTCGTCGTCGAGCCCGGCCCACACCGGGTACAGCTCGACCAGCCAGTCGAACAGGTTGCTCTGCTGGGCCAGCCCTCGGGTCGCCCACTGGTAGAGGTGGTGGTGCGTGTTGACCAGGCCGGGCGTGGCCAGGCAGCCCCGGCCGTCGATGACCTGGTCGGCGGGGCCGTCGTAGTCGCCCGCGCCGACCTCGGTGATCCGGTCGCCGTCGATGACGAGATGTCCGCGCAGGTACTCCGCACCCGCCGCGTCGACGGTCGCGATCGCACAGCCGCTGACGACGGTCCTCATCGGCCGCCCGCCTCGGCCGAGCCCGCCGCCAGGCGTACCGCATCCATGATCTTCTCGTAGCCGGTGCACCGGCACAGGTTTCCGGCCAGCGCCTCGCGGATCTCGGGATCGCTCGGGTGCGGGACGCGGGCCAGCAGGTCGTGCACCGAGACGATCAGCCCCGGGGTGCAGAAGCCGCACTGCACGGCCCCCGCCCGCAGGAACGCCCGCTGCACCGGGTCGAGCTCGCCCTCCGGGGCCAGCCCCTCCACGGTGCGCACGTCGCGCCCGGCGGCCTGGCCCGCGGCGACCAGGCAGGCGCAGACCGCGGTCCCGTCCAGGTACACCGTGCACGAGCCGCACTCGCCCTGCTCGCAGGCGTTCTTGCTGCCGGGCAGGCCGAGCCGCTCGCGCAGCACGTAGAGCAGGCTCTCGCCCTCCCAGACGTCGTCGGCGGTCCGGGTCGTGCCGTTGACCGTGCAGGTCACCCGCATAGGTCCCTCCAGGCCCAGGTCAGGGTGCGCTGGGCCAGGACGGCCAGCGCGTGGCGGCGGTACGCGGCGGTGCCGCGCACATCATCGATGGGTGCCGCGGCCGCGGCGACCAGCTCGCCGAAGCGCCGCGCCACGCTCGGTTCCAGCGCGGCGAGGGTGTCCCAGGGCAGCTGCCCGGCGGCGAACAGCTCCGCCTCGGCCGCCCGGCGCGGGGTGGGCGCGGCCGAACCGATGCCGGTGCCGACCGCGCGGCGGCCCGGGTGCAGGGCCAGGGAGAACGAGCTGACCGCGATCACCATCGCGTTGCGGGTGCCGATCTTCGAGAACTGCTCCGGGCCGTCGGCGGGCCGCACCCACACCGCGGCGATCAGCTCGTCCGGGGCGAGCACGCTGTGTTTGGGGCCGGTGAAGAACTCGTCGATCGGCACCAGCCGGGTGCCGCGCACCGAGGCCAGCTCGACCTGGGCGCCGGCCGCGAGCAGCGGCGGGTGGCCGTCGCCTGCGGGCGAGGCCGAGCCCAGGTTGCCGCCGAGGGTGCCCCGGTTGCGGATCTGCGGCGAGCCGACCGTGCGCGCGGCCATCGCCAGCCCCGGCAGCCGGTCGCCCAGCTCCTCGATGAGGCGGGTGTACGAGACGCCCGCGCCGATCCGCAGCAGCTCGCCATCCATCGCCCAGGTCGTCAGGTCGCCGATGCGGGTCAGGTCGAGCAGCACACCGGGCCGCCGCCGGTGGAAGTTCATCTCCACCATCACGTCGGTGCCCCCGGCGATCGGCACCGCGTCCGGCCGCTCCGCCCTGATCGCCAGGGCGTCGGCCCAGGTCAACGGGGTCATGAAGTCCATCAGGCTGCTCCCAGGTCCCACGCTAGCCCCGGCTCGGCAGCACCGTCACGCCTCACCGAGCCCTCGATCAGGCCGTACGGCCGGTCCGCCGCGAAGTACACCGCGTCGGGGTTGTCCAGCCCGAACGGCGACAGGTCGACCAGGAAGTGGTGCCGGTTCGGCAGCGCCAGCCGCACCTCCGCGACCTCGGGCAACGCCTCCAGCACCCGCTCCCCCATCGCGTACAGGGTCTGCTGCAGCGAGCGGCTGTACGTGTCCACGAACGCGCCGACCAGCCCGTCCCGGACCGCCGCGAAGGCCGCGTTCCAGTCCACGTCGAGCGTGGCGAACCGCCAGCGGGCGTCGACCGCCGTGGCCAGGATGCGGTCGTCGGCCTCGGGCAGCGTCGTGTACCGGTCCCGTGGGAAGCCTTTGAACTGCGAGCCGGTCGTGTTCAGCAGTGTCAGCCCGTGCAGCCCGCCGACGGCCCACGCCTGCTCCGCGGTCGCGGTCAGCGTCGCCGTGCGCACCTCGTCGCCGGCGCGGGCGAACGAGTGGCCGCCGAGCCGCCGCCAGCCGTACGACTCGATGTGCACCTGGGCCTGCTCGATCGCGTCCTGTGTCGCGACGAAGTGCCGGGCCAGCCGCAGCCCGAACTGCTCGATGCTCGCGAAGCCGTCGCGGGCGAAGGCGTACACCGTGTTCTTCTGCGTGTCGGTGGGCAGCACGTCGGCGTTGTCGCCGGTCAGATGCGTCGGGTCGAGGCGGCCCGCGAGCCGGGTGCTCACGTTCAGGTCGGTCAGCTCGTGCCGCTCGCCGTCACGGACCACGGTGACCAGGCGGCACTCGGCCTTGCCGTACCGGTTGGGTCCGAGGTGGATCGTCATCAGGACCCCCGGTAGGTGGTGTAGCCGAACTTGCTGAGCAGCAGCGGCACGTGCAGGTGGCGGGTGGTGTCGGTGACGTCGAAGACCACGGTCACCTCGGGGAAGAAACTGCCGAGCCCCTGGTACGCCGCGACGTCGAAGCGCAGCCCGTAGCGCCCCACCAGCCACTGCTCGGCGGGCACCCAGTCGGCGAGCCGCCCGTCGGCGTTCGTGGTCCCGGTCGCCACGACGACCCAGCCGTACTGCCCCATTCGCTGCAGCGTGACCTGCACGTCCGCCGCGGGCTCCCCCCGACAGGTGTCCAGCACATGGGTCGACAGGGTCATCCGGCACTCCACTCCCTCATGTCCCGAACAACCGATCGAGGCGCAGCAAGGTGATCGCCGTCAGCTCGCGGCGTACCACGTCGCGCTCGGCGGACTCGTCGTTGGCCAGCCGCTGCCGGGCCGCCGCGAGCATCTGCTCGGCCGTCTTACCGCTGGCGAAGATCAGGAACACGTGGCCGAAGCGGTCCTCGTACGCCCGATTGGCCTCGACCAGCTCCGCCGCGATCCGCTCGTCGGCGGACGCGGCCCCCGCCTGCTCGCGCCGCGACCAGGCCGCCTCGCGGCCCTCGCCCGCGGCCCGCTCGCCGATGCGCGGGTGGGCGTCGAGGGCCTGCCGCACCTCCGGCCAGGGCAGCGCGGCGACCGCCCCGGCGGCGACCTCGCGCAGCTCGCGCAGGCCCGCGTACGGCCGCCCGGCCGCCACCGCCCGCGCCCATGCGCTCGACGCGTTGCAGGTCAGCAGCTCGCGTTCGGCGTCGGGGGCGGGCAGAGCGTTGAACTCGGCCGGCGACATGGAATGAGTCAACTGCCCCGCCCTCTGGCGCTGAAGGGTGAGAAGGACCGAAACTGCAACAAAGCCTGGCTAGGCTCTTTGGAGGTTACGACAAAGGCGGTGCGCATGCGGCTACGTGACGTGCTGGAACAGCCTGGTGTCCGGCTGCCGGTGCTCGCCGGCGAAGGCGAGCTGGACCGCCCCGCTCAGCTCGCGTACACCACGGACCTGCTCGACCCCGGCCGCTACCTCGCCGGTGGCGAGGTCGTGCTGACCGGCATGATGTGGCGGCGCGAGCCCGCCGACTCCGAGCTGTTCGTCGCCGCCCTGGCCGGGGCCGGGGTCGCCGCGCTCGGCGCGGGCGAGGCGCTGCTCGGGCCCGTCCCCGCCGACCTGGTCGAGGCGTGCCGGCGGCACCGGCTGCCGCTGTTCGCGGTGCCCGCCGAGGTGTCGTTCCGCGAGGTGACCGAACGGATCAACACGGTGCTCTGGGCCGAGCGCGAAGCCGGGGCGCTGGCCGCCCGCAGCCGCCGCCGCGGCCGGGTCGCCACCCTCGCCACCGGGGCCGACCTGGCCGAGGTCTGGCCCGCGACCGGGGCGTGGGTGCTGACCTGCACCGGTCGCGCCGTCGCGGGCGATCCAGGCGGCGCACCGCACGATCTCGCCGTCGGGCGGCGGCTGGCGACGGCGTTCCTGCGCGCCGACACCCTGCCCGCCCGCTGCCGCGTCGGCGAGCAGGAGTTCCATCTCGACGCGCCCGCGCCGACCCCGGCCCCCGGCCTGCGCTTCGTCGCCTGCATCGAGCCCGACCTGCTCGAAGAACTCGTCGAGCTGACCGCGCTGGACGCCGCCCGCGCCGACCGCGCCCGCCGGATCGAGCGGCGGCTCGCCGCCCAGCTCACCGAGGTCCTGGCGTCAGCCGCCGACCCTGCCGAGGTCGCCGCCGCCCTGCACGCCTGTGGCCTGCCCCCCACCGGCCCGTACACGATCCTGGCCGCCTCCCTCCGCACGCCCGCACCTTCGCCCATCCCCATCCCCGGCTCCGGCTCCGGCTCCGGCTCCGGCTCCGGCTCCGGCTCCGGCAGCTTCCGGGAAAGTGCACGAAACGGCTTCGCGACTCGTGCGGTTTCCACGAAACTGCACGACGCCGACGGCGCAGCCGTCGCGATGGTGGAGGAGATGGTGCCCGGGGCGGCTGTCGCGGGTGTGGGCGATGCGGTGGTGGCGGTGGTCGCAGGCGCGGGCGGGCTCGATGAGCTGCGGGAGACGGCACGCCATCTCACGGCGGCGGCACGGGGCACGCGGTTCGCGGCGGGGGTGAGCGAACCCGCGGCAACGGTCGCCGAGCTGGCCGGGGCGTTGTCGCAGGCCCGGCACGCGCACGGTTACGCGCTCGACCGGCCGGACCGGGTGTCGGTCGTCGGCAGCGACGAGCTGGCCTCGCACGATCTTCTGCTCGCGAGCGTCCCCCGACCGGTGCGGCAGGCGTTCGCGGACCGGCTGCTCGCGCCGCTGCGGGCGTACGACGCCGACCACCACGCCGACCTGGTGCGCACCCTGCAGACATTCCTGGCCTGCGACGGCTCGTGGACGCGCTGCGCGAGCGCGATGCACCTGCACGTCAACACACTGCGCTACCGCATCCGCCGCATCGCCGACCTCACGGGCCGCGACCTGGACCGCTTCGCCGACCGCGTAGACCTCTACCTCGCCTTACGCCTGGACACCTAGCCCGCCCCGCCCGCACTTGCGCGGGGCAGATGGCCTTGATCGTTCGACTTGCCTGGCACCTGTGCGTATCTTGACCCGCCATTCGCCCACTTGCCTGGCAAGTCGAACGATCTTGGTGTGTCATCCGCCCCGGCTGAGGCTTTGGGTACGGCGGCCGCTGCGCACAAGCGCGAGCCGGTGGACGAACTGCTCGTGCGCGGCGGGTCAGGCGTGGGCGGGCTCCATGGCTTCGGCGAGCAGGGCGACCGAGCGCAGGCGGGCCTCGCCGGTGGCGTGGTGGGCGACGATCAGCTCGTCGACGCCCGCCTGCCGGACGAACGCGTCGAGGTAGGCGCGCACCTCGGCGGGCGTGCCGAGGGCGGTGTACTGCAGCATCTGGTCGACGTGCGCGCCCGCGCCCTGGGCCAGCAGCTGGTCGGCCTGCTCGTCGGTGAACGTCTGCCCGCGCCCGAACAGGCCCGTGGCGAACGCCCGCCGGGTGCCCTGGAACTGCTCCCGGGCCGCGGCGGTGCTGTCGGCGGCGACGACGTTGACCCCGGCGATCACGTACGGCCGGTCGAGCTGCTCGGACGGCCGGAACTCCCGCCGGTACGCCGCCACGGCCGCTTCCAGCGCCTGCGGCGCGAAGTGCGAGGCGAACGCGTACGGCAGGCCGAGCGCCGCGGCCAGCGTCGCCCCGAACAGCGACGAGCCCAGGATGTACAGCGGCACCTGGGAGCCCTTGCCCGGCACCGCGTCCACGCCGGGGATACGCGACTTGCCGGCCAGGTAGGCCTGCAACTCCAGGACGTCGTTCGGGAAGCCCTCCGCCGACTGCGCGTCGCGGCGCAGGGCGCGCATGGTGTTCTGGTCCGAGCCGGGAGCCCGGCCGAGACCCAGGTCGATGCGCCCCGGGTACATGGCGTCGAGCGTGCCGTACTGCTCGGCGATGGTCAGCGGGGTGTGGTTGGGCAGCATGACGCCGCCCGCGCCGAGCCGGATCTCGCGGGTGAACGTGCCGACGTGGGCGATCAGCACGGCCGGGGCCGAGGACGCGATCGTGGGCATGTTGTGGTGCTCGGCGTACCAGACGCGCCGGTAGCCGTGCTCCTCCGCGGCACGGGCGAGGTCCACGCTGGCCGCGATGCTCTCGCGCGCGGTCTCGCCGGGGCCGATGCGGGCCAGGTCGAGGATGGAGAGCGGGATCGTCATACGGCTGTCCTTCTGACTCGAACGGGCACCATGCCGGCCCGGTGGGTCGGCGAGACCTGGCACGATCTCGCCGACCACGGCCGGTGTAGCCGGTCCGGCGTGAAACGGAGCACTTGCTCCGCCTGCTCTCCGACCGTAGCACCGAAACGGAGCAGCCGCTCCGGTAGGGTGTGTGTATGACGTCACCCTCGGCCGCCATCCCCGCGGCCGCCACGCGCAGCGACGCCGCCCGCAACCGCGGCCGGCTGCTCGACGCCGCGGCCGGGCTGATCGCCGAACGGGGCAGCGACGTCGACGTACGCGAGATCGCTCGCCGCGCCGAGGTCGGCATGGGCACCCTCTACCGGCACTTCCCCACCAAGGAGGCGCTGCTCGACGCGGCGCTGGAGCACGTGTTCACCTCGTGGGCCGACGCGGCGACGGCGGCTCTCACCGGCCGGCCCTGGGACGACCTGGCCCGTTTCCTCGGCGACGCGCTCACCCGCCAGACGGCGTCCCCGGGTTTGCTCGACGCGTACTGCCAGGCCCTGCCCGGCCAGGCCGGCAACACGGCCCGCCAGCACTGCCGCCAGCAGGTCGGCCCACTGATCGCGGAACTGGTGCGCGCTGCCCACGCCTCCGGCGAGCTGCGTCCCGACCTCACCGCCGAGGACGTGTCACTGCTGCTCGTCGCCCTCGGCCGGATCGCGCCGGTGGTACCGGAACCCGCCTGGCGCCGCATCCTCCACGTGTCCCTGGACGGCCTGCGCTCGTCGGCGGCCACGTCCATGCCCGCCCCCGCCCGACCGCCCGGCGACGCCTAGGCCGCACGCGCGCCCCGCGCCCCGCGCCCCGCGACTCGCGCCCCGCGACTCGCGCCCCGCGACTCGGCCCAGTGCCGATCAGCGCGGTCGCATCCCTCACCAAGATCGTTCGACTTGCCTGGCAAGTGGGCGAATGGCGGGTCAAGATACGCACAGGTGCCAGGCAAGTCGAACGATCAAGGCCGCGCGACCCGCCGAGACGGAGCGCGTCAGGGCGCGACGGGTCAGGCGCCGCCGCCGAGGACGGCGTCGCTCTCGGCGGTCTCCTCGGCCGGAGGGCGGTGCTTGTGCAGCAGCGCGGAGACCGGGGTGCCGGTGTCGTTGACGCGGAGCACGAACGGCCGCTGCGGCGTGTAGCGGATCGCCGTCACCGAGGACGGCTCGACCGAGATGCGCTGGAACAGGTCCAGGTGCATGCCCAGCGCGTCCGCCACGATCGCCTTGATCACGTCGCCGTGGCTGCACGCCAGCCACACCGCGTCGTGGCCATGGGACTCGGTGATCCGGGCGTCCCAGGCGCGTACGGCGGTGACGGCGCGGTTGGCCATCGCCGCCATCGCCTCCCCACCCGGGAACACGACCGCGGCAGGATGGTGCTGCACCGTCGACCACAGCGGGTTGTCCGCCAGCTCCTTGAGCGAGCGCCCGGACCACTCCCCGTAGCCGCATTCGCGCAGTCCCTCGTCGGCCACCGGGGCGACGCCGGGCAGGGCGAGTTCCAGGGTCTGCCGGCAGCGGACCAGCGGGCTGGTCACGACGACGGCCAGCGGCAGCCCGGCCAGCCGTCCCCGGGCCTGCTCGGCCTGGGCGACGCCCAGTTCGTCCAGCTCGACGGGTAGGTCCCCGGCGAGGATGCCGTCGGCGTTGGCGGTGGTGCGTCCGTGCCTCAGCAGCAGTAGCGTGGCCACGCCCGCCAGCCTAGGTGGCGGAGATGGTGTTCGTGGCGAGCAATGCGATGATCGCGCCGCCCAGGATCACCCGATACCACACGAAAGCCATCAGCGAGTGGTGTGCGACGAACTTGAGCAGCCAGGCGATCGAGGCGTACGCCACGAGGAAGCTCACCACGGTGCCGACGATCAGCGAGGCGGCCGTGACGGTGGGGCTGCCCAGGGCCTCGGGCAGCTCGTAGATGCCGGCGGCGACGAGCGCGGGCACGCCCAGGAAGAACGACAGCCGGGTGGCGGTGACCCGGTCGATGTCGCGCAGCAGACCGGTGGTGATGGTGGCGCCGGACCGGGACACGCCCGGGATCAGGGCCAGACACTGGGCGAAGCCGATGACGAGCGTGTCGACCAGGCGCAGCTGCTTCTCGCCGCGGGTCTGGGTGGCGGCGTACTCCGCGAAGGCCATCACGCCGCTCCACACGATCAGCGACCCGGCCACGAACCACATGCTGCGCAGCGGACCGGTGATGAGGTCCTTGCCGAGGAAGCCGACGATGCCGATCGGGATCGAGCCGGCGATGACGTACCAGGCGAACTTGTAGTCGAAGATCTGCCGCGCCTCGGCCGAGAACAGGCCCTTGAACCAGGCCCCGGCCAGGCGGGCGATGTCCTTGAAGAAGTACACCAGCACCGCCGCGATCGCTCCGATCTGGATCACGGCGGTGAAGGCGGTGACTGCGGGATCGTCGATCGGCAGGCCCATCAGCTTTTCGGTGATGGTCAGGTGTCCGGTGGAGGAGATCGGGAGGAATTCGGTGATCCCCTCCACGATGCCCAGCACGATCGCCTGCCAGATCTCGATCTCCACTTAGTCTCCCAGTCCGCTCTCCGCGTACGCCTCGGCCACCGTACGCAAGGTCTCCTTGCCGGAGTCGGCGTCTGCGACGAACAGCGCCAGCGACAGCGTAGTCACGCCCGATTCGGCGAAGTCACGCAGGCGTCGTGCGATGCGCTCCTTGGGACCCAGCAGTGATGTGCGGTCGATGAACTCCATCGGGATCGCCGCGGCGGCGTCGCGCTGGCGCCCGGCCAGATACAGCTCCTGGACCTGCGCGGCCGCGTCGCCGTAGCCCATGCGGGTGGCGAGCTGGTTGTAGAAGTTCTGCTGGCGGCTGCCCATGCCGCCGACGTACAGCGCGGCGTAGGCGCGCACGAGTTCGGCGCACATCTCGACGTCGTCGCCGACGACGACGGGCACGCTGGGCACGATGTCGAAGCCCTCCATCGTCTTGCCCGCCTTGGCCCGGCCGGCGGCGATCTGGCCGAGCTGCTCGGTCGCGAACTCGGGCGCGTAGAACACGGCGAGCCAGCCGTCGGCGATCTCGCCGGCCAGTTCCAGGTTCTTCGGGCCGACCGCGGCGAGGTAGACCGGGATGTCGGTGCGCAGCGGGTGGAAGTTGAGGCGCAGCGCCTTACCGGGGCCGTCGGGCAGCGGCAGGGTGTGGAACTCGCCGTCGTACGTGACCTGCTTGCGCGACAGGGCGAGCTTGACGATGTCGACGTACTCACGGGTGCGCGCCAACGGCTTGGCGAAGCGCACGCCGTGCCAGCCCTCGGAGACCTGCGGACCGGACACGCCCAGGCCCAGGCGGAACCGGCCGCCCGACAGCGTGTCGAGGGTCGCGGCGGTCATCGCGGTGGCGGCGGGGGTGCGGCCGGGGATCTGCATGACGGCGCTGCCGATGTCGATGCGCTCGGTCTGCGCGGCGATCCACGAGAGCAGGGTCGGCGAGTCCGAACCGTACGCCTCGGCCGCCCAGACCACCGAGAAGCCGAGCCGGTCGGCCTCCCGCGCCAGGGCCAGCAGGTTTTCGGGCGTGGACCACGGCGTCAGATAGCCGATGTTGAGACCGAGTCGCATGGTGACCTCCGTTGGCCGGGCCGCGTCGGCGGCGGTGGGCCAACGTTACCGAGTGGTAGGGATCATGGGAAGGATGACCCCGGTCTCAGCCCCGCGTCACGGGGGACGGCACGCGTATCGCGTCGACGGCGGCGCGGCGGGCGGCGGGCACGGCCGGCAGCAGCGCCGGTGACCGCTTCGCGGCGAGGTCCTCGACCCAGCCGAAGCACAGCACCGCACCGGCCGTCAGCACGGCCGCGACCGCGACGGTGCGCACCGGTGGCCCGGCCAGCGGCCCGAGCAGCCACAGGCCGGCGGCCACCATCGGCAGCTGCCACACGTAGACGGTCACCGCCCGCGCGTTGAGCAGCGCCACGGCCCGGCGCAGCGGCACGGCCAGCCGGTCCAGCCGCGGCCGGGCGCGCAGCGCCACCAGCACCACAGCCGTGCCCCACAGCACGGGTACCAGCTGGTCGTGCAGCCCCTCCCGATCGGCGGCGGCCCGCAGCAGCGCCGCCGCGCCCAGCGCCCCCGCGGCGGCCAGGCAGGTGGGCCAGGCCAGCCGGTCCAGCAGCCCGGACTCACGGGCGTACCCGAGCACCCAGGCGGTGCCGTACGCCGCGGTGCTCCAGATCACATCGGTGACCGCGTTGCTCGGCAGCCTGACCACGGTCGACAGCAGCACGGCCGCTCCGAGCGGGGCCAGCAGCGTGGCCACCGGCGCACGCTCGAACAGCCAGCGCAGCACCGGGGAGAGCAGGACGAACCACAGGTAGACCCGCAGATACCACAGCGCGACGACCAGCGCCGCGCCCCACTCGCTGCCCGGCGGGTTCACCAGTGGGAACACCCACGGGACGAGGTCGGTCCAGGTGAACGCGTGCCAGCCGTGCAGCAGCATCAGCGGCACCCCGATCGCGCCCAGCATCCACAGCGGCGGCAGCAGGCGGCGCAGTCGCGAACGCACCGTGGCCGCCGCGCCGCCCCGGCGCAGCGACACCGCGGTCAGGTAACCGGCGAGGCCGAACATCACCCACATCGCGGGAAGCAGCGTCGTGAGCACGCCCAGTGGCACGGTGTGCTGCAGGAACACCCGCACGATCGCAGCGGCGCGCAGGGTGTCGATGTAAGGGCTGCGAGGACGGGCGGTGGGCTCAGTCGGGCCGTCACCGGCCGTACTGCTCGACATGATGGTTCGGCGCTCCTGGGGCTGGGTCGACCGTGCACCTCAACCACAGCCCACTTCCCTCAAAGCAAGCTCGGTAAACCGCTCCCGGAGCAGGTTCTGTGCCGCATGTCGCGCGCGTCACCCACCGATCCCCGTCATCGTGTCAAGCCGAATACAGTTCACCCCATGCAGCAACGACCGCTGGGCCGTAGCGGGCTGGTGGTCTCCCGCCTGGCCCTGGGCACCATGACCTGGGGCCTGGACACCGATCCGGACGACGCGGGCGCGCAGCTCAAGGCGTATGTGGACGCCGGCGGCACGCTGCTCGACACCGCCGACGTGTACGCCGACGGCGAGGCCGAAGCGGTGCTGGGCACACTCCTGGACGCCATGGTCTCCCGCGACGACGTGCTGATCGTCGCCAAGGCGGGGCTGCGCGCACGGGCCGGCCGCCGCCACGACGGCTCCCGCGGGCACCTGCTGCGCACCCTCGACACCACGCTGCGCCGCCTCGGTGTGTCGTATGTGGACCTGTGGCAGGTGCACGGAAACGACCCGGACACACCGTGGGAGGAGACCCTGGCCGCGCTCGACCACGCGGTCAGCTCCGGCAAGGCCCGCTACGCCGGTGTGTCGAACTTCTCCGGCTGGCAGACCGGCCGCGCCGTGACCTGGCAGCGGGCCTGGCCCGGCCGCGCCCCGATCGTGGCGACCCAGATGGAGTACTCGCTGCTGCAGCGCGGCATCGAACGGGAGGTGCTGCCCGCGGCGGCGGCGCTGGGCCTGGGCGTGCTGCCGTGGTCGCCGCTGGGCCGCGGGGTGCTGACCGGCAAGTACCGCCACGGCCGCCCGGCCGACTCGCGGGCCGCGTCGCCGCACTTCGAGCGCTCGGTGCTGCCGTACCTGCAGCCGCGCTGCTCGGCGATCGTGGAGGCGGTGGCGACCGCCGCCGACGGCCTGGGCGTGTCCGCCGCCGAGGTCGCGCTGGCCTGGGTGCGCGACCGTCCCGGCGTGACCGCGCCCATCCTCGGCGCCCGCAACGTCGGCCAGCTCGTGGCGGCACTCCAGGTCGAGGAGATCGACCTGCCCCCCGAGATCTCCCGCGCCCTCGACGACGTCTCCGCCATCCCCCTCGGCTACCCCGAACTCGACTGACCACCCCGCCCCACTGCCGTGCCGCGCGCGGCGCGCAGCGCCCATGATCGTCCGACTTGCCTGGCACCTGTTCGTATCTTGACCGGCCATTCGCCCGGTTGCCTGGCAAGTCGAGCGATCTTGAGCGTGGAGCGGGTGCGGCCCACGTGCGAATACGGATGTTCTGCCGCATTGAGGGACTGAACGGGTGTAACACCGCCAGATGGGGCGCCCGCCCTGCTTGCCTGACCTGGGGCAGAGGTGCACCATCGCTCTATGGACTACGAATACGCACCGCTGCGGTTACCTCCGGATGTCGATCGGTTGACCGCCGCGGTGCGGCTCGCGATCCAGGCTGAGTACGGCGGCTGGGAACTGGCCCGCGTCCAGCTGATGAGGGACGGCACCCGCAAGGTGCTGCTCCGTCGGCCGCTGCGGGCCCTTCCCTTGCCCGGCCTCTCCGTCTGACGCGGCGTAAGGGCGCGCCCCTGCCCGGCGGCGCGACCGTGTCGGTGCGCGTCACGCCACCGGCCGACTGGACACGCTCCCGACCAGCCTAGGCGTAGGGCCGCCCCGCGGCGTCGTACCAGTCGCGCACCCGGGCGGAGTGCCGTACCAGCCCCTCGGCCCGAAACGCCGCCACGACCGCCGGCTCGATCCGCGCGGCGGGCAGCGGGCTGAGGACACACCATCCGGTTCCGCCCATGGTCGCCGAGTATGCCGCCGGAACGCGGACGGCGCGCCCCGTTTCCGGGAGCGCGCCGTCGGTAGTCAGATCAGGACGTCAGTCCTGGTCCTCCATGATGTCGCCGTTCAGGTGCTCGTCCAGGCGGGCGACCAGCTTGTCGGACGCGCCCAGGGTGAACGGGCCGTTGGCGTCGGTCTCCTCGAAGTCGTCGGGCTCCAGGGACTTGTCCACCTCGGCGACGGTGACGATGCCGTCCAGCGGCTCCAGCTCCGGGATGTCCAGCGCGGCGAGCGAGCCGTCGGAGCTCTGCAGCAGCTCCAGCACGGCGTCGGCGACCGAGGCCACCGGCTCGGAGTCCCCGTCGCTGAGACCGGCCTCACGGCGGGCCAGCTCGGCGGCGTTGATCAGCGCGGAGACGCTCGGGATCAGGTAGTCGCGACGCTGGCGGACCGAGATCACCTTCGGGTGCGGGTCGGTCGGGGCCTGCTCGGCGGCGACGAGGTCGGCCATGAACCGGTCGGCCTTCTCCAGGTCGATCGGCTCCACCTCCCAGGGCAGCGGCTCGCCGTACGTCTCCGAGAGGGCGTCGTCGTAGGTGACGGCGGCGTTGTTGAACGCCACGTAGGCACGCCAGACGTCATCGCTGTCGACCTCGCCCTTGGCGTCGCGTACAGCGGCCAGGTGCGCCCGGGCGGCGGTGATCATCTCTTCCAGCGCGGCCTCGACGGCGGCGTGGTTGTCGCTCATTACTCGGTTACTCCTTCATACGACGAGACAGGCCGGTTCCCGGCCGCGCACGACCGGGCCTAACTCTGCCGCAGGAACCTGTCCAGAACCCGCACGCCGAACTGTAGTCCCTCCACCGGCACCCGCTCGTCGATGCCATGGAACAACGCGGAGAAGTTCAGATCGGGCGGCAGGCGCAGCGGCGCGAAGCCGAAGCAGCGGATGCCGAGCCGGGCGAACGACTTGGCGTCGGTGCCACCCGAAAGCATGTACGGGACCGCGTGCGCGCCCGGGTCCTCGGCCTTGAGAGCCAGCGCCATCGCATCGACGAGCGCCCCGTCGAACCCGGTCTCCAGCGCGGGCTGGCGGTGTATCGACTCTATCTCCAGATCCGGCCCGAGCACCTCCACGAGCTGCTCGCGGAACAGCTCGAACTGCCCCGGCAGGGTCCGGCAGTCGATCGTCGCGCTGGCCCGGCCCGGGATCACGTTGTCCTTGTAACCGGCGTTCAGGCGGGTCGGGTTGGCGGTGTTGCGGATCGTCGCGCCGATCATGGTGGCGATCGGGCCGAGCTTGGCGATGGCGGCCTCGGGGTCGTTCGGGTCGATCTCGATCTGCAGCGCCTCGCCGACCTCTTCCAGGAAGGCCCGCACCGTCGGGGTCACCACGACCGGGAAGCGGTGGCGGCCCACCCGGGCGACCGCCTCGGCCAGGGCCGTCACGGCGTTGTCGTCGTGCACGAACGAGCCGTGCCCCGGGCGGCCGGTGGCGTGCACACGCAGCCAGTCGATGCCCTTCTCGGCCGTCTGGACCATGTAAAGGCGCAGGTCGTTGCTGACCGTGTAGGAGAAGCCGCCGACCTCGCCGATGGCCTCGGTGCAGCCCTCGAACAGGTCGGGGTGCTCCTCGACCAGGAACTTCGCGCCCCAGTCGCTGCCCGCCTCCTCGTCGGCGGTGTAGGCGAGCACGATGTCGCGCGGCGGCACGTAGCCGGTGCGCTGCCAGTCGCGCACCACGGCCAGCGACATCGCGTCGAAGTCCTTCATGTCGACGGCGCCCCGGCCCCAGATGAAGTCGTCCTTGATCTCACCCGAGAAGGGATGGACGGACCACTCGCTCGCGTCGGCGGGCACCACGTCCAGGTGGCCGTGCACCAGCAGCGCGCCGCGCGAGGAGTCCGCGCCCGGGATGCGGGTGACCACGCTGGCGCGGCCCGGCCGGCTCTCCAGCAGCTGCGGGTCGAGGCCGACCTCGCTGAGCTTGGTCGCGACGTACTCGGCGGCGGCCCGCTCGCCGGCGCTGGTGGCCAGATCACCCGTGTTGGTGGTGTCGATGCGGATCAGGTCGCGGCAGAGGTCGATAACCTCGTCAGTGGCGGGCGTACGCATAAGGATCTTCCTACCAGGTCGGGCCGGAATGTCCCAGCCCAGGACGCGGGCGCTTCCCGGCCGATGCCGGACAGGCTAGGCTCACCTAACCCGACGACGCTGGAGATCACGTGACCGCCACCCGGCCCGACCCCGCCGGCGAGACCTTCGCCGAGCTGCTCGGCGGACGTCGCGCCGCCCTCGACGCCACGCTGGGCCCGCTGGCGTTCGGCATCGCCTTCGTGGCCGGCGGCCGGTCGATCGAGTGGGGCGTGGGCGCGGCGGTCGCGGTCACCGCGGCAATCGGGGTGTGGCGGCTGCTGCGCGGCGACAAGCTCGGCGCGGTGCTGGTCGGCCTGCTCGGCGTGGTCGTAGCGGCACTGATCGCGCTGTACACCAACCGCCCCGAGGCGTTCTTCCTGATCCGCATCGCGACCAACGCCGCCAGCGCGCTGGCCTGGGCGGTCAGCATCGTACTGCGGTGGCCGCTGCTCGGTGTGGTCGTCGGCGGCGTGCTCGGCCAGCGCGGCACCTGGCGGCGCGACCCCGCGCTGCTGCGCGCGTACAGCCGGGCCAGCTGGATCTGGGTGATGCAGTACGTCGTCCGGCTCGCGGTGTGGCTGCCGCTGTTCTGGGCGGGGCAGACCGAGGCGCTGACGGTCGCCACGATCGCGCTGACCTGGCCGGTGGTCGCGGCATGCCTGGCCGTCAGCTGGTACGTGATGCGAAAGTCGCTGCCGGCGGGCCACCGCGGCCTGCGGCATCCCGTGATCGACAAGGCGCCCGCCGGGGTCTAGCCTCGGCCGGTGAATCTCACCGCGGAGCCCATGCACGCCCGCCCCCGCCCGCAGGAGCAGCTGGAGCGGCTGTTCGGCGGCGGCTGGCCGGAGTTCATCTTCCACGACCAGGAGACCAAGCGGCACATCGGACGGGTCCGCGACCTGTTCGGCGATCTGGAGCTGGTGCTGCTCGACGGCGACGAGCCGGTGGCGGCGGGCTGGGCGGTGCCGCTGTGCTGCGCCGAACCCAACGTGTGGGTCCGGCACCGCTGACCCTGGCTACTCAGCGCCACTGATCGATAACACGAAGTTCATATACCAGCCATACGGATGTATGCGCGATACCGCATACAGTGCTTCACTGGGCTTTGTGGACGGCGAGCCGACTGCGCCGATCGCCCGGTCCGCCGTCGGCAGTCACTCCGGACGGCAGACCCGGCCCGGCACGCGCGTTGCGCAACGCGCTGGTCGGCTCGACGTTCCACGAGCGGCGTCACCAGCCCTCATCCGGGCGGCGGCCGTGGCGGAGTTCCGCCTGCCGACCGAGGAGGTCGAGCGGTCGGCCCGCTGACTGTCAACGCGGCGTTGACATCGCTTCGGCCGGCCCCGACCATGACCGCATGACCTCCTCCCCCGCCGCCGGACCGCATCGTCACCACATCGGCGCGGTCGGGCTCGACCTGCACCGCCGCGTGCTGGCAGCGGCGGACGGGGACCCGGACCGGATCGTCGGCGCGCTGTCCGACCTGCGGGAACTGCGTGCCGCGATCGACCACGCGGAACGGGACCTGCTGGCCGCGGCCCGCCGCCGCGGAGTGAGCTGGGCGCGGGTCGCGTCGGCGCTCGGCCTGCGTTCCCGCCAGGCCGCCGAACAGCGCGCGGCCCGGCTGGGCGAGCAGACGTACGACACCGATTGTCAACACTGCGTTGACATCGCGCCGGTCGCCGAACTGCGCTCCGCCGCCCGCGCCGCGGCCGACCAGATGGCCGCGGACCCCTCGTGGGACGGCGTACAGCCACGCGCGGCGCTGGCGCGCACCGGCCTCGCCGCCGCGGCCTACGCCCCGGCGGGAGCGCTGTATTCGCTGGTGGGGCACGCCGTCGCCGACCTGGCCGCGGTCGAGCTGGACAGCCGCCCGGTGCTGCTGCGGGTCGCCGTGGCCCGGCTGCGCCAGGCGTACCGGGATGCCGCCCCGGACCCCGGACCGGGTGTCCGCGCACCCTGACGTCCACATTGACAGGCCCGACCGCCCCCACCCATGATGAGCCACTTCGGCTCAACTTTCAGGGAGGACCGTCATGGGCGGCGGGATGGCAGCGGTGCTCGGCGACCGCAACGCACGGCTGTTCCTCGGAGTGACCCTCACCTCGGGGTTCGGCAGCACGGCGATGTCGCTGGCCGCGTCGGTCTGGGTGCTCACGCTGACCGGCTCCGCGAGCCTCGCCGCGCTGTGCGGGCTGTGCGTCTACCTGCCGTCGCTGGCCGGGCCCGTGCTGGGAGCCCTGGTCGACCGGTTGCCCCGGCAGCGGCTGCTCGTGACGGCGAGCGTGGCCATGGCCGCGCTCCTGCTCACCCTGCTCGCCGTACGCGGACCCGGCCAGACCTGGCTGATCTTCGCGGTGATGCTCGGCTACGGCGTCACCTTCGTGCTGCTCGACGCGGGCGAGGCCGCGATCCTGCAGGCGGCGGTGCCCGCCGACCGGCTGGGCGGCGTGAACAGCCTGCGGATGAGCGTGCAGGAGGGCATGAAGCTCGTCGCGCCGCTGGCCGGGGCGGCACTGTTCACCCTGCACGGCGGCCCGTCCGTGGCCGGGCTGGCCGCGCTGGCGCTCGGGCTGGCCGCCGGCTGCTACGCGGCGATCCGGCCCGGCCCGCTGCCGATGACCACGCGCGGCCGACGCTCGCTGCTGCGGGACACCCGGGCGGGCACGGGCTTCCTGTGGCGGCATGCCACGCTGCGCGGCCTGGTCGGGACCGGTGCGGCGGCGGTGGCCATGTCGGGGCTGTCCAATGCGGCGGCGTACCTGGTCATCGTCGGGGACCTGGGGCGGGTGCCCGAGTTCGCCGGGGTGCTGGCCGCCGCGCAGGGGGCCGGGTCGGTGGCGGGCGGGCTGCTGTGCGGACGGGTGCTGGACCGCCGCGGTGAGCCCGCCGCGGCGTGGTGGGGCGCCGCGCTGTCCGCGCTGGGCCTGGCGCTGCAGTGTGTGCCGTCCACGCCGGTGGTGGCCCTGGCCCGGGTGCTGATCGGGGTCGGTCTGCCGTGGACGGTCATCGCGGCGATGACGGCCGTGCAGCGGCATACGCCCGCGGAGCTGATCGGACGGGTCGCCGCGACCGCGAACACCGTGGTCTTCGCGCCGACAGCGCTGACCATCGCGCTCGGCGCGGGCGCGGTCGAACTGCTCGATCACCGGCTCGTCCTCGGCACCGCCGCGGCCCTCACCCTGCTGGCCGCGACGCCGCTGCTGCGGGGCAGACCGGTGTCGCCCACCGCCGCACCCGGGCCGGGCGAAGCGCCGGGGCGACCGAGCGCGGCGGGCACCCCGGCCGCGGTCAGTCGCCGTCGTGGAGACGCACCCGGCGGCGGCTGAGGTAGGCCAGCGAGCGCTCCAGTTTGTCGAGGTCCTCGGGCGCGATGAGCCGGCCGGTCTGCCTGCCGAAGGGACGGAAGAAGCCGTCGCAGGCCAGCCTTCGCAGGAATCCCTCCTGCTCGCGCCGCAGGCCCGGGTCGGGTTCCGGCCGGGCCGGGCGGGCGAACTCGGCCCGGTCCCTGGCGGCCTGCCGCGGCGGGTACGCCCGGTGCCGCTCGACGAACGACGCGAAGGCCTGGATCTCCCGCACGGCCGCGCCCACGCCCGCGAGCGCGGCGTCGCCGTAGTCGCTCCACGGCGGCTCCTGCGCGGCGTGGGTGAGCGTCAGGTCGAGCAGCCCGTCCAGCGTCATCGTCGCCACGCACAGTGGAACGGCCCAGACGATCGCGTTGGCGGAGTCCTCGTAACGCTGCCAGGCCAGGTCGCGCAGCCGCTCCTGATCGGCGTCGCCGTCCGTGCCGACATGGTCGGGCGCGTCCCAGGCCCGCTCGCTGATCCGCAGCAGGGTCAGCGCGTCGTCCCGGAAGCGCGAGCCGGACCGGCCGGCTTCGGCGAGCATGCCGATCTCGTAGACATGGGTCAGCGCGCGTACGGCTTCGATCAGTTCCGGCGACGTGGGCGCGTCGCCCAGGTCGATCACGAGTCGGAGTAGTGCTCGGTCGGATTCGGCGGCCTTCGGTCGCGGCATGTGACGCCTTGCCATCGGAGATCATCTGGGTGCTGGCCAGTATCCAACATGGATCACCGTTAGCACCAGGACACGATGTGGACCGCATGCGTACAGCCGGCGTGCGCGCCGGGCACACCGACCCGCGTCACGCTTCAGAGCAGGCCGTACCCGTGCGCGGCGGGCTCGGCCGGCTTCGGCGGCGGCCACGGCCGGTCCGGCGCCGCGTCCTGCGCGACAGCCGGCCTCGGTGGCGGCCACGGCCGCGCGTCGGACCGGCCGGCCGGGGTTGCGCCGCTCTGCAGCAACGCCGCCGTGCACAGCGCCACGACACCCAGGGCCAGGACCGGTCGGGTCCGGCCGTCGGACGGGGACAACACTCACCCCCATGATCATGCTTCCACCCCATTATCCGCCGGTTCGCCCTGGTCGGCAGCGGGTCCGGGCGACGATGGGACGGTGACCGGCTGGGTGCTGCACGTGGACCTGGACCAGTTCGTGGCCGCGGTCGAGGTGCTGCGCCGGCCCGAGCTGCGCGGGCGGCCGGTGGTGGTCGGCGGCGACGGCGACCCGGCCAAACGCGGCGTGGTCAGCACCGCCTCGTACGAAGCCCGCGCCTTCGGCGTGCACTCCGGCCAGCCGTTGCGCGTCGCCGCGCGCAAGTGCCCGGACGCGGTCTTCCTGCCCGTCGACTTCACCGCGTACGAGCAGGCGTCGGCGCTGGTCATGGCGGCGCTGCGGGAGACCGGCGCGGTGGTGGAGGTGCTCGGCTGGGACGAGGCGTTCCTCGCCCCGGACACCGACGACCCGGAGGCCGCCGCCCGCGACGTGCAGCGGCGGGTGCGGGCGGCCACCGGCCTCGACTGCACCGTCGGCATCGGCGACAACCGGCCGCGCGCCAAGCTCGCCACCGGTTTCGGCAAGCCCGCCGGGGTGTACCGGCTCACCCGGTCGAACTGGGCCGAGGTGATGGGCGGCCGGCCCACCGACGCGCTGTGGGGTGTCGGCGCGAAGACCGCGAAGCGGCTGGCCGCGCACGGCCTGCACACCGTCGCCGAGCTGGCCGCCGCCGACCCGCAGGAGCTGGCCGCGGCGTTCGGCCCGGCCACCGGCCCGTGGCTGGTACGGCTCGCGCACGGCGAGGACGACACCCCGGTGACCGGAGCGCCCCACGTCGCGCGTTCGCTGAGCAAGGAGACGACGTTCCAGACCGACCTCGACGACTGGGCCGACGTACGCCGCGAGGTGCTGGTGCTGGCCGCGCAGGTCGCCGACGCGGTGGTGGCGCAGGATCGCGCGGTGGGACGGGTGGTGGTGAAGGTGCGCTACGTCCCGTTCACCACCCGCACCCACGGCCACCCGCTCGACGCCCCCACGACCGACCCGGCCGCCGTCGAGCGCGCGGCCCTGGCCGCCCTCGCCGGGTTCAGCCAGGACCGCGCGGTCCGCCTGCTCGGGGTCCGGGCCGAGTTCGCGCCGGACGAGTGACCACTACTCGGCGGCCTCCTCGGAGGTGCGGCGTTCGGCGTACAGGTCGGGGCCATGCTGGGCGCGCAGCGTGCGGATGTCCGACTCGGCCAGGATCGCCTCCGCCTGGGCCTGCGGATCGTCGCTGCCGACGGCCAGCTCCTCGGGCAGCAGTCTCTCGGCTCGTGAAGTGGTGCGCTCCTCGTCCATGACCCACGGCTACCGCACCGGTGCCGTCGCTAAACCTGCAGGTCGAGACTGGTCACCCGATCGAGCAGCGCGTCGGCCACCGCGCGCACGTCGGCGTCGACGACCACCTCGACCACCGGCCCGTCGCCGGCGTCCGAACCGAAGTCCACCACGGTGCTGCCCCGGCTGGGGCCGTAGCCGGTGTCGACGTGGATCCGGGCGGGCCGCATCGTCATCAGTTCGGGATGCAGCAGCGCGAGCACCGCGACCGCGTCGTGCACCGGGGTGACCGCGCCGAGGCCGTGCCGGTAGCCGCCCAGCGCCTGCGCGGTGAGCGCGCCGATCCGGCCGGACTTCGCGAGCACGCCCAGGTCGGCGTCGCCGAGGCCGGTGCGGCGGGTCACGTCCAGCGGAACCAGGGTGGTCGGCACGGACACGCCGGGGTCGGTCAGCACCCGGTGCGCGGCCTCCGGGTCGAACCACACGTTGAACTCCGCCGCGGGGGTCATGTTGCCCGCGCCGATCGACCCGCCCATCACCACCAGCCGTTCGAGCCGGGCCGCGACCTGCGGGTGCAACGCGTAGAACAGCGCGACGTTGGTCAGCGGGCCGACCGCGAACAGGGTGACCGGATCGGACGCGGCGGCCACCGTCGCGGCGAGGAACTCGGCCGCGGGCCGGGCGTCGGCGCTTCCCGGCGGTTCGGGGAGCACGATGCCGCCGAGCCCGCCGTCGCCGTGGGCGCCGTCCTTGTCGCCGGCGGGTCCGCGTACCAGCGAGCGGGCCGCGCCCGCGGCGACCGGGATGTCGCCGCGCCCGGCCAGGGCGAGCACGGATCTGGCGTTGCGGGTGGTCAGCTCGATGCCGACGTTGCCGCCGACGCTGGTGACACCGCGCAGGTCGAGTTCGGGGCTGGCGCAGATGGTGAGCAGGGCCATCATGTCGTCGATCCCCGGATCACAGTCGATCATCACAGCGCGCGCCATGTCGCCCATCCTCCCCCATCGGGTGATCGGTTGCCGCCTGTCGTGCTCGCGACGCCCGGTATGCCGATTCGGACGGTTGCCAGACCCGTTGCACCGCAACAAGGTGTCCCCATGCCCGTGCCCCGCTACGACGCCGCGCCGGTGGACCGCCCGTCCGGCCTCATCCCGCCCCCTGTCGACCTGTCCGGGGTGACCGAGCTGCGCCTGCACGGCGTCGGCGGCACCACCGCGGAGGACCTGCTCGGCGACCTCGCCCCGCAGCAGGTCTCCGGCGACCGCATCGCCGGCTTCTACCGCACCGCGGACCTGCCCACCCGCCACGTCGAGGCGTACTCGTGGGGCGGCCTGACCTCGCGCAGCGGCTCGCGCGTGCTGTGGCTGCTGCTCCTGCCGTTCGCGATGGCCAACCTCGCCGGGTGGATGTGCACGCCGAAGACCCACGGCTCCGGCTGGCGCTTCCGGCTGCACCGCACATTCGTGCGCTGGGCCGCGCTCGGCATCACCGTGAACGTCGTGCTGATCATGGCGATGGGCACCATGGAACTGCTGGCCTACCAGTGCGGCGGACGCGACGACTGCGCCGGCGGCAACTGGCTGCTCAGCTGGCTGCGCAGCCCCCTGCTGGCCGAGTACGCCGGGCGGCGGGTGCTGATCGGCGCGCTCGTGCCGGTGCTGTTCGTCGCCTTCCTGGCGGTGCTGACCCTGCGCAGCATCAACCGGTACGAGGAGGTCGACCCGCCGTACCAGGTGGGCCACAAGCCGGCGCGGGCCGCGACCAGCGCCGCCCAGCCGAAGCTGACCCTGGCCGACCGCACCTTCTGGGACGGCCGCCGCAGCGCGTTCGACCTGGGTTGCGCGCATGTCGCGGCGGCCCTGGCGTTCATCGCGCTGGCGCTGGGCTACACCGGCCACGGCATGTTCTACGACGGCGACCTTCCGCCGATGGAGACCCGGTGGGCGCTGCTGGCCACGATCGGCCTCGGCGGCGCCGCCGTGCTCGGCGCGCTGATCGTGACCGCGCTGGACGAATGCCGCCGCTGGGCGGCCGGGCTGCTGATCGCCCTGGCCGTCGGCGCGCTGGCCGCCGCGGCCGTGTTCCTGCTGGCGCAGCCCGAGATGGGCCGGCCCTGGGGTTACCTGCCGAACATGCGGTACACCATCAACATCGCCTTCGGCGGCATTTTCGGCGCGCTCGGGCTGACGCTGGTGTCCACACTGCTGGGCGGCTGGAAGCGGGGCATCTTCTTCATCTTCGGGCCGTTCGTGGTGCTCGCGGTCAGCATCGCGCTGCTCAACGCGGTGATGCTGGGCGCGATGCTGCGCATCACCGACCTGTTCGGCGAGGTCAACTCGCTGACGCTGATCCCGGTGGTCGCGCCGGAGCCCGGCGAGCTGTACGTGTACCCGATCATCGCCACGCTGCACCAGTACCTGACCCTGGTGCCGCTGGCCCTGATCGTGCTGTTCGGCCTCTTCGAGCTGGTCGCGTACTGGCGCGCCGGCGCGAGCCGCAAGGCCCGCGCGACCGCCGAGAAGTACTACGCCGTCGACCGCTATCCCCAGCCCGACGGCGAACCCGACTGGTACGACAACGCGGCCGGGCAGCGGCGCTGGATCGCGAGCGTGGTGCGGGCCCGGGTGGTCGCGAAGATGCCGCGCCACATCGACCGCCTGCTCACCGCGATGGCGGTCGTCGGCGTGATCCTGCTGATCGCGATCCAGATCCGCTACTGGGTCTTCCACCAGCTGCCCTGGGGCACCCAGTGGACGGTCACCGCGGGCAGCTACCTCACCGCGGCGCTGCCGATCCTGGTCGTGCTGCTGCTGCGCCGGGGCTGGACCAACCTGGCCAGCCGCCGCCGCATCGGCGTCATCTGGGACGTGTGCACGTTCTGGCCGCGCGCGTTCCACCCGCTGGCACCGCCGTCGTACGCCGAGCGGGCCGTGCCTGAGGTGCAGCGGCGGCTGTGGCGGCTGCACAGCAACGGCGGCAAGGCCGTCGTCGCGGCGCACAGCCAGGGCAGCGTCATCGCCGCGGCGGCGCTGCTGCAGCGCGACAACCTGCCCGCCGACGGCCAGTACGCACTGGTCACCTTCGGTTCGCCGCTGCGCACGCTGTACGGATGGGCGTTCCCGGCGTACTTCACCGACGGCGTGCTGCGCTCGCTGGAGCCGCGGCTGCTCGCGTGGCGCAACTTCCACTACGACACCGACTACATCGGCGGCGCGGCGCTGGCCGCCCAGCCGGAGTCCGCCGTGGACGTGCTGCTGCCCGACCCGGAGACCTGCTGGTACATCTACGGCCAGCCGCTGCCGCTGGCCCGGCGGCACACGGGCTACTGGGACGACCCGGCGGTGTGGCGCGAGGTCGACGAGCTGGCCGCGGCGCTGGCCGCCGGACCCCGGGTGCCCGTGCAGCCCGGTCCGCCGGTGACCGAGACCGAGGTGGGGGTCTAGCCGTACACCCGCTCGGCCCAGTAGACCTGCCGGTCGGGGCCGACGAACGCGACGGCGATCATGAGGTCGGACAGGGTGACCGGGGCGGCGGCCAGGAACCGCCGCTCCGGATCGCCGTTCGGGATCGGCGGGAAGATCGCGACGAAGTCGACGCCGCCGGCGGCGGGCGTCATCGACAGGGCCATGCCGCCGTCACGCCACGTGCTCTCATCGGTCTTGATGTCGCCCGCGCCCCGCAGCCACGGGTACTTCTCCGCGATCCGGTTCTGCACGCCGTCGCCGCCGGACGACACCTCGTGCCCGCTCGGGGAGGTGCCCCAGACCTGCGGTGGCATGAGGTCCACGCGCTTGTCCACCACAAAGATCATGAACCAGCCGTCTTCGTCCCAGTCGGAACCGCGCCCCGTCGGCGGCCGCCACGTGATCCGCCCGCCGACGGCCGCCCCACCCTCAGGGACAAGGACCTTCACACCGTGGTGCTCGATCTCCGGTCCGTCACCGGGCGGCAACTGCTCCGCCGTCGCGGCGAACTCCAGCACTTCCGGCCCGTACGGCGGCCGCTCGTGCCACCAGCGGTAGCCGCCGTAACCGGCGGCCACGAGGACCGCCACGAGCACGATGGTGAAGATCCTGCGCCCCCGGGACATGCGCGCAGTACATCAGAGCGGAGCAAGCGACGCTGTCCCGTGCCGCGCTTCAGGCCGCGCCCGCACCTGCGCGTGATCCATAGGCCGGGCCGAAGAACACCAGCAGGGCCAGATCCTCGGTGACGTCGACGAACCGGTGCTCCTCGCCGGCCGCCACGAAGATCACCGCACCGGGGCCGACCGCGGCCTCGCCGCCGGGCGTCACGATCCGGGCCCGGCCCGCGGTCACCACGTAGACCTCGTCCTCGGTGTGCGGGCTCTGGTCGTCGACCCCGCCCGCCGGGATGCAGTACGTGCCCACGGACAGGTCCGGCGTCTTCAGGTGCTCCACCCAGTCGTTGGCCGTGCCGGCCGGCGGCGGCGTCCACCGTCCCGCCCCTTCGATGATCTGCATAGCGGCCAGCCTAACCATCCGTCGCGCTCGTCGCGCCCTGCAAGAAGTTGACGGCCGGCGTGCGCCACGAAGCGCCGTTCGGGCCACCGACCGACATCCGGCACGGCTCCGCGCACCGCCCGTGATCAGCCTCCGATGCCGGAACCACCTGGGCAAACGGATCCAATGTAGGCGACCGTCGGCATTCGCGCCAGACCCCCGAAACATCTTGCAACACTTGCGAATTGAGATCTTCACAAGCGGTGGTTCAACTGATATCTATATGCGATCGATCGCCCCTGACCCGGAGGACGACTTGACCCGATCGCGCCTGCTGACCTTCACGGCGAGCCTCGCCACCGCCTTCACCGTGCTGGTCGCCCTGGTAGCCACCCCCGCCCAGGCCGCTTCCACCGTCCGCTACGTCGCCCTCGGCGACTCCTACTCCTCCGGCGTCGGCGCCGGCAGCTACACGTCCGAAAGCGGCTCCTGCCAGCGCAGCACCAAGGCCTACCCGGCGCTGTGGGCCGCCGCCAACGCCCCCGCGTCGTACGCCTTCGTCGCCTGCTCCGGCGCGACCACCACCAGCGTCAGCAGCTCCCAGCTGTCCGCTCTGAGCAGCACCACCACGCTGGTCAGCATCACCGTCGGCGGCAACGACGTCGGCTTCGCCGACATCATGAGGACCTGCGCCCTCTACGGCACCACGCAGTGCGTCGCCGCCGTGCAGACCGCCGAGGACAAGGCCCGCGCGTCCCTGCCGGGCCTGCTCGACAACGTGTACAACGCGATCCGCTCCCGCGCCCCCAACGCCCGCGTCGTGGTCCTCGGCTACCCGGTCTTCTACCAGCTCGGCACCACGTGCATCGGGCTCAGCGCCACGTCCCACGCGAAGATCAACGAAGGCATCAACCTGGTGGACGACCTCACCCGGGCCGCCGCCGGCCGGCACGGCTTCGTCTTCGCCGACGTGCGCTCCATCTTCGTCGGGCACCAGCTCTGCAGCGGCGACAAGTGGCTGCACGCCCTCAACTTCGCCAGCCTGAGCATCTCCTACCACCCGATGGCGACCGGCCACTCCGGCGGCTACTACCCCGTCTTCCGCACCGCCGCCGCCTGAGACCAAAGGAAGGGCACCTTCTTGACGCTCCGCGTCGCAGAAGGTGCCCTTCCCATCGCACGGGACCACGTGAGCAGCGCGGTCATGGCATGATCCCGGGGCGGAGAGGGAGATCATGTTCGAGTGGCTCACCGCACAGTCCCGCCGGGCGATCGTCACCGCGCAGTCCGTGGCGCTGTCACTCGGCCACGACACGATCGACAGCGGACACCTGCTGTTCGGGCTGCTCGACGTCGAGGGCTCGGTGGCCGCGTCGGTGCTGACCGAACAACTCGACACCGAGGTGCTGCGCGAGGCGTACCTTGCCCTGCGCCCAGCGGTTCCCGGTGACCACCCGATCCGCCATCTGCCCTTCACCGGCGAGGTCAAGCGGCTGCTGGAGCTCGCCCTACGCGAGGCGTTGAGCCGCCAGGACAGCGCGCTGACCACGGTTCACCTGCTACTGGCGGTCGCCGGCCTGCCGGACGGCGTCGGCGGCAGGACGCTGACCGCGGCGGGCGCGACACCGGCGGCGCTGCGGGCCGCGCTGCTCGCGAAGTCCGGCGACGACGACGCGGAGGAGCCGCTGCCGTCGGCACCCCTGCCCTTCGACACGTCGATGTCGATACCTCGCCGTCTCGGCCTGCGCCTTGTCGCCACGCTGACCTGGTATGCCGTGCTGGCCCTCGTGACGACGGCCGTCGCCTGGCCGGACGCCGGCTGGGCCGCCGCGGGCAGCCTGCTGCTCCTGGCCGTCTTCGCGGTCTGCCTCGGCACGCTGCTCAGCGGACCCAGCCCGCGCCGCCTCGTCCGCACGTCGGTGCCGGCTCCGACGCCGGCTCACCTGCCTGCGCCGCTCGCCGCGATGCTGGCCGCCCACGGCATGCGCGACGTCCAGGTGCGGATGCGCGCCTCGGCCGACTGGCACGGGTTCAGCCTGCGCACCGACCTGCGGACCTGGCTCGGCGTGACCACCAGTACCGCGGCCCAGCCGTACCTGCCGTTCATGGTCGCCCATGAGGCGGCCCACCTGGTGCGCAACGACCGCATGATCCGGATAGTCGGCACCTCGCTGTGGCTGCTGCTGTGCGCTTGCGGGTTGGTCGCCAGGAACGCCCCGGCACTGGCCATCGCGCTGATCGGCGGCCTGGCACAGCACGTCGTGAGCCGCTGGTGCGCCGAGTTCGCCTGCGATGCGGCGGCCGCCCGCTGGGCCGGTGCGGACGCGGCCCAGGCGTGGCTCGACGAGTCCCGGCAGCGCGCGGACGTCCCGTCCGGACTGTTCAGCCGGTTGCGGCTGTGGTGCGCCCGGCTCTACCGCCCGCCGCTGCGCCTCGCGGCGGCCAGACTGGCCCGAGCCGCCGCGGTGACGCCGACGACCGAAGCCGCCACGCCTGGCTGACGGCCGCCGGGCCGCGGCACCCTCGGGCCCGACGCACGGGCCCCTGACCTGCCCCGCCCGCTCCGCAGGGATGGCAAGGTGCCCTTCCACAACGTATGGCGATGTGAAGGTGCCCTTCCTTCGGGCCGGGGCGGTCAGCGGGGGGTACGGGCCGGGGTCAGGCCCCGGTCGAGCAGTTCCGTGGGCAGCACGACGGTGCGCGGCCGCGACCGGTCGCCGTCGATGCGCGCGAACAGCAGTTGCGTGGCGCGACGGGCCAGCTCGCGGGTGTCGTACCCGATGACGGTCAGCGGCCGCGGCATGAGGTGCGACAGTTCGAAGTCGTCGAAGCCGACCAGGGCGGCGTCGCTGCCCCGCCGCCACAGCTCCTGGACCGCGCCGACGGTGATGCGGTTGTTCAGGGCGAGGAACGCCGTCGGCGGGTTCGGCTGGGCGAGCATGTCGGCGACGGCGGCCGCGGCGGTGCCTGGGTCGCGTACGCCACCGCGCACCAGCGCGCCGTCGTAGCCGATCCCCGCGTCAGCGAAAGCGTCCTGCGCGCCGGCGAGGCGCTCGCGCATAGTGTGCACGTCGACCGAGTCGAGCAGCACCCCGATGCGGCGGTGGCCCTCGGCGACGAGCCGGCGTACGCCGTTGCGCGCGCCCCCGCGGTTGTCCAGCAGCACCGCGTCGGCTTCGATGTTGGTGCCGGGGCGGTCCAGGAACACCACCGGGATGCCCATCTCGACCTGCGAGTTGAGGAACGAGTGGTCGCAGCCGGCGGGCACCACCAGCAGCCCGTCGACGCGACGGGAGCACAGGTCGCGCAGCAGCCGCTCCTCGCGTACGGGGTCCTCCTCGGAGGACGCCGACAGCAGCAGGGTGTCGCGCTCGCGGGCCATCTCGGCGGTGACGTGGGCGATGGTGGAGTAGAACGGGTTCGCCAGCTCCTCGATGATCAGGCCGATGGTGGCGCTGGCCCGGCCCGCGCGCAGCGCGCTTGCCATGTGGTTGCGCTGGAAGCCGAGTTCGGCGACGGCGGCGAGCACCCGGTCGGCCATGGCGCGCTGCACGTGCGGTTCGCCGTTGACGACCCGCGACACGGTCTTGAGGCTGACTCCGGCCAGCCGGGCCACATCGACCATGGTGGGGCGGCGGCCGGCCCGGGCCGGGGCTTCGCTGTGCTCGCTCGTCACGGCAGGAACGGTACCCGGTCGCCGAGGGCGGGGCGGCGACGGTCGGACAACGTTGTCATACTCTCTTCCAACGCCCCGACCTCCAGGAGCCCCCATGCCGCACCACGCTGCCGGACCGCTCGCCCTCGCCGTCGACATCGGCGGCACCAAGATGGCCGCCGGACTCGTCGACGCCGACGGGACCGTGCTGGCCGCCGACCGCATCCCCACGCCGCGTCCGCTGCCGGGCCCGGACGCGGGCGAGCAGGTGTGGGCCGGGTTGTCGGCGATGCTCGACGGCCTGCTCAAGGAAGCCGGAAACCGCCCCGTGGTCGGGGTCGGCACGAGCACCGCAGGACCGTTCGACCTGGCCGGAGCCACGGTGAGCCCGGTCAACATCACCGCCTGGCGGGGCTTCCCGCTGGTCGACCGGCTCGCCGCGCAGGTGCCCGGCGTGCCGGTGCGACTGGCCGGCGACGGGGTGTGCGCGGCGATCGGCGAGCACTGGCGCGGGGCGGGCCGCGGGCACGACGATCTGCTGGTGCTCGTGGTGTCGACCGGCGTCGGCGGTGGGCTCGTCCACGGTGGGCGCCCCTTCACCGGCGAGTCCGGCAACGCCGGGCACGTCGGCCACATGGTCGTCGACCTCGACGGGGACGACTGCCCGTGCGGCGGGCGCGGCTGCGTGGAGGCGATCGCCAGCGGACCCAGCATGGTCCGGTACGCGCTGCGCGAAGGCTGGCGGTCAGCCGGCGACGGCACCGCCCGCGACCTGGCCGACGCCGCGCGCTCCGGCGATCCGGTGGCGCTGCGCGCGTTCGCCCGCGCCGCGGACGCCCTGGCGGCGGGCATCGTCTCGGCCGCCGCGATGTGCGACCTGGACCAGGTGGTGATCGGCGGCGGCGTCGCCAACGCCGCCGACCTGCTCTTCCCCCCGCTGAAGGAGGGCCTGGCCCGCTTCGGCCGCCTCGGCTTCCTCCAGCACATCACGGTCAGCCCCGCCCAGCTCGCCGGCGACGCCGGCCTGATCGGCGCCGCCGCCCTCATCCACTCCCCCGACCCCTACTGGCCCGCCACGCCCCCCACGCCCCCCACGCCCTCCATGCGTTGATCATGAAGTTATGGCAGCGACACACCGTCGAGCCGTGCCATAAGTTCATGATCAACGCGCCTCGGCGCGCCTCGGCGCTGTCTCAGGGCGGGTCGAAGAGGGCCAGGCGGGGGTCGGCGGCGAATTGGGTGACGGACATGCCGAGGGCGGGGTTGCGCTGGCTGGAGGGTTGGGCGGCGAAGGGGTCGGGGGTATTGGTGATGGTGACCATGACCAGGGTGTGGCCGGTGTAGACGAGGACGGTCCAGAGCTGGGCGTCGGGGCCGAGGGCGAAGCCGGCGCGGCGGTCCTCGGGCTGCTCGCGCACGCCGTACTGCTCCAGGATCGCGCCGCTGTCGAGTTCGGCGCTGAACCCGCACCAGGTCAGGCGCTCGCAGTGGCTCAGGTCGGGCACGTACGTGGTGGGCGCGGCCGAGATGGTCAGGGTGCCGTAGCCGTTGCCGTTGACCAGTTGCAGGCTCACCGTGAGCGCGCCGGGCGCGAGGGCCGGGTCGGGTAGCGGGGCCAGCTCGCGGGTGTCCCCGCCGTCGGCCAGGCCCAGGTCGTTGCGGCGCAGGCCGAGGGGGTTGACCCGGGTGAGGATCAGCTCGGCCATCAGGCAGGCGTAGCGCTCGGTCAGCGCCGCGTCGGCGGTGACCGGCTCGGCCTGGGCCAGCGGCAGCGCGCCGGACAGCACCGCGAACCGGTCCACCCCGGCCCGGCCTCCGGCCTGCGGCGGCGCGGGCGGCACCGGCGAGCGGGTCAGCGAGGGCAGGGGTGTCGGCCCGGGGACCCCGGCCATGCAGTCGACCTCCTCGGGCGGCAGCGTGCCGCCGGGATCGGGCCGCAGCATGATCACCGCGAACCCGATGCCCATCGCGAGCGCGACGGTGAGCAGCGTGCTGACCGCGAGGTCGCGGCGGCGCAGCCGCCGTCCGGCGCCCACCAGCTCCGCCGTGGACAGGCCCAGCGGCGGCTCCGGACCTTCGGCGGGCTCCCCGGGCTTGTGGTGGCGCAGTGCCCGCAGCAGGTGGCGCTGGGCGTACGCCTCGGGCGGTTCGTAGCCCAGCGACGGCCAGCGCCGGTACAGCCGCAGCAGGGTGCGCCGCACCAACTCCTCGGCCACCGCCCAGTCGCCGCACCGCTGGCGCGCCTGCCGCCGCAGCGCCGGGGCCAGCGCGGTGGCGAACTCGGCATACTCGTCCTCCCAGGCCCGCATTCCGACAGTTAACACAATGGATGTGACCTGGCGGCAGGTCGTCCCGGTTGGTGGGTGACTGCTAACCTCGCAGCCCTGTCCACGGGAGGAACAAGATGACCGACGCCGCCGCGCCCCACCCCGCGCCCACGACGAAGCAACGCCCGGCCGGGGTGACCGCGGCGATGTGGCTGCTGATCGCCGTGGCCGCCGCCTACCTGATCGACGCCGTCATGATCATGGCTGGCTCCGGGGAGTACCCCGCCCGGGTGCGTGCGGCCATGGAGGAATCCGGGGTCGATCCCCGGGCCTGGGACTTCATCAGCGGGCTCACGGGTGCGCTGCCGGTGGTGTCGGCCGGGTTCGGCGTCGTCGCGGCCGCCGTGGTGGTGCTGCTCGCGCTGGCGGTCGGCCGGGGCGCGTTCGTCGGGCGCATCCTCACCTGGATCGCCGTCGGGTTCGCCCTGCTCTGCAACGTGTGCGGGCTCGGCTCGGCGGGCACGCCCGCGTTCAGCAGCATCGGCTACCTCACCGCGTACAGCCGCGACAGCTCGGGCATCCACACCTTCGCCCAGCGGCTGCCCCAGGGCTACCCGGACTGGTACTTCTACGGCAGCCTGGCGCTGTTCGGCTTCGGCATGCTGGCCCTGATCGCCGTCGCGGTGCTGCTGGCCCTACCGCCGGCCAACGCCTACTTCCGCCGTGCCCCCCGCTTCGCGCCCGTCCCGTACGCCTACCCGGCCGGCTACCCCGCCCCCGGCTACCCCGCCCAGCCGGTCCCGGCCCAGCCGCAGGCGTCGCTCACCTTCGAGCAGCGTGCGGAGGCGCTGGCCACGCTGGAGCGCCGCCGCGAGCGGGGCGAACTGACCGACGAGCAGTACGCCGCGGAGCGCGCCCGCCTCGAAAGCTGATCACCGCACCCGGCGTACGACCGCCACGACCTTGCCCAGCACGACCGCGTCGTCGCCGGGGATCGGGTCGTACGCCGGGTTGCACGGCACCAGTTCCACGTGCCCACGGCTGACCCGGTACACCTTCACGGTCGCCTCGCCGTCGATCATCGCCGCGACGATCTCCCCGCTGTGCGCGGTCGGCTGCTGGCGGATCACCACCACGTCGCCGTCGCAGATCGCCGCGTCGACCATCGAGTCGCCGCGCACCCGCAGCGAGAACAGGGTGCCGTGGCCGACCAGGTCGCGCGACAGCGTCAGCGTCTCCTCCAGGGACTGCTCGGCCAGGATCGGCCCGCCCGCGGCGATCGTGCCGAGCAGCGGCACCTGCACGGTGGCCGCCCCGCGCTGCTGCGGGATGCCGTCGTCGTCCAGCGGCAGCCGCACGCTCAGCGCCCGCGGCCGGCCCCGGTCGCGCCGCAGCAGGCCCTTCTCCTCCAGCTCGCGCAGGTGGTACGCGACCGAAGAGGAAGCGGCCAGGCCCACCGCCCGTCCGATCTCCCGCAGCGTGGGCGGGTAACCGCGGCTGGTCACGCCGTCCTGGATCACCTCCAGGATGCGCCGCTGCCGCTCGCTGAGCTTCGAATGCACCCTGGCAGGCTAACGGACGAACTCCGCATAAGCCGCATACCGCCGCAAGATCGCTCGACTTGCCAGGCACATGGGGGTATTCGGCCTCAAGATACGCACAGGTGCCAGGCAAGTCGAACGATCTTGGCACCGCGCCGCGGCACGGCGCAGGCAGCGCGCCGCGGCACGGCGCAGGCAGCGCGCCGCGGCACGGCGCAGGCAGCGCGCCGCGGCACGGCACGGTCGGGGCACGGGGTCGGTCAGGGGCGGTGCAGGCGGAGGTCGGCGCGGTGCGCGGTGGCCTTGACGACGCGGGCGTTGGCCTCGTCGCTGCGGTGCACCCAGTCGTGGGCGGCGGCGGGGTCCAGGCCCTTGGCGTGCTGGCGGGCAAGCAGGCCGTCGACCCGCGGGCCGTCGTCGGCGGACAGGTAGACGGCGAGGTCGAGCAGCTGCCGCACGCGGTCCCACGGCGGGGTGTCCAGCAGCAGGTAGTTGCCCTCGGTGACGACGACCTCGACGTCCGGCGGGACGGGGATCGACCCGGCGACGGGCTCGTTGAGGACGTGGTCGAACGTCGGCGCGTACACCGTCTCGCCGGTCGCCTCGCGCAGGCGGCGCAGCAGCGCGGCGTAGCCGGCCGCGTCGAAGGTGTCCGGCGCGCCCTTGCGGTCGGCCCGGCCGAGCCGCCGCAGCTCGACGTTGGCCAGGTGGAACCCGTCCATCGGCACGACCGCGGCGTGGTCGAGTTTCGCGGCCAGCTCCAGGGCCAGGGTGGACTTGCCCGCGCCGGGGGCGCCGGCGATGCCGACCAGCAAGCGGCCCGGCCGGGTCGCGCGCAGCCGGGCCACCTCGTCGAGCAGCGTCGTGAGCATCACGGCCAGTCTCTCAGCCCTGCGCCGCGGCGGCCAGTTCCAGCAGGGCGAGCCCGGCCGCGGTGACGTCGGCGGCGGTCCACTCCAGCGCCGGCGCGGCCACCGTGATCTCGGTCATCGCCATGCCCGGGGTCCGGTCGGTGAACACGTTGGCGAACCAGGTCTTCTGCTGCTCGGCCAGGGTCAGCACGGCCTGGTTGAGCGCCGCGGCCGGGCCGGGCAGCCACAGCTGGAACTGGTGGGTGTGCGGCTCGTGCGGGAAGACCCGCGCGCCGGGCAGCGCGGCCAGCGCCGCGCCGACGGTCTTCGCGTGTGCGACGTACTCGCCGAGGCGGGGCAGCTCCCGGTCGAGGCCGGCCAGCGCGGCCAGCACCGCGGGCCACTGCTGGAACAACTGGCCGCCGTAGCGGTGCCGCCAGGCGCGCGCCTGCGCGGTGAAGTCCTCGGCCCCGGCCAGCAGCGCGCCGGACAGCCCGCCGAGGGTCTTGTACAGCGAGACGTACACGCTGTCGGCGAGCCCCGCCACGGTCGGCAGGTCCCGGCCCAGGTGGAACACCGACTCCCACAGCCGGGCCCCGTCGAAGTGCACCTTCGCTCCGCGCGAGCGGGCCGCGGCCACCACCGCGTTCAGCTCGTCCCAGGTGGGCAGCACGAAGCCCGCGTCGCGCAGCGGCAGTTCGAGCAGCAGCGTGCCGAACGGCTCGTCGAGGTCGCGCACCTCCTGCGCGGTGGGCTGGCGCGGCTCGGCCGTCGGCCAGACCCCGCGCAGCCCGGTCAGCGTCTGGTACGCCTTGCGCTCGTGCACCTCCAGGTGCCCGAGCGGGTGCAGCGCGACGGCCCGGTTGCCGGTGCGCTCGGCCCAGCAGCGCAGCGCGACCTGCTGGGCCATGGTGCCGGTCGGGAAGAACACGGCGTCGGGTTTGCCGAGCAGCCCGGCGACCCGCCGCTCCAGTGCCGCGACCGGCCCGCCGCCGTAGAAGTCGGGCCGGTCGTCGAGCCCGTCGTAATCGACGGCCGCGAGGTCCGCGAGCCGTTCACGCAGGGACGGCGTGCGGTGCCCGGACAGGATCCGGTCGCAGCCGCGCATCGTCCGCCAGCGGCGTTCCGCGGGATCCTCAGCAGCCATCGGGCCATGATGCCACCACCCGGCGCGGGCCGCGGGCAGCCCCGGCACCCGTCAGGCCGCGTCCCCGGGGTACTGGAACACGTCGTCGAGGGGCACCTTGAACACGTGGGCGATCTGGAACGCCATCTCCAGCGACGGCGAGTAGCGTCCCTGCTCGATGGCGATGACGGTCTGCCGGGTGACGCCGACCCGCTCGGCCAGCTCGGCCTGGGTCATCTCGCCGTGCTCGGCGCGCAGCACCCGGATGCGGTTGGTGACACGGGTCGGTTTAACCATGGAACGCCCCGCGGTAGGCCCGGATCCTCGCGACGGCGCCCCAGGTCGTGCCGACGGCCCCGAGCAGGAACAGCACGTTGCCGATCCAGAACTGGTCTGCCCGCACCATCGCCAGCACCAGCACGGCGGCGGCCCCGAACCCCAGCACGTTCTGGGCGATGCGGTCGCCGTGCCGGACGATCTCCCGGTCGCGCACGTCGGACTCGGTATGGCCGTCCCGGGCGAGCATGGCCGCCACGATGGAGCCGAGGATGGTGCCGACGACGGTGGCTCCCATCGCCCACAGCATCGGCGTCACCCAGGCGATCTCCGCCACGGGCTGGCGCCACAGGCGCGGGATGACCACGGCGAAGTACGCCAGGGACGTGACGGGCACCAGGATCGCCATGCACCAGGTGTTGCGTTCCTCGTAGGTGGTCGGGACGCGGTCGGTGTCGGCGGCGGGCGCGGGCTTGCAGGAGGTCATGGCGGCTCCTCTCGGTCAGCCGGTGATGTAAAGAATTCTTGACATCGCCGGCACACCGGAGCGTACACCATGTTAGCTATCTTTTACATCACCGCTTGCCGAACATCCACCTGATGGCGGCGATGAGCAGCGCGATTCCGAGCACGGTGCCGAACACACCGGCGTACACCTGTTCGCTGGACACACGCACACCATAGTGAGCGGCGGCCCGTCGCGCCGTCACCACGTCACCGGGCGCGGCGGCCGCGATCCGGCCGGAAATGCCTTTGTGCAGGCCAACCGGCCCAAGCAGGGCGGTACGGGCGCGACAATGGCAGGGGCGGCACGCGACCTGACGGCGTGTCGGCGCGTGACTGCCGGGAGGCCGGGCCGATGAGCACCAAGCACTGGACCGTCGACATCACGATCGACGACGACGGCTCCGGCCGTACGCAGGCACACGCCCGCCTCGACACCGGCGGCACGGCGGCGGCGCTGCGCGGCGACGGCAGCGCGGCCCGCAACCGGTTCGACGAGGAGGTGCCCGAGATCGGCGACGAACTGGCCGCCGGCCGGGCCCTGGTGGAACTGGGACAGCGGCTGCTCGCGCAGGCGGACGCCGACCTGGAGCGGACCCCGGCATGACCACGGCTCCCGCTCCCGCCACCGCCCCCGTCACCGCACCGCCGCTGCTGGAGCCGCCGCTGCAGCGCCTGGTCATGGCGCAGCTGGAAGAGCTGCCCGAGGCGCTGACCGGCCAGACCGGCCCGCCGCGCCGCGTGCTGGTGGCCGCGGCGTCGAAGTACGAGGCGACGGCGGAGATCGCCAACGCCATCGCCAAGGTGCTCCGGGAGCGCGGTTTCGAAGCCGACGCGGTCGAGATCGACCCATCCGTGCAGGTCGACGGCTTCGACGCGTTCGTCATCGGCAGCGCGGTGTACTCCGGGCACTGGCTGCAACCGGCCCGCTGGTTCGTGCAGAGCCACGCGGCGGTGCTGTCGGCCCGGCCGGTGTGGCTGTTCTCCAGCGGCCCGGTCGGCGACCCGCCGATGCCCGACGAGGACCCGGTCGACGTCATCGCCATCGCCGAGGCCACCGCCGCCCGTGAGCACAAGGTCTTCGCCGGGCGGCTGGAGCACAGCCGGCTGAGCATCGCCGAGCAGGCGCTGGTCGTGGCGCTGCGCGCGCCCGAGGGCGACTTCCGGGACTGGGACGCGATCCGCGGCTGGGCCGAGGGCATCGCCGAGACGCTCGCCGCGGCCGGCCCGACCACCATCACCGGAACGATCAGCCTGGACTGACCCGGTTCGCGGACCACACGAGGCCCCGGCTTGGGGCATCATCGACGGGATGACCTCACCCCCGCACTGAACCGCCGACGCGCACCCCCGCCCGCCGGCCGCCACTCCGCACCCCCCGGAGCACCCCCTCATGACCGAGCACACCCGTCGACGCGCCCTGCTGGCCGGCGGCGCGGGCGTGGCCGCGCTGGCCACCGGCGGTTTCTGGCTGGCCGGCCGCGGCGGCGCGGACCCCGGCGCGGCGGCGGTCTGGCACGAACCGGCCGCCCTGCCCGACACCGCGCCGGTCGCCGTGCCCGCCCAGCCCGGTCCGCCGGGCGTGGAGCGGGCCCGCACGCTGACCGCGGCGAACGCCGGCGACCTGATCAAAATCACCACCAGCGGCTGGTACAGCTGGGCGCTGATGAACCGCGGCACCGGCGAGATCGTCGGCGCGAAGAACCTGCACGAGACGAACATGACCGCCTCGATGATCAAGGCCTGGCTGGCCGCCGACTACCTGCGCCGCGCCACCGAGGCGGGCCGGACGCCGAGTGCGGCCCGGTTCGCCGAGATCACCAAGCTGATCCGCGACAGCGACAACGGCGTGGCCACGCTCCTGTGGAACGAACTCGGCGGGCGCAACACGATCACCCGGCTGATCTCGATCTGCAAGCTGACCGACTCCGAAGCCGGGCCCGACTGGAGCAAGACCAAGCTGTCGGCGCGCGACACCTGCCGCATCGCCCACGCCATCGGCACCGGCGCGGCGGCCGGCCCGACCTGGACCGACTACCTCATCGGGGAGATGCGCGCGGTGCGCGGCACCGGCGACTTCGGCATCCGGCGCGCCTTCCCGGCCGCGGAGCAGTCCAGGATCGCCATCAAGAACGGCTGGGTGTGGCGACCCGCGCCGTACGGCTTCTACAACGTCAACTGCCTGGCGCTGGGCGACGACTGGACCATGGCCGTGCTGACCCGCTACTCCTCCGGCGGCGAGGCGCACGGGCGCGCCATCGGCCAGTCGGTCGCCACCCAGCTGCGCACCCTGTCCGACCTACTCTGACCGGCGGAGCACCCGACCGCGGCGGGCACCGTAAGTCGGGTCGGGCAGGCCCCGCTCCCCCTAGCGTGGTGTTCGGAAACAGGAGGGAGTCCGGGGTGCTGGAGCAGCTCAACCAGGCGCTGGAACACGTCGAGCGGCACCTCGATCGGGAGATCGAGATCGCCGAGCTGGCGCGGATCGCGATGACGTCGGAGTACCACTTCCGGCGCATGTTCTCGGCGCTGGCCGGGGTGCCGCTGTCGGAGTACGTCCGGCGGCGGCGCATGACGGTCGCCGGGGCCGAGGTGCTGGCCGGCGAGCGCACGCTGCTCGACATCGCGGTGCGCTACGGCTACGGCTCGGGCGAGGCGTTCGCGCGGGCGTTCAAGGCCGTGCACGGCGTCGGGCCGGGCGAGGCGCGCCGCGGCGGGGCGACGCTGCGGGCGTACCCCCGGATGTCCTTCCGGCTCATCGTCGAAGGGAGCAGCACCATGCGATATCGGGTGGTGGAGAAGGAGAAGTTCCAGCTGGTCGGCCTCAAGGCGCGGGTCCCGCTGGTGCACGAAGGGATGAACCCGGCGATCGTCGCGTTCCTGAAGGGCATCCCGAAGGAGACGGTCGCGCGCATCGAGGCGCTCAGCGACCAGGAGCCGGGCGGCATCGTGAACGTCAGCGCGGGCCTGGGCGAGGACCGGTCCTCCGGCGTCGAGCTGGACTACTGGCACGGCGTGGTCACCGGCGCGGACGCGCCCGCGGATCTGCAGGCGCTGCCGGTCGCGGCGGGCACGTGGGCGGTGTTCGAGGCCTCCGGCGCGTTCCCGGAGGCGGTGCAGTTCCTCTGGCGCGACGTGTACACGCAGTGGTTTCCGTCGAACCCGTACCGCAGCCGTCCCGGGCCGGAGCTGTCGCAGAACCGGATCTCGGCCGACGGCACGCACGTCGACGCCCAGCTGTGGATCCCGGTCGAGCGGATCCCGGCCTGATCCTGGACCGCCCGCACCCGTGCCGGTGCGGGCGGTCCGCCCTGGCGACACGGCCATCTATATTGTCCCGAGACAGGGGGTGCTGTGTACGACAACCGGTTCGGCGACCAGTCCTATCTCGACTGGCTCGCGCTCAACCCGTATGAAGGGCTGGCACAGCGGATCCGCGTGCTCGCCGGGACCGCCGCCGTCCTGGACGACCTGCACTCGGGCCGCCGCACCGGCGTTCCGGTCGCGCACGGCGACGTCAAACCGGCCACCATCGTGGTCCGCCCCGACGGCTCCAGCAGCCCCGCCGACCTCGGCGAGCTGTGGACCGTCGACGGCTCCCTGGTGGCCGCCCGCAGCACCCCGTACGCCGCCCCGGAACTCTTCCTGCCCGGCGCGCTGACCAGCCCCGACGCCGACCGTTACGCGTTCGTCGCCACCGTCGTGCACGCCGTGCTGGGCGCGCCCCCGCCGGTCCACCCGCCGCACCAGGGGCCCGGCCCGCGAGTGGGCATCGACCTGGTCCGGCTGTCGGACCTGTTGCGCGCGAACCCGCTGTGCGCGGCGTTCCCCGCCTTCCAGCACCGGCTGCTCAACGCGCTGTCCGCCACGCCGTCGGGTCGGGTGCACACCCTCAGCACCTGGCTGGACGCGCTGCTCAACGACCTCGCGCCGCCGATGTTCGCGACGACCGGCACGCTGCCGCTGGCCCCGGGGGCGTATCCGCCGCCCACCGAGGCGCTGCCGCCGTGGTCGCCGCCCGCGACGGCATCCCGCTCCGGCGGATCGCAGACGCTCACCTGGGTGCTCGCCGGAGTGGCCGCCCTGGTGGCGCTCGTGCTCGTCGCCGGCGGCGCGTGGTACCTGATCCAGCGGCCCGACAGCCCGGCCGCACCGAACCTCGTGGTCGCGCCGACCCCCACGGCGAGCCCTTCGCCGCTGCCCTCGCCCACTCCGTCCGAGGACCGGCTCACAGCGGCGCGGGCCTATCTCAACGGGACGTGGGAGGGCACCTACCGCTGCCGGCAGGGCCTGACCGGGCTGAAGCTGGTCATCTTCGTGGTCGACGACCACGAGGTCGAGGCGACCTTCGAGTTCTTCCCGGTGAAGAGCAACCCGAACGTGCCGCGCGGGTCGTACGTGGTCGAGGGCTCGTACACGGCGACCGGCTTCACGCTGGAGCCGGACCACTGGATCAAACGGCCGGGCGACTACATCATGGTCGGGCTCGAAGCCTCGTTCTCACCCCTGGCCGGGCAGAGCATCCGCGGCGAGATCACCGACCCGGGCTGCTCCGACTTCTCGCTGAAGAAGTCCTCGACGGACACCCGGCGGCCGCCCGTCTGAACGCACCGGAGGTTGAACCGCCATCAGCATAAGGCGGTTCCGCGCGATCTTCACTCGGCCGTTCGACCGTCGCGACCTGCGATGCACGCTGCCTAAGCTTCCCGCTCGTGTCCGTTTTCGAGGTGGCGCCCCTCGGGAACCGGCACGCGACGCCCGCCGCCCGCGGTGGGCGTCGCGTTGTGTCCACCGAGCCACGGAGGCATGTTGATCGACGCTGAGCACATCGCGCGGACCGTTCTCCTCTCGTCCACCGGACCGGACCTCGCGGCGGAGGTATGGGCCTGCCGCACGCTGGCCGCCCGCACCCCCGGATACCGCTCCCGCCTGGTGAGCGCGCTCCTGCGCCTGGAGCGCGTCACGGACTCGCCGGACACCCGGCTCCGGCTCGCCGAGGAGGCGGTCGCGAACGCTCGACAGATCGACCCCGTCCAGGACCACCACGCCACCGACCTGCTGATCTGGGCGCTGTACGCCCTTCAGTTCGATCTCCACGCCGTCGGCCGCACCGCCGAATCGTCGGCCGCACGCCAGGAGTTCCTCGACCTGTACCGCCCTGACCTGCACGTCGCGAAGGGCTGCGCGGTGACCGTCTGCTACGCCGGCAAGAAGCTGCCGCCAGTCGGCGGGCGGACGGCGGCCGGGCAGCGGCCGGGGACAGCCGAGTAAGCCCGCACGCCGGAAAGGCCGGTGCCCGCAGCCCTCAGCAGGCGGGCACCGGCGATCACGGCCCGCTGTGGTTCACCGTCCGAGCTGCCGCAGGATCGACGGGTCGGTGATCTTCTCATCGGCGGCCAGCAGGAACGCCTTGGCCACGATCGCGTTCAGCACGGTGTCCTCGTCGAACGGCAGCCGCACCGCGGGCGACCGGGCGGGCACGATGCACAGGTAGGCGTCGTCGGGTTCCATCAGGACGTTGCCTGAACCCAGATGGATGCGATACGCCCGCAGGCTGCTCTGAACCCGCAGCCAGCGCTCGGTGAGTGACGTCCGGGTCGCGAGCCGGGTACGCGGCAGCAGCCGTTCCAGAGCCTCGCGGCGCATCTGCGCCGTGGCCGTCAGCTCGCCGAACCCGGCACTGCGCCAGTAGTCGTCGAACCGGCGCTCGCCGTGATCGGCCCACTGCGGGTCGGCGGCGATCGAGGTGACGCCGACGAACAGGTCCACATCGCGCATCGCCTCGCTGAATACCGGCACGGGCACCTCGGCCAGCGGCACGTCCCGCCAGCCGCGCCCGTCCCGGCGGGCGAACCGCACCTGGTCGGTGGTGCAGTAACGGGCCTCGCCGTGGCGGCGGTCGGTGCCGTCGGCCAGCGCGTGGTCGAACGAGGCCCGCCACCCGCCGCCGCCGAGTTCGCGAACCGCCTCGCTGTGGTAGCCGCCGTCCCACGGCCCGAGGAAACCGGCGTGCCAGCCGCGAGCCCGCATCAGTGCGTTGGCCTGCCGGTAGCGAAGGATGTGCGCGGCGAACCTGTTCGAGTACGTCGCGGTCTGCTCCTCGGCCGGGGTGAGCCGGTAGACCTCGCGGAACGCCTGCTTGAACGGCTGGCGCAGCGCCCCGGCCGCCACGTGGTCGCGCCATCGGGCCACCTCGGCGGCCGTGGCCCGCACCGGGTGCCAGAGCCGGACCCGGGTTCCGCGCACGGTGACGCCGTTCGGGCCGCGCAGGGCCCAGCCGTCGCCGTCGCGGACCGGAACGCCCGCCGTCCAGCCTTCGCCGTCGCCGGTCTCCCAGATCAGCGACCGTCCGAAGACGCCGGTGACGGCGTGGTCGAGATAACGCGCGGTCCAGTCGGCGTACGCCCAGTCGCGCTCCTCCGACAGCACGGACTCGACCCGCCGACGCTCCGCGGTCACCGTCCGGCCGATCTCCTTGACCAGCTCGCGCAGCCGTTTGAGGTCGGCGGGGTGGCCGTCGCGCACCGCGGCGGGCACCGAGCGCAGGACCGAGTCGCCGTCGCGGAAGCTCAGCCGCGCGCGCTCATCCACGAGCGCCACCACCGCCTGGTAGCCGCCGACGGGCTCGACGAGCCGCCCGTCGGCGCCCAGGCCGTGGGTCGCCACGCACAGCTCCAGCATCTCGGCGTACGTGCGGCCGCGCGCCTCGCCGAGCTGCGCGAGTGTGGCCCGCACCCGCTTCTGCAGGCCCTTGTTGCGCACGGCGGTGCTGAGCCGCGCCAGAGTGGTCAGCGGCACGTCGCCGTCGCGCCTGGCCAGCAGCGTGACCGCCGCGTTCGCGGTCAGCGGCGCGCGGGGATGGCCGTCCCCGTGAGGCGACAGGGCCGCGGCGTCGGTGACCCGGGCCATCAGCGCGGTCGCCGCGGGGCCCGGATCGGCGGCCAGCAGCCAGGCCAGCGCGCGCAGCAGCCGGTCCGCCTCCTCGAAGACATACGAGGTGTGCTCGGCGAAGCAGCCGAGGATGCCGCGTACGACGTCGTCGCCCCCGGCCGCGGCCGACAGCAACTGCTCGGCACGCCGCCGCCACCGGACGTCGGGCGTGAGCTTCTCCAGGGTCGAGCAGTGGTCGAGCAGGTCGCCGACGCCGGTGCCGCGCAGCACGTCGCCGAGCCGGTCCTGCACGGCCGCGCCGAGCGTGCCCGCGGACTGCCCGAGCCACACCGGCAACGCATGATTGCCGGCCTTCCTGATCCCGGCGTTCAGCGCGGCGCTGAGCCGGCGTTCGAGCCGTACGTCGTCCGGCGGGTTCTCCTCGACGATCGCCAGCACCGCCTCCAGCGCGCGCTGGTGGCCCACCAGCTGCGCGCCGGGCAGCCGGGCGGCGAGGGCGGCCGGCAGTTCCAGGTGCAGCAGCTCGCCGTCGCACCCGACGCTGCGGGCCACCTGGCGCAGGCACCAGGACAGGTGGGCGCTCGTCCACGGCGCGTCCTCGGCGGCCAGGTGGCGCAGCAGGTCCCGCTGCGTCGGCCAGTCGAGCCGTCCGGCGCAGGCCAGGGCGTGCAGGTGCATGGCCGGGCCGCGCCGGTCCTGCGGCGGCCACGCCTGCACCGCCGCCCAGCCGGGCAGCGCCGTGAGATCACGGACCCAGCCCTTCCACGCCGTGCCCAGCACGTTGCCCAGCCGTCTGCCCGACGCCTCGCTGTCGGCGTCCAGGTGCTCCTGCCAGACGTCCGACAGCTTCGGAATCAGCTGCTCCACGAGCCACCTCTCTCCCTCGTGGGCGACATGGTGCCAGCGAACACCGACAGCCGCCGCGGCGGTAAACCAGTCCGCGAACGTCGGTGACGGACGGTAGGGTCGGCGACCGCGTACACCCCACCACGGAGGAACCTCGTGTCGTACACCTTCCATGTCGATCTGCGCGGCATCGTCGACCTGCTCAGCCACCACCTCTACGCCAGCCCGCGGGTGTACGTCCGCGAGCTGATGCAGAACGCCGTCGACGCGATCACCGCGGTGCGGGTGAACGACCCCGAGCACGCCGGCGCCATCGAGATCAGCGCCCCGAAGGCCGCCGGGCAGCCGCTGACCATCACCGACAACGGCATCGGGCTGACCGAGCCCCAGGTGCACGAGCTGCTGGCCACGATCGGCCGCAGCTCCAAGCGCGACGATCTCGGCTTCGCCCGGCACGAGTTCCTGGGCCAGTTCGGCATCGGCCTGCTGTCGTGCTTCCTGGTCGCCGACACGATCCAGGTGCGTACCCGGTGCGGCGACAACCCGACCGTGGAGTGGCTGGGCTCCTCGGACGGCAGCTACCAGGTGCGGGTGCTGGACGGCGACGACGCGCTCGCCGCGCCGGGCACTGTCGTGACGCTGCGGCCGCGGCGCGGCGCGGAGGAGTGGCTGCTGCCGCAGACCGTGCGCGAGCTGGCGGGACTGTACGGCTCGATGCTGCCGATCACGGTCCAGGTCGACGGTGAGCCGATCACCACCGGGCTGGCCCCGTGGGAGACGGGCGAGGGTGAGGCGCAGGTGGCGCGGCGGGCGCGGCTGCTGTCGTACGCCGAGGAGGCCTTCGGGTTCACGCCGTTCGACGTGATCGACCTGGATGTCGCCGAGGCCGGACTGCGCGGCGTGGCGTTCGTGCTGCCGATGCCGTCCAACCCGGCCGCCCGCGTGGCGCACCGGGTGTACCTGAAGCAGATGCTGCTCAGCGAGGGTGTCGAGGGGCTGCTGCCCGAGTGGGCGTTCTTCGTGCGCTGCGTCATCGACACCACCGAGCTGCGCCCGACGGCCAGCCGCGAGGCGCTGTACGACGACACGCTGCTGGCGCAGGTCCGCGAGTCGCTGGGTGACCAGTTGCGCGGCTGGATGACCCGGCTCGGCACGGTCGACGAGGCGAAGCTGCAGCAGTTCCTGCGCATCCACCACCTGGGTGTGAAGGCGCTCGCGGTGCACGACGACGAGATGCTGCGGCTGGTCGAGCAGTGGTGGCCGTACGAGACCACGGTAGGCCCGATGACCCTGGCCCAGTTCCGCGACACCTACGGCGTGGTGCGTTTCGTGCCGTCGCTGGACGAGTTCCGGCAGATCGCCGCCGTCGCCTCGGCGCAGGGCCTGGCCGTCGTCAACGCCGGTTACGTCTACGACGCCGAGCTGCTGACCCGGCTGCCCGCCCTCGACGAGAAGATCACCACCGAGGCGCTGTCGGCCAGCGACCTGTCCACCCGGCTGGAGGAGCTCGCCCCGGACGACGAGCTGCGGCTGCGGGCCTTCCTGGTCGGCGCGCAGCGGGCGCTGGACCGCTTCGGCGTCGAGGTGCTGATCCGCGCCTTCGACCCGGCCGGCCTGCCCGCGCTGTACCTGCTCGACGGCGACACCGCGCTGCACCTGGACCTGAAGCGCGGCCAGGAGGACGTCGACGACGTGTGGGCCTCGATCCTGGGCTCGTTCACCGCCGGGCGCACCGACCGGCCGCAGCTCGTGCTGAACCACCGCAACCCGCTGATCCGCCAGGCCGTCACGGTCACCGACCCGGACCTGACGGTGCTGGTCGTGGAGGGCCTGTACGTGCAGGCGCTGCTGCTGGGCCGCCAGCCGCTGCGCCCGGTCGACACGGCCGCGCTCAACCAGTCGTTCCTGGGCCTGCTCGGCCGCGCCATGCACGGCGGTGCCGCGTGACGATGACCGAGCAGGCCGTGCACGAGCTGTGGCACGAGGCGCACCGGTTCCCGGTCGGACCCGCCCGGTTCGCCGCGTACGACGCCGCGCTGCGCCACGCCGACGCCGCGGGCATGCGCCGGGAGGCGTTCGCGTGGCGGCTGTCGGCGATGAACGAGTTCCACCACCACGGCGACCCGGCGCGGCTGTTCCTGGCGTTCTCGCACTGCCTGCAGGTCTGCGACACCGATGCCGAGGCGACGGACGGACACGGCGACCGCGCGCTGCTCTGGCGGTTCAAGTGGGTGGTCTGGTCGCTGCCGCAGTTCCCCGAGATCCCGCTGGACCGCACCCGGGCCGTGCTCGACGACATGGAGGCGCGCTACCGGCGCGGCGGACACAGCCTGCACGCGGTGTACCAGCACCGCTGGCTGGTCGCCCACCACACCGGAGACCCGGCGGCCGACCACTGGTACGACAAGCTGGTGACCGCGCCCCGGGACGGGCTGTCGGACTGCGCCGCCTGCGTGCCGTCGGGCCAGGTCCGGCACCTGGTGTCGCACGGCCGGGACGAGGAGGCCATCGAGCTGGGCCGCCCGTTCTCCCGGGGCGGCTGCACCGAGCAGCCGCACTGGATGCTGTCCGAGCTGCTGCTGCCGTACCTGCGCACCGGGCGGCACGCCGACGCCGTGGACGCGCACCGCTTCGGTTACCCGCGTATGCGCGCCAACCGGCACCACCTGGACAACATCGCCGCGCACCTGCGGTTCTGCGGGCTGTCCGGCAACGAGACCCGCGGGCTGGAGCTGATCGAGCGGCACCGGGGCTGGCTGGACGCGCCGTCGTCGCCGTACACGGCGATGGAGTTCGCGGCCGCGGCCGGGCAGGTGCTGCGGCGGCTGACCGAGGCCGGGCACGGCGACCTGCCCGTCGCCGCGGTGCCGGGCGGCCCGGCCGCGAGCACGGTCGCGCAGGTCGGCGCGGAGGTGACCGCACTGGCCCGTGAGATCGCCGCGCGCTTCGACGCCCGCAACGGCAACTCGCACGTCAGCTCCCGGGTCGAGGGGCACCTGACCGCCGATCCGCTGACCGACCGGCTGTCGATGAGTGTGGCGACCCGGCCGCGCGAGCGCATGACCTCAGCGGTCGCCGCGCTGATGGACGTGGTGGGCGAAGCCGACGCCCGGGGCGACACGGACACCGCCGCGACGGCGTTGCTGGACGCGGCGTACGAGCAGCGGCGTGCGAACCGTGCCCAGGACGCGCTGGACAGCGCCGAGGAGGCGCTGGGCCGGCTCTCGCGCGCCGGGCGGCACGAAGACGTGCAGCGCTGCCGGCTGCTGCTGTGGGAGCTGCACCGCGACGCGCACCGCTGGCCCGAGGCGCTGGAAGCGCTCGACGCGGCGCTCGCCGCACCGGCGCTGCCCGCCGACGCACCGAGCCGGATCACGTTGCTGCTGGCCGCGGCGAAGGGGGACCCCGACCGGGACCGTGCCGCGGCCCGCGTGCAGGCGGCGGCCGACGGGTTCGCGTCGGCGGGCGACCCCGGCGCGGCCTTCGACGCCCTGCTGGCGGTGACCCGCATCGTCGACGAGGCCGTGGTGGAGCGGGCCCGCAAACTCGCCGCCGCCGCACCCGTCGGCGACGACGACTGGCGTCCGCGCCGCGCCCGGCTGGCCCTGGCCGACGCCCGGCGACTGCACCTGGCTGGTCACTTCGCCGACGCGGCCGCGCAGGCCCGCGACGGCGCGCGGCTCGTCCCGAGCGGCGACCCGCTGCGCGAGCGGCTGGCCCGGGTCGAGACGCTGGCACTGCTGCGCGCCGGGCGGGCCGAGGCGGCCGAGCCGCTCGCCCGCGCCGCGTTCGAGCAGGACGAGCAGTGGGAGACCGCCCTGCTGTATGCGGCCGTGCTGCACGCCCTCGGCCGCGATTTCGCCGAACTCGCCGAGGACTGGTCCGTTGACGAGGACGACTTCGACGAGCTGGAGGGGGAGACGCTGTGGCGATGAATGAACAGCAGTTGCGCAACGAGTTCGCGGCGGCCATGGCGATGCCGGACGGCGCGGCGCAGCACGGCGCGCTCGACGCCGTGATCCGTGCCGCGGACGCGGCCGGGGACGCGAAGCTGACGTTCGAGTTCCGGCACGAGGCCATCGAGAAGTTCGTGTTCGGCGGCGACGACCGGCGCGCGTTCCTGGCGTTCTCGCTGTCGCTGGCCGCCTACGACCGCGACCCGGAGATCGGCGGACCGGACACCGAGGAGTCGATCCTCTGGCAGTTCAAGTGGATCGTGAACGCGCTGCCGGAGTTCCCCGACATCCCGCTGGACCGCACGTACGCGGTGCTGGACGACATGCGGGCCCGCTACCTGCGCGGCGGGCACAGCCTGCACGCGGTGCACCAGGCCCGCTGGCAGATCGCCCTGCACGTCGGCGACCTGGACGAGGCTGCGGCGGCGTACCACGACATGGTGACCGCCAAGCGCGACAGCCTGGCCAACTGCTCGGTGTGCGTGCCGTCGGCGCAGGCCTGGTATCTGATGATGCTGGACCGGCACGCCGATGCGATCGAGGTCGCCAAGCCGTTCGCCGACAGCTGGTGCCGCACCCAGCCCGAGCGCATCCGCACCAACCTGATGCTGGCGCACCTGCACACGGGCGCGTTTCGCAAGGCCGCCGAGCTGCACCGCGCCGCGTACCGGGTGATGCGCACCGACCGGCTGCACCTGCCGGCCCTGGGCACGCACCTGACGTTCCTGGGCCGCAGCGGCAACGAGCTGCGTGGCCTGGAGCTGCTGGAACGGCACCTGCCGTGGCTGGAGGGCACGGTGAGCCCGCATGACGTGCTGGCCTTCGCCGCGCCCGCCGTGCTCGTGCTGAACCGGCTGGCCGACGGTGGCCACGGCGACATCGCGGTGCAGGGCCGGACCGGCGCGGACGGGCGGCGGCCGGCGACGACGGTGACCGCGCTTCGCGACGAGCTGACCGCGCTGGTGACCGACCTCGCGGCCCGGTTCGACGCCCGCAACGGCACCACGTTCCAGGGCGAGCTGGCACGGCAGCGGATGACCGCGCCACCACTGGTGGACAGCCTGCCGCTGAGCGTGCTGGACACCGCGGGGCGGCGCACCCGCAACCGGCTCGCCGAGGTGCAGGACCGCATCGCCGCGCATACAGCCGCCGGCGACGTGGCCGCCGCCGCGCTGGCCCGGCTCGACGCGGCGATGCTCCTGCGCGAGCACAACGACGCCGAAACCCGCTACGGCGCCGCCGAGGAGGCGGTGCTGGCCCTGGAGCGGGCGGGCCTGCCTGAGCCGCTGCGGCGGGCGCGGGAGCTGCTGTGGCAGCTCTACCGCGACGGCGGACAGCACCGCGACCAGGCGATGCAGGTGCTCGACCTGCTGCTGGCCGAGCCGTCGCTGACCGCCTCCGGCCACGGCCGGCTGCTGGACGAGTCGGCCCGGCTGTTCTGGGGCGCTGAGCGGGCCGACCGCAGCCTGCTGGCCGCCGATCGGCACGCCGAGGCCGGTGACCGGCTGGCCGAGCTGTGCTCACTGAGCGACGCGGTCAGCAGCGCCCGCGTCGCCTACTGGGAGCCCGTGGAGCAGGTGATGGCCCGAGCGGACGCGCTGGCCGCGGCCCCGCCCGCCGACGCCGATCCGGCGGAGTGGGAGACCGCGTGCGGCCGGCTGAACCTGATCGCCGCCTGGTGGTACGACAGCGAGAACCGCGCCGACGAGGCGATGGCCCGAGCCGAGCTGGCGGAGCAGTGCGGTGACGGGGTGGTCCGGGGTGAGGCGGCGGTGTTCACCGGCTGGCGGCTGCTGCGCCGCAAGCGGCCGGCCGAGGCCGAGCAGCGCGCCCGCCGCGGCCTCGACGGAGCCGATGAGACCGACACCCGCCAGTTGTACGCCGTGATCGCCGTGGCGCTGCGCGCCCAGGGCGATGTGGCCGGCGCGAACGCGCTGGTCAAAACGCACGCCCTGGAGCCGTGGGAGCTGGAGGACGAGGACGCCGGCTACGACGAGGAGGACGAGTCCGACGACGAGGACGAGGACGAGGACGACTGAGCCTGGGCCGCCGGGGCCGACTCGCGGACGACCAGCCGGAACGGCGGCTGGAACTCCGCGGGCGGCCCGGCCGGGCGGCCCTCGATGCGGTCGAGGAGCTTCTCCACCGCGAGGCGGCCGATCATCTCCTTGTCCGGCGAGATCGTGGTGAGGGTCGGGATGCTGAACCGGCCCTCCTCCACGTCGTCGATGCCGATCACGCAGACGTCCTCGGGAACCCGCAGCCCGTGCTCGTGCAGCGCTCGGATCGCCCCCAGCGCGATCAGGTCGTTGAACGCGAACACCGCGTCCGGCGGCTCCGGCAGGGCCAGCAGCGCCCGCATGCCCGCCGCGCCGTCGCCGCGGCCGAAGCCCTCGGTGGTGACGGTCAGGTCGGGGTCGAACGGCAGCCCGGCCGCCTCCAGCGCCTCGGCGTAGCCGCGCAGGCGCAGCAGCGACGGGGCCCGGTCGGCCTCGATGTGCGCGCCGATGAACGCGATCCGCCGCCGTCCCAGGGCGATCAGGTGCCGCATCGCCTCGCGGCTGGCGGCGAGGTTGTCGATGACCACATGGTCGTACGGGGCGTGGTAGATCGCCTCGCCGACCAGCACCATCGGGGTCTGGCTGGTGCGGCTGGCGACGTCGTCGCGGCTGAGGTGCACCGCCGACAGGATCAGCCCGTCGATGATCTGCGCCCGGAACCCGTCGGCGACGAGGAGTTCCTTGTCCCGGTCACCGTCGGTGTAGTCGAGCAGCAGCGTGTACCCGCGTTCGGTGGCCGCCCGGATCGCCGCGTCGGCCAGCTCGGCGAAGTACGGGTTGTTCAGCTCCGGGATGGCCAGCGCGATGATGCCGGTGCGGCCGCGGCGCAGGTGGCGGGCGCTGAGGTTGGGCGTGTAGCCCAGCTCGTCGATGGCCTGCTGCACCCGCGACCGGGTGGCCTCACCGACGGGCCGGTAGCCGTTGACGACATTGGACACCGTCGCCTGCGACACGCCTGCCCGCCTGGCGATGTCCTTGAGACTGACCGCCATCGGCGGGTTTCCTCCACTCACCGCTCATTGTCCCCACCGCCGGGGCAGGTCCGTCAACGCAGGTGCCGCCGCCTGGTCAGGCACGTCCGCACCACTGCCAGACGCCGAGGAAGTCGCCGATGACGACGGCGGCCGCGGCCGTCCCGGTCCGATGGCGATCTACCACGATCGCTTTATAACGTTATACAGATCGCGTCCGATGACGACAAGGTGTCACGCCTGGGCCGTCATGACACCGGGCCGGGGTCCGCACCGGCGGCCAGCAGGGCCGCGATCACGTCGTCGGCGCCCGCCTGCCGCGCATGGTGCAGCGGCGTGCCGCCCAGCTTGTCCCGGCCGTCGACCGGCAGGCCCGCCGCGAGCAGCTTCGGCAGCACCCGCTCGTGGTCGAGCCCGGACAGCAGGTGCAGCAGCGTCGCCCCGCTGCCGTCCACGACCGCCGGATCGAACCCGGCGTCCAGCATCGCGAGCACCACGTCACCGCGCCCCTCCCGCGCGCAGCGGAAGAAGAACTCCCGCTGCCACCGCAGCCGCTTGGGCAGCCGCCCCCGACCCGTCCGCCAGGTGCGCAGCACCGCCGTGCAGCCGTTGACCGGCCCGCCCAGCGCACCCAGCGCCAGCTCGCGCCGAACCTCCTGCTCGGTGTGCTCTCGTGCGATCAGGTTCCCGTCGATGACCTGCACCTCGTGCCACACGGTCGCGCAGCGCACGCGTACGGCGGGGAACCCCTGGCCGGGTACGGAAGGCGCCTGCACCTCGCCCGGGTACAGCGAGGCGAAGGCCAACGGGTGCAGCTGGTGTGGGGCCATCACACCGTTGCGCAGGGCCACGAGGTCACGGACGGCCTGCGGATGCTCCCGCTGGTAGGCCTCGCGTCGCGCGTCGTGGGCGTCGGCGCGCCAGCACCACGCGGGCAGCACCGCGTAGCTGAGCCGCAACTCGTCCAGGAGGGCGTCGCTGAGCCAATGCTCGTCGTCCCGGATCACCGTCCACCGCCCGCCCCGGGTCACCTCACCCAACGCGTCCTGGGTCACCACCCGCAGATAGCTGCCCTTGCCGGGCCCTCCCTGTTCAGACGGGAGGCACGTCAGCGCCAGTACGTGTTCCGTCGGCGGCTGCACCGCGCCTGCCGCGGGAACCGCGGCCAGGTCCGTCAAGACGATGATCTGCGGCCACGACCGATGGCCGGTGTGCGCGTCGGGTAGATACGTGCGCAGCAGATCCGGGGCGAACTGCCGCAGGTCGTGCTGCACACGCCGGGCGACGTCCCCGCCGAAGGTCGCCGCGACCTCGGCGAGATCGACGTCAGGAATCAGCCCCGCAGCGCGGCAGGCTGCCGCCCAGTCGCCGGCCTCCCGCAAGCGCGTGCACTCGGCGACCACGGCCGGGTGCGGGTGGTGCAGCGGCACCCACCAGCCGCCCAGGGCCGGTGCTGCGTCGGCCATCGCGGGGCTCCTCCTGCGTTGCCGGGGGATGGGGAGCGGGGCCGGCCGGATTCGCACCGGCGTCATCCCGTTTGACGGCGGGCGCGACGACTTCTGCGCTACAGCCCCGCTCGCGCAGCAGTCTAGGCAGGAAGATCGCCGCTCGGGTGCCCGCAGGTGTCGGCGACGGCGTTCGTGGGTACTGACCAGGGCGCAGGCGGCCGTGCGCCACCCGCGGCATCAGGCTGCGCCGCGCGGTCCGGGGGATGGAGGCTTGGTCATGAACCGGAGCAGAGGGCTGTTCGTTTTGCTCGCCGCGGCGGCGCTGGCCGTCGGCCTGGCGAGCCCGGCGGCGGCGGTGCCGTCACCGCAGGACGCCTCCTTCCTGATCGGCATCCACCAGGCGAACCTGTACGAGATCGCGGCCGGCGCGCTCGCCGCGCAGAAGGGCACGTCTGACGAGGTACGGCGGCTCGGCCAGATGATGGTCGACGACCACACGAAGTTCGACGCGGCGGTCGTCGCGGTCGCCGACCAGGTCAAGGTGACGCTGCCGAAGCAGCCCGCCCAGGAGCAGCTGGACTCGCTCAAGGAGCTGGCGGCCACGCCGGCCGGGGGCACCTTCGACCAGATGTGGATCACTCGGGACATCCAGACGCAGGGGGACAGCCTGCAGGCGGCCCGCACCGAGCTGAACTTCGGCTTCGACCCTCGGGTCAAGGAGCTGGCCCGGCAGGCCGACGACATGTTCATCGCGCACACCACCGAGCTCAACCGCGCCGACGCGCAGGTGCAGACCGGCTGATCCCGCGGCGGCCACGCACGGAGTGTCAGCTCGCGCGGGCCGAACGGCAGCGCTCTAATCGAGGGCGTCACCACTGTTCACTGACCGTGAAAGTGCAGGCCGTACCGTGAGCGAACCTCAGCAGGCAGACAACCCGTACCTGATCGACGACGACGAGCTCGAGGAGTTCGTGGCCTCCGCGGACGACACCATCGACCTGAGCGCGGCCGAGGGCTTCGCGCCGTACGACGACGACGAGGACTACTGACCTCGCCCTGTCCTGCGAAGACAGCAGCCACCGGAGAGGAAGGGCACCTTCTTATCGCGGAGCGATAAGAAGGTGCCCTTCCTTGCTCTCGGGTGGGTTCAGGAGACGGTCGGGCGGGGGCGGTTGCCCCGTTTGAGTTCGTAGAAGCCGGGGGTGGCGGAGACGAGCAGGACGCCGTCCCAGAGGCGGCCGGCGGCCTCGCCGCGGGGCACCGGCGTGACGACCGGGCCGAAGAAGGCGTTGAGCGTGCCGTCGGGACCGGGGACGTGGATCGTGGGGGTGCCGAGGTCTTCGCCGACCGGGTGCAGCCCTGCGTCGTGGCTGCGGCGCAGGGCCTCGTCGTGGTCGGGCACGTCGGCCGCGGCCGCGAGTTCGGCGGGCAGGCCCAGGTCGGACAGGGCCGCGGTGTAGAGGTCGGGGCCGATCGGGGTCTTGTCGCGGTGGATCCGGTCGCCGAGGGCGGTGTAGAAGTCGCGTACGACATCGTCGCCGAACTTCTGCTGCACCGCGGTGACCACGCGGACCGGGCCCAGGGTGTCGGCCAGCCAGCCGCGATACCAGGGGTCGACCTCGCGGCCGTGGTTGAGCAGCCACAGGCTCATCACATGGAAGCGCACCCGCACGTCGCGGACCTGCTCGACCTCCAGCAGCCAGCGCGAGGTGTTCCAGGCCCAGGGGCACTTCGGGTCGAACCACATGTCGGCGTACGTCGTCATCGGGCCTCCTCAGGCGCGGTACTGGTCGTGGCGGGCGAACAGGTCGGTCCACTCGTCCTCGGACAGCTGCCGCCCGCTCGTGGCGATGTCGGCGAGCTCGCGGAAGTAGGTCTCCCGGGTGATGCCGGGAGCGAACAGGATGAGCATCGAGGCGGCGGCGCCGCTGTCGTTGCGGAAGCCGTGCACGCCGCCCTCGGGCACGTGCAGGAAGTCGCCGGCCGAGGCGTCGACCCAGCGCGCGCCGTCGAACAGCCGCACCGTGCCGGTCATGACGTAGAAGGACTCGGAGAAGGTGCGGTGGAAGTGCGCGTCGGCTCCGCCGGCCCCGGCCGGCATGTGCCACTCGTAGAGGCCGAAGCGTCCCTGGGTGACGCTGCCCGGGGCCACGAAGCGCCCGGTGGAGCCCGAGCCCATGACCGCCTGCTCCGCCGCGCCGGACGGGTGGTACGCGGCGCTGACCGCGCCGAGGTCGCCGGTGTACGTCATGGCTGCCTCCCTCTCATCAACTAGCTTACAAGTAACTTACCACTAAGCTAGTTTCCGTCAAGTTACCATCTGCTCATGACCAAGGACGCCGTCGACGTGATCATCGACCAGTGGCGCGACGAGCGCCCCGACCTCGACGATCTGCTGCCCATGGAGGTCTTCGGGCGCGTCTACCGGGTCGCCGCCGCCATCGGCGACCGTATGGAGCGGACCTACCAGCGCCTCGGCATCGGACGCGGGGAGTTCGACGTGCTGGCCACGCTGCGCCGCGCCGGGGAGCCGTTCAACCTCTCCCCCAAGCAGCTGTCCGACACCCTGATGCTCACCACCGGCGGCATGACCGGGCGGCTGGACAAGCTGGAGACGGCCGGGCTCATCACGCGTACCCCCGATCCGGGCGACCGGCGCTCACTGCGCGCGCAGCTCACCCCGGCCGGCCGGGAACTGATCGACGAAGCCGTCGCGGCCGGGCTCGCGGTGCAGCGCGAGGCGCTCAGCCGCCTGGACCCCGCCGACGCCCGCCGCCTGGGCGACCTGCTGCGCGAACTCGCCGCCGCCGTCGCCCGCTGACACGGCTCAGTGCCGGACCAGGCAGAACGGGTGACCGGCCGGGTCGGCGTACACCCGCCAGCTCTGGCCCGGCGAACCCGCGTCGAGCACGGCGGCGCCGCAGGCCAGCACCTCCTCCTCGGCGGTGTCCAGGTCCGGCACGCCGAAGTCGAGGTGGAACTGCTGCGGCTTGCTGGGGTCCGGCCACTGCGGCGGCTGGTACTCGGCCACCCGCTGGAACGCGAGCACCAGCCCGTTCGGGGCGTGCAGCGTCGACCAGTCGTCGCCGAGCGACCAGCGCCGGTCGGGCTGGTCGACGACGCCGCCGAGCAGCGACCGGTAGAACTCGGCGAGCCGCTTCGGGTCACGGCAGTCCAGCACCACGCACTGCAGTTCAGCCAGCATGGCCCCGATCCTAGGCCGACCATGCCCGCACCACCGTCCGCCGACCGCCCGGAACCCGCCACCGCGGCTCCACCGTTCCACTGGTCTTCGCCGTCGCGACTCCGGCTCTTCGCCCCGCGTCCGGACGGCGAACCTAGCGTCACCGCCATGCGCGTGGCGATCATCACCGAGTCGTTCTCCCCGGACGTCAACGGCGTCGCGAACTCCGTCGCCCGCGTCGCGGACCATCTGCTCGCGCGCGGCCACCAGCCGATGGTGATCGCGCCGAAGCCGGCTCCGCGGGCGAGCCGGGCCGTCACCGGCAAGCCGTACCCCGTGGTCCGGCTGGGCTCACTGCCATTGCCCGGCTACGGCAACGTGCGCCTGGCCTGGCCCACGCGCCGCCTCCGGGAGGCGCTCGCGGGGCACCGGCCCGACGTCGTGCACCTGGCCAGCCCGTTCGTGCTCGGCGCGTGGGGCGCGAAGGCCGCCGCCGACCTCGGTGTGCCCGTCGTCGCGATCTACCAGACCGACGTGCCCGGCTACGCCCGCGCGTACGGCGTGGCCACCGGGGAGGCGCTGGCCTGGCGCTGGATCCGGCACGTGCACGGCCGCGCCGCGCTCACCCTCGCCCCGTCGTCGACGACCGGCGCGGAACTCGTCGCGCACGGCGTGCCGAACGTCGGCCGGTGGGGCCGCGGCGTCGACACCGGCCTGTTCCACCCGTCGCGCCGTGACGAGGCGCTGCGCGCCGAACTCGCCCCCGGCGGCGAGCTGATCGTCGGCTACGTCGGCCGGCTGGCCCGCGAGAAGCGGGTCGACCTGCTCGCGCAGACCGCCGCGCTGCCCGGCGTGCGCGTCGTCGTGGTCGGCGACGGCCCGACCCGCGACGCGGTGCGCCGCGCCGTGCCGCAGGCGGCCTTCCTGGGCACCCGCCGGGGCACCGACCTGGCCCGGCTGTACGCCAGCCTCGACGTCTTCGTCCACACCGGACCGCACGAGACGTTCTGCCAGACCGTGCAGGAGGCCCAGGCCAGCGGCGTGCCCGTGGTCGCCCCGGCGATCGGCGGCCCGCTCGACCTGGTCCGCCACGGCGTCGACGGGCTGCTGGTGACCCCGGACGACCCCGCCGCGTTCGCGTCGGCGGTCGGGACGCTCGCCGACCCCACCGTACGCCGCGCCTACGGGCAGGCCGGCCGGGCGGCTGTGGGCACCCGGACCTGGTCGGCGCTGGGCGACGAGCTGATCGGCCACTATGCCGCCGCGGCCGACGCGGTACGCGCGCCCGGCCGGCTCGCCGCGCCCGTCGCCGTCCCGGTGCCCGCCCCGTGACCGGCCTGCGCATCGTGCGCCTGGCCAACTTCGTCACGCCCAGCTCCGGCGGCCTGCGCACCGCGCTGCGGGAACTGGGCCGCGGATACGCGGCGGCGGGGCACGAGCCGGTGCTCGTCGTGCCCGGACCGCGGCACACCGACGAGCCTAACGAGCAGGGCCGCGTCATCACCCTGCCCGGTCCGGTCGCGCCCGGTCTGGGCGGCGGCTACCGGATGCTGGTACGTCGCGCGCCGCTCGCCCGGCTGCTGGCGGACCTGGCGCCGGACCGGATCGAGGTGTCCGACCGCACCACCCTGCGCTGGACCGGGGCCTGGGCACGCCGCCACGGCGTGCCGTCGGTGATGGTGTCGCACGAGAGCGTCGACGGCCTGCTCGGCGTCGTGAAGCTGCCCGCCCCGGTGCGCGCCCGGGTGGCGGCCGGGCTCAACCGCGCCAGCGCCGCCGCGTACGACCAGGTGGTCTGCACCACCGCCTGGGCAGCGGGCGAGTTCACGGGCGTCGGCGCGCACAACGTCACGCAGGTGCCGCTCGGCGTCGACCTCGACCTGTTCCACCCCGACCGCCGCGACCCGCTGGTGCGCGGCGAACACGTGCCCGGCGGCGAACTGCTGCTGGTCTGCTGCGTACGCCTGTCGCCGGAGAAGCGGCCGGAACGTGCGCTGACCACGCTGCGCACGCTGCTCGACCGCGGCGTGCGCGCCCGGCTCGTGATCGCGGGCGACGGGCCGCTGCGGTCCCGGCTCCAGGCCGCGTCGTCGGGGCTGCCGGTGGCGTTCACCGGGTGGATCAGTGATCGGGAACGGCTGGCGGCGCTGCTGGCCAGTGCGGATCTGGTGCTCGCGCCCGGCCCGATGGAGACGTTCGGCCTGGCCGCGCTGGAGGCAATGGCCTGCGGCACCCCGGCCGTGGTGAGCGCGTCGAGCGCGCTGCCCGCCGTGGTCGGCGACGCGGGGGTCGCGGTCGCGGGCGAGGACCTCGCCGACGGGGTGCTGCGGCTGCTCGACCGCGACGAACGCCGCCGCCGCGACGCCGCCCGCACCCGCGCCGAACTCTTCGGCTGGGACACCGCCGTGCGCGGCTTCCTCGCCGTGCACACCGCCCTCGACCGCGCCGCCGGACCGGTGGCGAGCCGGACTCGGTAGCAATCAGCGCCATCGGGGGCTCAGTGCTCAACCATAAAGCGCGGCCAGCGGTTGTCGGCCCGTCGACGGGGCACACGGCTCACTGATCGATACCTAAGATATCGATCATCCCTAGCTATGGAGGTTTCCTTGAAGCGACGGCTATTCGGATTCGCCGTGAGCCTGATGACCGCGTTCGCAGCCAGTGCAGTCGCAGCGACGCCGGCACAGGCCAGCGCCGCATCGTTCTCCGTCAGCCACTATCACGGCGGCGGCGCGACGCTGATCGTCCGAATTGAAGGCACCTTCACGTGGCACAATCGGTCGGTATCACTTAACAACGTTCGCCTCTACGTGCGTGCTGGATACTGCGCTAGCGGCTCTTTCGAGGGGCACAGCGCGAACAACTACCTCTGGGATTACGGCTGGGTGCCCACAACGTGCGCCGGCAGTGTCAACAGGTGGTTCGACCTTGACCCGGTCACCCTCGCCGGCGGCCAGAGCACCGATCCCGCCAACCAGGCCATCACCAGGGTCGACATCGTGCCGGAAGAGGTGGATGCGTACGGCAATACGGTGCACCTGTACCCGGAGGACGAGAGGTCTTACTACCGCTGACTCCTGCCCGCATCGCCCTCCTGGCGCGAGTGATCGGCCCGGGGGACGGTGATCCGGCGGTTGCCACAGCATCGCGCAAAGTCCGGGACGGGGATCGCGCAGGCAGCCCCGGTGCGGCTGCCGAGGTGGGATTCAGGCCGCTCAGCGGCTCGCGGCCTTCCCCGCGAAGACCCGCAGAACCCCGACTTTCGCCGCACGCAGCCGTACACCCGTACAAGGTTGGGGCCTGGCCGAGAACCCCTCGGACAGGCCCCTATCCTCAGCACGACGTGTGCGCGGTCGAGCTGACCAGGCGGCACTCCGTCCACTTCGCCACCATCGCCCGTGTGATGACGCTGCTCCGGGACCGGGGCGTGGTGGTCGGCTCCCCGGCCGCGGCACGTTCGTGCCGGACCGAGTGCCGCCGTCCCGCCGAAACCGGTTGCCACCGCTGGGATGCTGGCCGGATGGGAGCGTATGAGGACCTCCTCGCCCGCGCCGAGGCCGATCCCGCCGTTCGCGGTGTGATCCTGACCGGTTCGATGGCGCGCGGCATGGCCACCGTCCACTCCGACCATGACGTGATCGTGGTGGTGGACGAGCGCGCAGGGCAGTGGACGCATACCCGGAAGACGTCCGACATGGACGAGATCGTGTGCACGGTCGACGAGCTGGCCGACACGTCGAACATCTGGGAACGCTACGTGTACCGGGGCGCGCAGGTGCTGCTCGACCGGCTCGACGGGCTCATCACGGAACTGGCCCACGCGCAGGCGACGCCGACCCCGGCGGAGTCGGCCGAGTGGTCGCGGGAGTACCTCGACGGGTACGTCAACTTCATCTACCGCGCGGCGAAGAACCACCGCGACGGCCGCGCCGACCTGGCCCGGCTGGAGGAGATGGAGAGCGTCTCCTGGTTCCTGTTCACCCTGTTCGCGCTGCACGGCCGGGTGCGCCCGTACAACAAGTACCTGCGCTGGGAGCTGGAGACGTTCCCGCTCGGCGAGCCGTGGGACGCCGCCACCCTGCCGGTCCGCGTCGCCGACGACCCGGCCGGCCTCTTTCCCGACCTGGAGCGGCTCGCCCGCGACCGCGGCCATGGCGACGTGCTCGACGCCTGGGGCGGCGAACTCGACCTGCTGCGACGAACGTGAGACAGGGAGCCGACGGTGCACGATGGTGACCGCGCCCGGACACTGGCCGAAATGGTCCGCGCATATCTCGACGACCCCGAGGTGGCACTGCGTCCCGACGCTCCGGAACTAGAGGTCCGGCTGAACACCTGGGGGTACGGCCCCGACGGCGGCCCGGTCGACGTCGAGGCGACCGTGCAGGCGCTGGAATTCGTCCGGCGGGGATTGGGCCGCCGTCTCTCCGACCAGCCGCGCCGCGGCACCTTCTATGCCTGGTACGACGGGCAGGCCGGGCAGTTGAGATGCTCGTTGACCTCTGCCTCCCCTGACCGGCTGCCGTTCGGCGGGACGTATCGCGTCACATCCGACGCCGCCGAGATCGTCGCACTCGCCGCTGCCGACCCGTCCCCTGGCCTGGTGACCTTCGACGACGTGATCAGGTCCGACAGCTCGACGGACGACGGGGCTGTTCAGCAAGCGCCCTTCCCCATCTGGGCGGTCGTCGTGCGGTGAGGTGCCGCGGCGTCGGATGACTTACCAGACTGGACCATGAGGACGTCAGGCGAACCCGCTCATGTCGTGCCCCGCTTTTCGATAATGGCTTCTCACCAGGGCGATTCCCGTTTGCGTGATGGCCAGCAGGGCGATCCCAAGCATCGGATAGAGCCAGAATTCGAACGCCCGCCGGAACACCAGAGCAACCTGGGCAAGCACGAGGAAACCTGCGGTCATGCCGACACCTGCCCCTACCACCCTTTGGGCATATAACCGCAAATCGCCTGCTTCTCCTCCTGATGCACGTCTCTTCATCAGTCCGAACATGGTTGCCTGCAGCCATACCACGAAACAGCAGATGACGAGCAACCACCACCTGATGAAGAGAAGTGGCATGGTGATCAGGGCAGCGAACAGCGCAGCCTTCACCTTCGGGCCGTCCCAGGAACCGACGGAAGACAAAGCCCCTCCACAAGATCAGCACAACGCGGGGAAAACGTACGGAACATGCACTCCCGACGCAAGCCTGCTCCGCTCGGTTAGGGTCGATCCGTGCCATCTCGGTCAGCCATCAGCAGGGACTCCATCCGTTCATCCCGCGTGCCCGCCCGGCCACGCCCACCGGCGGCCATGGACACCGCCGTGTCACCGGACCACGACCTGGAGGACGAGGCCACGTTCCGGCGGCTGGCGTTCCTCGACCTGGACCTGACCGGGCAGGCCGCCGACTCCGCCGAGTTCGAGCAGTGCCGGTTCACCCGGACCGGCCTGGCCCGTACGGTGCTGGACCGGGCGATGTTCACCGACTGCCTGGTCGAGACCTCGGACTGGGCGAACCTGAAGGCGACCAAGTCGGGCCTGCTGCGGGTCGAGGTGTCGCTGGCCCGGTTGACCGGTTTGCAGTGGGTCGACGGCACGCTGCGGGACGTGACGTTCCGGGAGTGCCGGATGGACCTGGCGACGTTCCGGTTCACCTCGTTCAAGGACGTGGCCTTCGTCGACTGCAACCTGACCCGGGCCGATTTCACCAACGCCGACCTGCGCGGAGCGTCGTTCACCGGCTGCGACCTGTCGGGCGCGCAGTTCGCCCAGGCCGACTGCGCCGGGGCCCGGTTCAGCCGGTGCGAGCTGGGCGGCATCGGGAGCGTGACGAGCCTGCGCGGGGCGAGCGTCAGCGCGCACGACCTGGCCGGGCTGGCGCACACGCTGGCCGCGGCGCTGGACATCACCATCGACGGGGACTGACGGTCGCGAGCGGCAACCCGGCGGCCACGGCCGGTTGGGTGCCAGGTCGCCTGCCGTACACCGCCTGCTGGCACCCTGCCTGGGTGCCGTTTGCCCTCCTCCACGACCTTTCGAAGTTGGTAAGGGCGCCTTCTACATCGCGTAGCGATGTGAAGGTGCCCTTCCTTTCGCGCGGGCTGGGTGGGGAGGCGGGGCGGTGTCTGGTGTTGGGGCTGGTCGGGTCGGTGGCGCTGGCCGGGGGTGGGCTGGCGGCGGGGGCGCTGCCGGTGCGGGACACGCTCGCGCCCGCGCTGGGGCTGGGTGAGCTGCGGCAGTATCAAAGTCTGGGGCTGGTCTGCGCGTACTTCGGGCTCGCGTTGCTGGCGGCGGCGTGGTGGCGGCTGGGCCGGGCGGTGCGCGGCGGTGAACCGCCGTCGCCTCGCGGGCTGCTGCTGGTGCTGGCCGCGTGGGCGCTGCCACTGGTGGCGATGCCGCCGCTGTTCAGCCGGGACGTGTACAGCTACCTGGCGCAGGGCGCGATGGTCACGGCGGGGCTCGACGTCTACCAGGCGGGGCCGTCGGCGCTGGGCGGGCCGCTGCTCGCCGAGGTGCCCGCGATCTGGCAGCACACGCCGACGCCGTACGGGCCGGCGTTCCTGTCCCTGGCCGCCGGGGTGTCCGGGTTCACCACGACGGACGTGCCGCTGGGGGTGTTCGGCATGCGGGCGGTGGCGCTGGCCGGGGTGGTGCTGCTCATCGTGTGCCTGCCGCGGCTGGCCCGGACCTGCGGCGTGGACCCGACGGCGGCGCTGTGGCTGGGCGCGCTGAACCCGCTGGTGCTGCTGCACCTGGTCAGCGGCGCGCACAACGACGCGGTGATGCTGGGCCTGCTCATCGCCGGGCTGACCGCCGCCGCGGCGGGCCGGTTCACCCTGGCCGCCGTCGCGATCACGCTCGCCTGCCTGGTGAAGGCCCCGGCGGCACTCGGCCTGGTCGTGGTGGTCTGGCTGTGGCAGCGCTCGCTGCGTCCGGCGCTCAGCCGGCCGGTGGCCACACTGCGGGCGCTCGCGCTGACGGTGGGCCTCGCGGCGGCGACGACCGCGCTGGTGACCGCTGTGACGGGGACCGGCTACGGGTGGGTGCGCTCGCTGGCGACGCCGATCTCGGCCCACAACTGGTCGCTGAGCAGCACCGTCGGCCGGATCACCCGGAACCTGCTGGAGTCGGCGGGCAGCGACCTGGCCGCGTCGGCGATCCCGGCCTGGCGCTGGATCGGGCTGGCGGCCGCGGCGGTCGCGACGCTGCTGGCCTGGCACCATCGCCGACGGCTCGGCCTGGTGTACGCCCTCGGCCTGAGTCTGACCGCGCTCGCGCTGCTCGGCCCCGCGCTGCGCCCCTGGTATCTGCTGTGGGGCCTGGTGCCGATCGCCGCCGCCGCGCCGCCCGACGGCCGGGTCCGCCGCTGGACCGCGCTGGCCTGCCTGGCGCTGACCGTGACCGTGTTCCCGAACGGCTTCACTCCGTCGGCGGACGAACTGGCCGCGGCGCTGACCGGCGCGCTGCTGGCGGTGCCGATCGTGTTCCTGTCCACCGGCGACATCGCCTTCCGAGGAACGGAGCCCGCCGCATGGTGAAGACGCCCCGCGCCCGCCTGCTGTGCGTGCTCGCGCTGGCCACCGCCGTGGGCCTGTTCATCGCGCTGATCCCGGGGCATCGCGGCTGGTTCGACGTGCTGGTCTACTACGGCACGGTCAACGACTGGGTGCACGAGGGCGGTGGCGTCTACGACTACCTCGTGCCGGGCACCCACTACGGCTTCACGTATCCGCCGTTCGCGGCCGTGGTGATGCTGCCGATGAGCATGCTGGGCTGGCACACCGTCATCGCGGTGAACGTGGCGCTGACCGCCGCGGCCTGCGCATTGGTGCTGTACTGGCTGGTCGACCCGATCGCCCGGGAGCGCGGGTGGCCGCGGCTGTTCGCCTTCGGGGTCGCCGCGTGCCTGCTGGCCGCGTTGCAGCCGGCCCGGGACACGGTCAGCTTCGGCCAGGTCAACCTGGTCCTCGTCGCGCTGGTGCTCGCCGACGCCCGGCTGCTGACGAGCGGCCGGAGCCGCTGGGCGGGCATCGGGACCGGGCTGGCCGCCGCGATCAAACTCACGCCGGCGATCTTCATCGTCTACCTGCTGCTGTCCGGACGGCGGCGGGCCGCCGCCGTCGCGAGCGCCACGGCCATCGCCGCGACGCTGCTGGCGGCGCTGGTCGCGCCGGGTCCGTCGTGGACGTTCTGGACCTCGGCGTTCGGTGACACCGCCCGGATCGGGGATCTGTTCTACATCTCCAACCAGTCGCTGCGCGGCGTGATCGCCCGGCTCGACCCGGAAACCTCGCATCCCGTGTTCTGGCTGCTCGCGGTCGGATGTGTGCTGGCGCTGTGGGCCTGGCGGGTGCGCCGGGCGGCCCGCCAGGGCGACGTCTGGGGCGGGTTCGCGCTCACCGGCCTGGCCGCGTGCCTGGTCAGCCCGGTCACCTGGGTGCACCACCTGGTGTGGGTGGCACCCGCGCTGATCCTGCTGGCCGGGGCGGGGCTGCGCGAGCCCGAGCCGCGCCGCCGCCGCAGGCTGCTGTGGTCGGCGGGGACCGCCTACGTGGTGCTGTGCAGCAGCGTGGTGTGGCTGTGGGCGAACAGGTCCGGCGACCCGGACGGCTTCGTCGGGGGTAGCGCGTACGTCTGGATCACGCTCGGTCTGCTCGTCTTCCTGCCGCTGCGCGCGGCGACGCCCACCGTTCACCGGGCGGCGGCGCAAGAGTCGATCACCGTACTCGCCGCGCGGTCATGATGCGCGCACGCCGTCCGGCCGTGACGGCGCGCAAGGGGAACCATGACCATCCTCAGCACCATCCTGGGACTGCTCGCGGCGGCGTTGTTCGCGGCGGCCGCCGCGCTGCAGCACCGGGTCACCCGGGCCGTGGCGCAGGCCCGCGGCGACACGGACGGGCACTGGCTGCCCGTGCTCGGCACCGTCGCGCGGCTGCTGCGCAGCCCGGTCTGGCTGGCCGGGCTCGGCTGCAACGTGCTGGGCTTCGCCGCGCACGCCTCCGCGCTGCACACCGGTTCCATCGCCATCGTGCAGGCGCTGCTGGCGGTGCAGCTGATGTTCGCGCTGCCGATGGCGTACACGCGCACCGGCCGCCCGCCCGCGGCCCGGGACTGGCTGGGCACCGCCGCGGTCTGCGCGGGCCTGGCGGTGCTGGTGCTGGCCCGGGGCGGTGTCGCGCAGACGGTACGCCGCGAGCCGCTGCCCGCCGTGCTGCTGGCCGCGATCGTGCTCGTCGCCGTGCTGCTCACCGTCGCGCGCAGCCGCCCGGGGCGCACCGCCCGCACCGCGCTGACCGGCGTCGCCGCGGGCACCGGGTTCAGCACCACCGCCGTGCTCACCGTCGTCGTCGCCGACCAGCTCGCCACCCGCGGACCGCTGACGGCCGCGCTGGACTGGCCGCTGTACGCGCTGGCGTTGTCCGGCCTGGTCGCGGCGGTGCTGGCGCAGGAGGCGTTCGGCAGCGGCTCGCTGCCCGCCGCGCTGACCGCCATGACCGTCGCCGACCCGGTGCTGAGCTGGCTGTGGGGCGCGCTCCTGTTCGACGAGGCCCCACCGGCCGGCTTCGCCGCGCTGTGGGCGCTGGCCCTGGCCGCAGCCGCCATCGCGGCCGGCGTCGCGCTGCTCGCCTACTCCCCCACCCAGCGCGTGCTCTCCGACGCGAGCCACACCCCATGATCGCTCGACTTGCCCGGCACCTGGGCGAAAGCGCGTCCAAGATACGCACACCTGCCAGGCAAGTCGGATGACCTTGGGGCGCACCGGGGCGTGCCGAAGAGTTCTTGCGGCGTTAGCCGGAAGTACGTTCGCGACGTGCGGCGCGGCCGCCCCGGATCGGCCACAGTTGCCGCCATGGCATGGGACCTGCACGACTACCGCCTGGTGACCGCCAGCGCGTACCCCGGCATGATGGCGCCGCTGACCGAGCACCCCTCGTGTGTCTGCGTGCTGTCCGGCGACGCCGACGCCGACCTGCCCGGCACCCGGGCCCTGTCGCTGGAACGGCTCGACGGCGTACGCCGCCGCTGGCGCTTCGGCGACGTGGCGCGGCTGGCCGACTTCGTCCCCAAGGTGCTCGCCGAGGCCCCGGCCGACGACCGGCCGATACTGCTGGTGCCGCCGCGTGCCAGCACCGCGTGGGAGTCCGCCGCGGCGGCCTGGCCGGGCCGGGTACGGCTGGCCGCCGGGCCGCTGGAGGTCGTGGAGCGGCTGGCCGAGGACAAGGTCTACATCCGCGCCGCGCTGCAGGGACTCGGCGTGCCGGTGCCCGAGGCGCTGGCGCTCGACCGGGACGAACTCGACTTCACCGCCGTTGCCCGGCGGCTCGACGCGCCTTTCATCGCGCAGACCCCGAACGGCGCCGGCGGGCAGGGCACCTACCTGGTCCGCGACGCCGCCGAGCTGGCCGCGGCACGGCAGGCGCACCCGCACGTGACCCGGTGGCTGCTGTCGCGCTACGCCGGAGACGTGACGATCAACGTGGCCGGGGTGGTGCACGCCGACGGGGTACGCCTGCTGCCCGCGTCGTTGCAGATCAGCGGAATCCCGCAGCTCGGGTACGCGTTCGGCGGCTACTGCGGCAGCGACTTCGCCACGCCGCGCATCGACCCCGGCGCGCTGGCCCAGGCCTACCTGCACACCGAGCGCATCGGAGCGTGGCTGGCCGCGCAGGGGCACCGAGGGTTGTTCGGGGCCGACATCGCGGTGTCCGGCGGCGACGTGGCGTTCCTGGAGGTCAACCCGCGCATCCAGGGCTCGTCGTGGCTGCTGAGCCGGCTGCAGGAACGGCACGGGCTCGACCCCTGCCTGCACCAGCACCTGCGGGCGCTGCTCGGCGAACCGCTCGACCCGGCCGACGCGGCCCGGCCGGTGCTCGCCACCGCGGGCAGCCACCTGCTGGTCCGCTGGACCGGGCCGAGCGGGGTGGTGCGGGCGGTGCCACGGCCCGACTCGTACGCCGGAATCCAGGTCACCGGCCTGCCCGCGCTCGGCGTGACGCTGCTGCCGGGTGCGATCCTGGCCCGCCTGGAGTCGACCACGAGCCTGTCCGCACCGGACGGACGCAGCCTGCTGCCCGCCACCACGGCCCTGGTCGCCACCCTCACCAGCGCCGTGACCGTCGCCCCGCTCCCCCCGACTGCCTGAAGGAAGGGCACCTTCTTATCGTTTTCCGTAGAGGAAGGGCACCTTCTTAACGCTTCGCGCGCGGGAGGTGCTCTTCGGCGAGCAGGCGGGCCTGCACGCGGCTCGCGGCGGACCGCAGGTGCGGTGCCCGGCCCTCGTGGGCGGCCGCGTGCGGCGAGGAGGCCCCGTGCCGCCGCAGCACCTCGGCCAGTCGGTCCTCCAGGAACACGGGCTCGCCGCGTACCCCCGTGGTCTGGTCGGCGCAGGCCAGCGCGTCGGTCACCGCCGACCGCTCGTCCTCGAACTCGGCCATGCCGACGACGCCCTGCGCCGCGGCCAGGTAAGAAGCCCCGGAGTGGTGCGCCACCAGCGCGCACAGCCGCACCGGCCAGCCGAGCCGCCGCAGCAGGCGTGCCCCGTCCAGCGAGTGGAACCCGGTGTCGCGGGCCGCGGCGGCGTACCCGATGTCGTGCAGCCAGGCCGCGCACAGCAGTAGATCGCGATCGGCCGGGTCGACCGCGGTGACCAGATCGGCCGCGCGGCCCGCCACCCCGGCGGAGTGTGACCACCGCTGCGGCAGATCGACCAGCAGCTCGTCGGCCAGGCACATGGCCCGGGCGGGCACGAGATGATCGATGACCAGCGGCACGAGGCTGACGGTATGCCGGTACACCGCCCTGCTCAATCGATGTCGTGCATCAGCCTTCCACTGTTCGCCTGCTGTTCACCTGGCCGGCGCGCGCCCCCGGCCCGGCACCCGCCGCACGGCCATGGCGGCACAGCCGTCGACGGGACTCCTCGGTTGTTCGCCTCGCAACGATCGTCCGATCGGTGGGCGCACTGAAACACTTACGTGTTTAACGTCCACATCGCACTGTCGGGCGATCACGGGGAGAGCGCGCCATGAGACCACGTCCCTACGTGCGCTGCCCGGGCTGCGACCTCGTCGGCCCGGCCGAGCGCCTCGACTACGAACTCGGCGACACCGGGGACGTGGACTGGGCACAGCAGGTGACCTGGCAGTGCGCCGAATGCGGCTACCTCGACGCGATCACCGCGGACCAGGTGCTCGCCGTCGACGCCGTGCACACCTGCGTCGACTGCGCGACGCAGACGCCCTGCCCGGCCTCGGCCGCGCGGGTCGAGTGCGAGCGCTGCGGGCTCATCGGCCTGGGCCCCGCCACCGCCGACCCGGAGATCGCGGGGCAGCTGCGGGCCATCGAGGCGCTGCACGACATGGAGCTGCGGGTGCAGCAGGCCCTGCGCGCGAGCCGCGATCCATCCGGCGGACCCCGGCCCGCCTGACGGCCGCATGGCATGATTCGCTGCGACGACGGCGGCCTGCCCGGACGCCGGTGATCGTGCCCGGCCGTGGCCGCGGCGGAAAGGTGGCACAGCGTGCGGACCGCGGTCATGGGAGCCGGTTCCTGGGGCAGTGTCTTCGCCAAGATCCTGGGCGAGGCGGGCGGCGAGGTCACCATGTGGGCCCGCCGGGAGTCCATCGCGGACGCGATCCGCACCACCGGCCGCAACCCCGACTACTTCCCCGAGGTCGCACTGCCGCGCAACGTGACGGCGACCGCCGACCCCGCAGCCGCCCTGGCCGGGGCCGATCTGGTCGTGCTCGCGGTGACCTCGCAGACGCTGCGCGCGAACCTGAGCGCGTGGGCCGGGCTGATCCCGGCCGGCGCGACGCTGGTCTCCCTGATGAAGGGGATCGAGCTGGGCACGACCAAGCGGATGAGCGAGGTCATCGTCGAGACCGCCGGTGTCGACCCGAGCCGGGTCGCCGTGGTCACCGGGCCGAACATCGCCCCCGAGCTGGCCGTGCGCCAGCCCGCCGCGGCCGTGGTCGCCTGCGCGGACCTGGACCGGGCGGCCGCCGTGCAGGAGGCGATCACCACGCCCTACTTCCGGCCGTACACCAACGACGACGTCATCGGGGCCGAGCTGGGCGGGGCGGTCAAGAACGTGATCGCCCTGGCGTACGGCATCGCCACGTCGATGGAGCTGGGCGAGAACATCAAGGCCACCCTGATCACGCGCGGGCTCGCCGAGACCACCCGGCTCGGCGTCGCGCTGGGCGCGGACCCGCTCACCTTCGCCGGCCTGTCGGGGCTGGGCGACCTGGTCGCCACCTGCTGCTCGCCGCTGACCCGCAACCGCACCTTCGGTGAGCACCTGGGCCGCGGCCTGAACCTGGAGCAGGCCCAGGCGGCCACCCGGTACACCGCCGAGGGTGTCAAGAGCTGCCTGGCCATCCGGGACCTGGCCCACAAGCACGGCGTGGAGATGCCGATCACCGAGCAGGTGGAGCGGATCTGCCACGAGGGCGTCGACCCGAAGACCGCCCTGGCCACCCTGATGAGCCGGCAGACCCGGCCGGAGTAGCGGTCAGCCGGCGGGTTCTCCCTGCCAGTGCCGTTCGAACACGATCTTGTGCCGGTCGCCGGGCAGCACGTTGAGGGTGCACTGCACGGGCTGCCCGGCCGCGGTGTACCCGGTGTCGTAGTGGGCCGCGACCGGCGTGCCGGGGCCCAGGCTGAGTCGGTGGATCTCCTCGGGCGTCGGCATCCGGATGAAGATCTCGTCGATGGCCCGGTCCTGCCGGTAGCCGAGGTCGGCCAGCACCTGGTCGGTGCCCCGGGGCAGGTAGGCGGGAGACATGATCTCCGAGTCCTTGACCAGGTCGATCGGGAAGTGCGAGTCGTTGATGTTGGTCGGCTCGCCGTTGATGAACCGCACCCGGCGGCGCGCCACGACGGTCTGCCCGGCCATGATGCCCAGCCGCTGCGCGAGATCGGGCGCGGCCTGCACCAGTGACACCTCGATGGCCTGGTGCGGGGTGCGGCCCTCGGCGACGATCTGCTGCGAGAACCGGTCCATCTCCGGGGTGGCCGGGCGCGGGCGGGACTTCTCCTGCGGCCGGTAGACCATGTGCTCGCGGCGGCGCACGAAGTAGCCGTGCGGCCGGCGGGCGACGATCAGCCCTTCGGTGACCAGGATGCCGAGGCCGGTGCGCACGGTCTGGCGTACCACGCCGAACCGGTCGGCGATCTCGTGCTCGGTCGGCAGCCGGTCGTCGGGGCGCAGCTCCCCCGAGATGATCAGCCCGCGGTACGCCGCCGCGATCCGCTGGTACGCGGGCATCGCCGCACTCCGGGCCGTCTCCACGTGCTCCGCCTCCCTGACGCTGTGACGCGTCCGCGATCGATGTCTTGACAACCGATCCAAGCCCACTGCACCATCATACGCAACATCTACATTGTCTAGTCAATCTAGACGACGTAAACGAGCTGCCGGAGGAACCCATGTCAGACTTCGCCCCCACCCTGCGCGACCTGCGGACACGGCTGCCCCGGCTGGTCGAGGACCTCGCCGCACTGGTCGCCGTCGAGTCGCCGTCGGAGGACCCGCGGGCCACCGCGCACAGCGCCGACGCGGTCACCGCCCTCGGCAGCCGCCTGCTCGGCAGCTCCCCCGAACGCCACGGCGCCCACCTGGTCTGGCGGCACGGCGACACCCGGGTGCTCCTGGTCGGGCACCACGACACGGTCTGGCCGGTGGGCACCCTGGCCCGCTGGCCGTTCCGGGTCGACGGCGACCGGGCCACCGGGCCGGGCTGCTTCGACATGAAGGCGGGCCTGGTCCAGCTGTTCCACGCGCTGTCCACGCTGCCCTCGCTGGACGGGGTCACCGTGCTGGTCAACGCCGACGAGGAGATCGGCTCGCCCGTCTCCCGGGCGCTCATCGAGCAGGCCGGGCACGGCGCGCGGGCCGCACTCATCTGCGAGCCCAGCGCCGACGGCGCGCTGAAGACCGCCCGCAAGGGCATCGCCCGCTACCGGCTGGAGGTGACCGGCCGGGCCGCCCACGCCGGGCTGGACCCGGCGCGCGGGATCAACGCCGGGGTGGAGTTGGCGCACCAGGTCCTCGCCGTGGCCGGGCTCGGCGACGGCGACACCTCCGTGACGCCGACCGTGCTCACCGCGGGCACCACCGAGAACACCGTCCCGGCGGCGGCCGGGCTCGCCGTCGACGTGCGCGCCTTCCACCAGGCCGAGTTCGAGCGGGTGGACCGGGCGATGCGCGGCCTGCATCCCGTCCTGGCGGGCAGCGGGCTGACCGTGCACGGCGGCGTCAGCCGGCCCGCGCTGCCGCCCACCGCCTCGGCGCAGCTGTACCGACTCGCCCGGGTGGTCGCGGCCGAACTGGGCCTGGCCGCGCCCGCCGGTGTCGCCGTCGGCGGGGCCTCCGACGGCAACCTGACGGCCGGCTTCGGCATCCCGACCCTCGACGGGCTCGGACCCGTCGGCGGCAACGCCCATGCCGAGGGCGAATGGGTCGACCTGCCCGCGATGGCCGAGCGGGCCACACTGCTCGCCGCACTCGTCGATCGGGTGCTGCGTCCCCGGGCTCAGGCGTGATCGCCATGGTGCCCGGTCGCGGGCGGGCCGGTCCCGGTCCGCCCGCCTTTTCCGCCCCGGACGCCCACTGCCCGCCATGAGGCGCAGCCTCTCGCCTGAATCGAGACGACCCATGTGGACCCCGCAGGCCGGTTTCCAGCACTCGCAGTACGTCAAGATGCCCGCGGAACAGCGGCTGTTCCTGCAGCGGTGGATCGAGATGCTCTCCCCCGAGGTGAACTTCCGCTGGCGGCTGCGGCCCGTCTCGGACGGCCTGCTGCGCAGGGAACTGGCCGCCGTGGAGACCACCGGGACCGACAAGCGACGGCTGAACGGCAGCACCCTGTACGCGGCGCTGCTCGACGAGGAGTGGCGGGAGACACCCAAGGCCATGTTCCAGCGGCTGACCGCCGCGGAGGTGGCCGCCGATCCGGTACGCCGCGCCGAGCGCATGGCGCACGGCCTGATGCTCGCCGGCTACAGCCCGCAGACCCTGCACGGCGCGCACCGGGTCCTGCTCAACGGGCAGCGGTTCCAGGACCAGCTCGACGAGATGCAGAAGTGGCACGCCAAGCGGACCGCCGCCCGCACCTTCCGGCTGGCGGTGCCGGTCGCCCGGAGCGGCACGATGATCAAGAGTTTCGGCTGGGAGCAGCCGTACTTCGAGACGCTGGAACCGGCGTTCCGGGAACTCGTCGTCGCCGCCGAGACCGCCGGACACGCCCCGCGCAGCGCCCGCTACCTGCTCGTCGAGGTGACCGCGCACGACCCGACCGCCGCCGCGATGACGTTCCTGGAGCACTTCGACCGCTACCAGCTCCAGCTGCGCCCGCCGAACAAGCCGTTCGCCATCGGGCACCAGCTCGTCATCGTGCACGACGAGTACCCGGCCCCGAAGGGGCGGACCGTGCGCTTCCCGATGCCGCCGCGGTTCGCGTACGAGCAGCCCGAGCCCGTCGACGGCAAGACGGCCCAGCGCGTGATGGCCGCCGCCGAGCGCGACCCGGTCCTGCACACACTGCTGCTGCAGTATCTGCTGGCGCTGCGCGAGCTCGCGAAGGGCTCGGTGCGTGACGCCTTCCAGGCGCTGCTGCCGCTGCTCGACGTCGGCTTCGCGTGCGACGAGGGCCCCTGGGCGCAGCGCACGACGTTCGCGCGCACCATCGAGATCGCCGCCATACTCGTCGCCGCGCACACGCCCCGGGCCCACTTCGGCCACCTGCGGCGGTACCTGCGCCGACCGGTCCCGACCAACCCCAAGGCCACCCGCGGGCCGTGGACCACGGGCGGCGACAGCGCCGACCTCGCGCTGCTCACCGGGCCGGGGTGGGACGAGGTCGCGGCCGCGTACCGGTGGAACGGGCTGCTCGCGCAGCGCCGGGACGAGCTGCTGGACCTGCTCGCCGCGCCCGGGCCGACGGTCGCCCGGACCCGGCGCACGGCGCGCTGGGACATGGCGCGCGCGGTGCGGGCCCGGCACGCGTTCGCGCACCGCGGCGAGCCGATGACCGACGCGTACGGCCTCTCGGTCGCCCTGGAGGCGGCCTACCTGTGCCTGGTCGCCCGCTGCTCGGCGGTGGAACGGGGTATCAGCTTCGCGGACCTGGTGACCCGCCTGGATGCCGCCACCGGCGACGATCCGACCGCCCTGGACTGGCGACGGCTCGTCACCGAGGGCGAGTGGGCGCTGGCCCGGTGCGCCCGATGACCGTCACCGGCAGACCGCCAGGTCCAGGGGTTCGTCCGGTTCCTCGCCCCAGGACTCCACCAGCAGGTGACCGGGGCGTTCGACGGCCAGGACGTCGCGCAGCGTCGCCGTCAGGCGGGCGGTCATCGCGTCGACGTCCGCCGGGGTCGGGTGGCGCAGCGGCGGGCAGGTCCAGTTCGGATCGGTGGGCGGCTGCGGGGCGCGCCAGCCCAGGCCGAGCAGCGCGTCCTGCTGGGCGGTGGACAGGCGTTCGGCCTCGGGCCCGGCGGCGTGGTCGGCGACCACCTCGGCGTGCAGCACGCCGTACGAGGACGCGAGCTGCACGATGCGGGAGCCGTGGCGCAGCAGCACGACGCCGTCCAGGCCGCGCAGGTCGTCCCGCAGGCGCGCGGCGAAGTCGGCCCAGCCGCCCGGCGGGTAGCCACCCGCCTCGGCGGCCGCGGCCCACCTGCGGTCCGGCGGGCTCCAGGTCGCCGAGACCGTCCAGGAGGTACGGGTGACGACCACCGTGCCGTACGGCAGCCGCCACCGGCGCGACGGCACCGGGCCGCCGGTGGACCCGCCGACGGGCCCGAGGACGCCGACCGCCTCGGCGACCAGGTCGGCGAACGCCGCGTCCAGCTGCGCCTCGGTCCGCTCGGTGCGCTCGGGGACCCGTACGGTGAGCATGATGTCCACGTAGTGGACCTGGTCCCGGGCGGCGGCGACGCGGTGCTTCACCGTCGGCTCGGCCGGCGGCGACGCGAACGCCGTCCCGCCGTCGTACCGGCCGACGATGCGCCAGCCCAGCCGCTCGGCGAGGGCCGGCACCTCCGCGGCCGACCAGCCCCAGCGCCGGTCCCGCAGCACGGTGAACACGGTCGCGGGCGGCGGGTCGACGACGCGTCGGACGTGGTTCACGGGGCTCAGGCGGAGACGGCGCGTTCGGCCTGGCTGCGTTCCACGCAGAACTCGTTGCCCTCGGGATCGGCCATGAGGACGAAGCCGCGGCCATCGGGCTGGCGGTGATCGGCCACGATGGACGCCCCGATCCCGACCAGCCATTCGACCTCCTGGTCGCGGTTGCGGTCGGTCGGCTGAACGTCCAGGTGCATGCGGTTCTTGACCGCCTTGGCTTCCGGAACATTGATGAAGAGCAGCCCGGGGGACCCGTCGCCGGGGCCGATCCAGCAGTGGGTGTGCTCGGGCTCGTTGGGGTCGTCAGGGGCTTCCTGCCAGCCGGTGACCTGCGTCCACCAGAGCGACTGGGCATAGGCGTCGCGGGCGTCGACGGTCACGTTGTGAATCTTCACGGTCATACGCACTGTCTAGCCCACCGCCGCTTCGTGATCAAGTCACATACGGCAGCGAGACCACGCGCTGACGGTGACGATGTTGTCGTCGGTCGGCTCCACGTTGGTGTCCACGATGAACCGGATGGTGCCGGTGCGCGCCGCGACGATCCGGTAGTCCGGCCCGGCGTCCACCCCGGCCAGGTCGATGCGGAACCGGCTCGGCGAGTGCGACTGCCATCGCGTGTCCCCGATGTCGTAATAGGACGAGATAAGGGAGGGATTCAATCGGGTGTGCGGTCGCCCAGCCCGGCCAGCCGGGTCAGCGCGGCGAAGCCGTCGTCGGTGCCCGGCCAGTGCCGGCGGACCGCGGCCAGCCCCGCGCGGCGCACCGTCGAGCGCAGCACCAGCGCCACGATGATCGCGTCGTCGGCGTACCCGATGATCGGCAGGAAGTCCGGGATCAGGTCGAACGGGAGCGCCAGGTAGGCCATCAGCAGCGCCAGCCTGATGCGTACGCCCCGGGGCAGGGTGCGGTCGGCGGCCAGCCGCCGCAGCAACCGCAGCAGGTCCGGCAGCAGCCGCACCGCCTCGCCCAGCAGCGGGCCCTGGGGCCGCACCAGCAGCAGGCCCACGACCAGCGCGAGCCACGAGGCCAGCAACCCGACCCCGATGCCGATCAGCAGCTCCCGCACGGGGTGCCGTTCAGTGACCGACGAGGTCGGAGTCGACCGCCGCCCGCTCCCCCTGGTCGAGCCCCGAGATCCGGTCCAGCTCCGACTCGCTCAGCGCGAAGTCGAAGACGGCCAGGTTGTCGCGCATCCGCTGCGGATCGGCCGACTTCGGCACCGCGGTCAGGCCGAGCTGGAGGTGCCAGCGCAGCACGACCTGGGCCGGGCTGCGCCCGTGCGCGGCCGCGACCTCGGCGATCACCGGATCGGCCAGCAGCTCCCGGCCCTGGCCGAGCGGGCTCCACGACTGGGTGACGATGCCGTGCTCGGCGTGGTAGGCGCGCGGCAGCTTGCGGGCGATACGCGGGCTGAGCTGCACCTGGTTCACGTCGGGCAGCACCCCGGTCTCGGCGCGCAGCCGCTCCAGGTGGGCGGGCTTGAAGTTGGACACGCCCACGGCGCGCAGCCGACCCTCCTCCAGCAGCGCGACCATGCCCTTCCAGGCGTCGACGTACCGGTCCTGCTCGGGGTTCGGCCAGTGGATCAGCAGCAGGTCGACGTAGTCGACGCCGAGCCGCTCGGCGGACGCGTCGAACGCCCGGCGCACCAGGTCGCGGCCATGCCAGCGGGCGTTGAACTTGGTGGTGACGAACAGCTCCTCGCGGGGCAGGCCCGCGTCGCGCATGCCCTGGCCGACACCTCGCTCGTTGCCGTAGTTCTCCGCCGTGTCGAAGAGCCGGTAACCCGCCTCGATGGCCTGCACCACGCATCGAGCGGCCTGGGCGTCGTCCATCGGCCAGGTGCCCAGCCCGATGCGCGGCATCTCCGCGCCGTGGCCGAGCTTCACGGTCGTCTCGTTGCTCATACCGTCATCCTCGCGCGCTCGCGTCTCGCCGTCACGTCCCGCCGCACCCGGCCTGCTCCGGGACCCGCCCAGGGCCTGGTTCAGGCTCCCGTCGGCGAGGAATCCGACGCGGCGGCGGTCAAGGTCAGGGCGTTCTTGGCCGCGGCGCAGGCGGAGGAGGTGATGGGGCGCTTGCCGCGGATACGCGAGACCAGCGCGACGTTGTCCTCGTAGAGGTGCATCGAGTGGATGCGCCCGGCCGACACGCTCAGGTGGATGGCGACCGGCGAGGACAGCCGGCGGCCGGTCGGCTTGATCACGTGGATGAAGTGCCCGAGCACCACCGCGTCGGCACCGTCGACCAGCACCTTGTCCGCCTCGACCGAGCTCCGGCCGAGCTCGAACCGCGGCATGGTCAGGCGCAGGAAGTCGGCGGCGAGCCCTCGGCTGGCCATCCACGGCGCCGCCTCGGCCACCGCGACGAAGCACTCGACCTCTTCGGCGAACAGCTCCGCGATGCGGTCCGCGTCGCCCTCCACCAGCCTGGCCAGGTACTCCTCGACGACCGCGCGGGTGCCGGGCACCGCGGGGGCCTGGGGACGGCGCAGCGGGACGATCCCGGGCGACTGGCCGATGGAAAGGCCGGTCCAAGGTGCGGACGCGACAGCCTGGTCCTGGATCAACATGGTCGGAACGCTACCTGCGGTGCGACCCGGATCCCCAGGATCCGGGTTATCGGGTAGATCACCTGGCGGGCGCGGAATGAGATGGCCGGTCGTCGCGGTTGATCGCCACCGGCCGGGAGCAAAGGATCAGAGAGCCCGAATAATGATCAAACAGCCCATACGGTACGGACACCAAGCCGTCGACGTGGTCGGCCGCCGCAGAAATCGCGTTGACCCCCGCTCGCGCCCAGCCCGACCATGGAATCATGTTGGTCGATCACTTTCCGCTCACTGAGCTGCGGTTGCGCACCCCTCGCCTGGAGTTGCGGCTGCCCGACCCGGAGGAACTGGCCGCACTGGCCGACGTCGCCGCCGACGGCGTGCACGACCCGGCGTACATGCCGTTCCGGATCCGGTGGTCCGAGCTGCCGCCGGCCGAGCGGGCCCGGTCCGTGGTGCTGCACCACTGGAGCGTGCTCGGCCAGTGGACGCCGCGGGAGTGGCGGCTCCCGCTCACGGTCTTCCGCGACGGCGCGCCGGTCGGCGTGCAGCTGCTCAAGGCGGTCGACCTCGCGATCACCACCGAGTGCTCGACGGGGAGCTGGCTGGGCCGGAGGTATCACCGGCAGGGCATCGGCGCCGAGATGCGGGCCGCCGTCGCGCACCTGGCGTTCACCCACCTGGGCGCGACGGAGCTGGTCTCGTCGGCGTTCACCGACAACGCCGCATCGCTGGGGGTGTCGGCGAAGCTCGGATACACCGACGACGGCATCGAGCGGCACGAGGACCGCGGCCGCCTGCGGGTGATCCGCCGCCTGAGGCTGACCAGGCAGGTATGGCTGGAGCGGGCGCGCCTCGAAGTAACCGTCGAGGGTGTGGCGCGGTGCCTGGAGCTGATGGGGCTGAGCGGTTCGCGGCCTCCAATCACGATGGTCCACGGCCGACCGACTGATGTCTAACGTGACATTCGGGACGCGCACTCACGCGAATCGCTTGGTTCGGAAAAGACGGACGTAGACAATTGTCATCATGCGTGGTGACCGTCCGAGGTCGAACTGGGGTTGGTGAGCGCTGCGGGGCCGGTCGGCGAATGCGGTGATGTAGCGACATGTATTGTCGGTATGTGGTGCTTCGCCTGTTGCCAGCCCGCCTTGGGCGATCTTCGCACGGTGGGCCGGTCGTCGGGTGCAGGGGCCGGTGGGCGTGAAACGGTTCGAGCCGCAGGCTGGTTTCGTGGTGCAGGCGTACCGGTTCGCCCTCGACCCGAACGTCGGCCAGGAGCAGGCGCTGCGTTCGCATTGCGGCGCTGCTCGTGCCGCCTACAACTGGGCCGTGTCCTGGGTGACCGCCGCCTGGTGGCAGCGCAGGGCCGAGCAGTCCTACGGGATCCCCGACGAGCAGCTCACGCCGTGGCGGCCGACGTCGCTGCCTGCGCTGCGTAAGGCGTTCAACGAGGTCAAGCACACCGACCCGCGGTTCGCCGGCTGGTGGGCCGACAACAGCAAGGAGTCATACAGCACCGGCCTGGCCAACGCGGCGACGGCGTTCGACAACTACACCAAGTCCAAGCAGGGTGTGCGTGCCGGCCGTCGGATGGGCAGGCCGAGGCGTAAGTCCAAGCGTGGGGCCAGGTTGTCGTGCCGGTTCACGACCGGCACAATCCGGGTCGAGCTCGACCGCAGGCATGTCACACTGCCGAGGTTGGGCACGATCCGCACCCACGAGAACACCCGCAAACTCCAGCGCCGCCTCGCCGCAGGCACCGCCCGGATCCTGTCCGCGACCGTCACCCGCACACGCGGGCGCTGGTTCGTGTCGTTCCAGGTCGAGGTCATCCGCGACGCCCGCCCGGCGGCCCGGCAGGACACGGTCGTCGGGGTCGACCTCGGCGTCAAGCACCTGGCCGTGCTGGCCGACAACACCGGCAAGATCACCTACGTGCCCAACCCCGGTTACTACGACAATGCCCTGGCCAGGCTGCGCAGGCTGTCGCGGCGGGTCTCGCGCCGCCAGGGACCCGACCGGCGCACCGGCCGCACCCCGTCACGGCGGTGGGGTAAGGCCGACGCCGAACGCAACCGCGTCCACCACCGGGTCGCGAACCTGCGCACTGACGCCCTGCACCAGCTCACCACCAAGATCCGGGCTGACCATGCCACGGTGGTGGTCGAGGACCTGAACGTCGCCGGGATGCTGGCCAACCGGCGCCTGGCCCGCAAGGTCGCCGACGCTGGGTTCGGGCAGATCCGCCGGCAGATCGAATACAAGGGCCAGTGGGCCGGCGGCACCACGGTGAAGGCCGACCGCTGGTTCCCCTCGTCGAAGACCTGCTCGGACTGCGGTGCGGTGAAAACCAAGCTGCCGCTGCACGTCCGGGTGTTCAACTGCGAACAATGCCCCCTGGTCATGGACCGTGACGCCAACGCGGCCCGTAACCTCGCCGCCCTGGCGGAGGCGGCAGTCAAGACTGGTACCGGAGTGGCCGGAGACCAGGACGCGCAAGCGTCGAAACCCCGTGGAGCCGACCGTCAGACCCGCGCCACCGCCCGACCGCGCAAGCGGCCGCGTGGGCGGGCAGGTGGCGCAACCCCGCACCAGCGGACAGAAACGGGGATCCTCGCCGAACCGAAGCGGTCACGCTCCGGCGAGGTAGGAACCTTCCCGACCGAAAGGCCGGGATTGCCGATATCCGACTATGGAATCAGCAACGGAGCCCGCCTTCCTGATCCTCAACCTCACGGCGCTGGCGGCTGAGCCCAACACGGTTATGCCGTGATCGAGGACGTGCTCAACATTTTGGCGGGCAGGTCCGCCTACACACCGGCACCCTCTACTCCGTACTGGACCGCCTGCGCGAGGGCGGCCTGATCGAGGTCGACCGGGAGGAGGTCGTCGCATCCACGGCGCCACTACCGGCTCACCGGAGTCGGGCAGGAGCGCCTGGCAGCCGAGTCGGCGCGGCTGCGCCGCAACGCCGACGCGGCGGCCGCCCGGCTGGCCGGCTTCCCCCTACGCCCGGGAACGGGGGCGGCGTGAGCGACGCGAAGCTGGAACGCCGCTACGAGCAACTGCTCGCCCTGTTCCCGGCCGGGCACCGGCAGGAGTACGAGGACGAGATGATCGGCGTGCTCATGGCCGGGTCGAAGCCGCAGCAGCGCTTCCCCGGCCTGCGGGAGACGGCGAACCTAGTGCGCTGCGCGGTCTGGATGCGGCTGGGTGGGCGCGGCGCGGGTGCCGCCGACGCGCGCTAGGCCCCGGCCACCGCCGTCTTCGCGCTGTTCGCCTCGCTCATGGTGGTCACCTTCTACGCCGGCGTCCCTGCTTACGTGCTGTTCACTGTCAGGAAGGGCACCTGCTACAACGCGGAGCGTTGTAGCAGGTGCCCTTCCTTTCATCAGGTGGGTGAGCAGGTGAGGGTGGGGGCTCCGTTGGCGGAGCCGGTCCAGCTGCCGAGGAAGCCGAAGGTGGTGCTGGCTCCCGCGGACAGCGCGCTGTTGTGCGCGACGCTCTTGGCCGTGGCGGTGGATCCGCTGGTGGTGACCGTCGCGTTCCAGGCGTTGGTGATCTGCTGGCCGTTGGTCCAGGTCACCGTGACCGTCCACTTGGTGATCGCGGAGGAGCCCGCGGTCACCTTGACCTCACCTTGGAAGCCGCCGGGCCACTGGCCCGTCAGCGAGTACGTCGCCGAGCAGCCGCCGGGCGGCGGCGGGGGCGACGACGGGCTGGGCGAGACCGACGGGCTCGGCGACGGCGGGCGGCTCGGCGACGGGGACGCCGACGGCGAGGGCGGAGCCGACGGGGAGGCCGACTGGCTCGGCGTGACGCCGCCGAAGTTCACGTCGCTGCAGAAGTAGTACGACTGGTCCAGGTGGCTGGCCTGCCAGATGGTGTACACGATGTGCCTGCCCGAGCGGCCGTTGGCGCTGCCGCCGACCTGGATCGACACGCCGCCCGCGCTCTCCGGGGTCCACTGCGAGGCGGGGGTGTTGCCGATCTGGCCGACCAGTTCCAGGTTGCCCCAGCCCAGCGGTTGCGTGATCGGGTTGTACCCCTGCTTGGTCACGTACACCCGGATGTAGTCCGCGCCGTGGCTGGCCTGGTCGTACAGCTTGACGCTGAAGTTGGTGCCGATCGTCTGGGCCTTCCAGTCGCCGACGGTGTCCATCGCGTTGTAGCGGCCGCCCTGGGTGCGGCCGGCGCTGCACAGCTGGCCGTCCGGGATGGCGCCCTGGTGGTTGCCGGCGACGCCCTCACGGAACAGGCCGTTCCAGTTCCACATGGCCTGCGGGTCGGCCTGCCAGGCCTGCCAGCACATGGGGTCCTGGGTGGCCATCGCCGGGTTCTGGAAATCGCTGCCCCAGCGCTGCCAGCACCCGTAGTTGCGCGAGGCCGGGCTGACGATGCTGCCGTGCGCGTCGGCGATCTTCGCCAGCGCCGTGGTGAGCAGCAGGACCGAGGCGACGGCCACGATCAGCGCGTAGAGTGCGGCCCGCCGCCGAGCGGCGAGTGTGGTGGACATGGGAGCTCCTTCGTACGGAGTGCCATGCACGCGGCGGCGGGAACGAGGGAGCCCGGGGCCGTCGTTTCGCCCGCGAACGCACGCATGGTCGGACTTCGACTTCAGCCGCGGAAGGCTGCCCCACTTCCGCGCTGCTACGTGGCTCCCGTAGCGGTCGAATCAGACCTTACGCACTACCTTGAATATGTCAATTTATCACTCTGCGTGCGGGTCGCGCCGCCACCCGGTGACCATCGGGCCGCCGCCCCGGCAGCGTGGCGGTTCAGCGGAATTCATCGCCCGAGGACTATGCTCCACCCGCTCGGACGCAGACAGGAGAACCGCCATGATCACTCAGCGTACGGCCGACGGCGCGCCCGCGGAGCAGGCCCCGCAACGCCGCCCCTGGCTCATCCTGTCCGTACTGTGCCTGGGCTTCTTCATGATCCTTCTGGACACGACGATCGTGAACATCGCGATCCCGGACCTCATCGACGACCTCGGCGCGACCCTGAACCAGATCCTGTGGATCCTCAACGCCTACATCCTGGTGTACGCCGTGCTGCTGATCACCGCTGGCCGGCTCGGCGACATCCACGGACCCAAGCGCCTGTTCATGATCGGCCTCGCGATCTTCACCGTCGCCTCGATCGCGTGCGGCTTCGCTCAGGACCCGGCTCAGCTGGTCGTGTTCCGCATTCTGCAGGGACTCGGCGGGGCGCTGCTCACCCCGCAGACGCTCGCCGTGATCACCACCATCTTCCCCGCCGAACGGCGCGGGGCGGCGTTCGGCGTCTGGGGCGGCGTGGCCGGGCTGGCCACGGTCGCCGGGCCGACGCTGGGCGGCTGGCTGGTCTCCGAGTGGGGCTGGCGCTGGATCTTCTTCGTCAACGTGCCGGTCGGCGTGATCGCCCTCGCCATGGCCGCGGTCATCATGCCCGACCTGCGCTTCAACCGCCGCCACCGGCTCGACCTGCCCGGCACCGCACTGGGCACCGCGGGCCTGTTCCTGATCTGCTACGGCCTCATCGAGGGTCAGTCGCACGACTGGGGACGGGTGTGGGGCCCGATCACCGTGCCGATGGTCATCGTGGCCGGGCTGCTCGTCCTGGCCGGGTTCGTCTGGCAGTCGCACGCCCAGCGCGACCGGGAGCCGCTGATCCCGCTGCGCCTGTTCGCCGACCGCAACTTCTCCGTGATGAACGCCGTGGTCGCCGCGGTCTCCTTCGGCATGCTCGGGCTGTTCCTGCCGCTGACCATCTACCTGCAGTCCGTGCTCGGGCTCACCGCCCTGCAGGCCGGGCTCACCACCGCGCCCATGTCCCTGATCTCCATGTTCGTCGCGCCCGTCGCGGGCCGCCTCGCCGACCGCCAGGGCAAATACGTCCTGCTGGCCGGCATGACCCTGTGGACGGCGGGCCTCACCTGGGTCGTGATCGCCGCACAGGCCGGCTCGGACCGCGGCGACCTGTTGCCCGGCCTGCTCGTCGCGGGCCTCGGCCTCGGCGGCGTCTTCGCCCCGCTGCAGACCATCGCGATGCGCGACATCGAACCGCGCCTGGCCGGCGCGGCATCCGGCGTCTTCAACACCACCCGCCAGCTCGGCGCGGTCATCGGCGCGGCGGCGGTCGGCGCGCTGCTGCAGGCCCGGCTCGCGGTCGACCTGGCCGCGCAGGCCCGGACCAGTGCCGCCACGCTTCCCGAGCCGTTCCGGGAGCGCTTCGTCGCCGCGTTCGACGAGGCGGGATCGCGTGGTATGGAGGTCGGCGCGGGCCAGAGCGGAGCGCACCTGCCCGCGGGCGCCCCGCCGGAGATCGCGCAGCTCGCGCTGACCACGTTCCACGAGGGCTTCACGGCGGCGATGAAGTCGACCATGACGCTGCCACTGATCGTGCTGGGCGTCGCGGCACTGTCCGTGCTGCTGGTCCGGCGGAGCAGGGTCTCCGCCGCCCTCCCCGGCGAGCAGCGCGCGGGCGGCGGCGCGAGCACCGAGGAGCAGAGCGTGGGCGTGCAGGGCTGACCCGGCCGGCACGACGTCGAGGGCTGAGCGACGTCACCCGGCGGCTCGGGCCGTCAGCGGCCCGCGTTGCGGGGGTGGTTGCGCGCGGTGCGCTCGTTGCCACGCCGGTAGTTGCCGGTCCAGCGGGCCATGACCTCCTGCGGGTCACCGGCCTTCACCTCGTCCAGGAAACGCTTGGCGCGCTCGCCGCGCAGCAGGGTCACGACGGCACGGTGGTGGGACACGGCGACGGTCCCGTCGGCGCGTACGGCGAAGTCGAATCCATGGGGCGCGGGCACGCGCCCGATCGTGCCACCGCCCCACCCCGCCCGCACCCGCATTTCCGCAGCCCCACGCGATAGGAGCGAAGGAAGGGCACCTTCACCACGCTATGCGTTGTAGAAGGTGCCCTTCCTGTCGTTTTGTCAGGCGGCTTCGACGGCGGCGCGGACATCGGCGGCGGAGGCGGGGGTGCCCCGCTCGTCGTCGAAGGAGCCGTAGGGGGTTCCGTAGGCGGCGGCGCCAGGCTGGTATTTGCGGCCGGCGGACAGGGGGCCGGCGTCGACGGTGTCGTAGCCGATCGCGTCGAGGAACGCCGCGACGGCGGCCTTGGCAGCCGGGTCGTCGGCGGCGATGGGCAGGGCGGAGCGGTCGGGCGCGCCGGCCGGTCGAGCCAGGGAGCCCAGGTGCTTGTAGAAGATGTTGTTGAACACCTTCACCACGTGCGCGCCGGCCAGGTGGCGTTGCAGCAGCTCACTGCTGGTGGCGCTGCCGTCGTCGAGGACCTCGATCTGCCCGTCGCGCTCGGGGTAGTAGTTGTTGGTGTCCATCACGACCTTGCCGGTGAGCGGCTCCGGCGGCACGCTGTCGTAGGCGTGCAGCGGCACGCTGACCAGCACCAGGTCACCCGCCGCGGCGGCCTGGGCGACGGTGCCCGCGCGGGCCCGCGGACCCAGCTCGGCGGCGAGGTCGGCCAGCGTCTCCGGGCCCCGCGAATTGCTCAGCACCACGTCGTACCCGGCGGCCACGGCCAACCGGGCCACGGTCCCGCCGATGTATCCGCTGCCGATGCACCCGATCGTCGTCATCGTCCACTGCCTTCCCCGTCGCCCGGCATGATCGCCGGCACCACGGTGGTCAACGGCGCACCGGCGCCGACGGTTCCGGGGCGAATCGGGTGGACCGTGCCGCGCCCGCGCTCGTAGGGTCACGGCATGACCAGCGTGCGCGAGGCGACCGGGCCGGAGACCGAGCGGTGGCGGGCCGGATGGGTGACGCGGCTGCGGGAGCGGTACGCCCGCTGCTACACCGACCCGGCGGCGGTCGAGCGGGAGGTCGAGCGCAACCTCGCCAACCAGCGCGACGACCCGGGCGGGCGGGTGTACGCGGTCGAGGTCGGCGGCACGGCGACCGGGTTGCTCGCCCTCGGCGGATCACGGCCGCGCCGCCCCGAGCAGCGCAGCCTGCACGACCTGTGGCTCGCGCCGGAGCACCGCGGCCACGGCCTGGGCCGAGAGCTGGTGGCGTGGGCCCGCGAGCGGGCCGCAGCGGACGGCGGCACCCGCCTGGGCGTCACCGTCGTGCCCGGTGACCCGGTGACGGACGCGCTTTTCGGCGCGTACCCCCTGCGGGCGCAGCAGATGGTCAAGACGGTGCCCGCCAGGGTGTCCCTGCCGGACGGCGTCGCGGGCCGGGAGATGACGCCCGTCGACTTCGATCAGTGGCTGGAGCAGGCGATCCGGATGTACGCCGAGGAGATGACCGCCTCCGGCAGCCGCTCCCCCGCCGACGCGCTGGCCGCGTCCGTCGCCGAGCACTCCGAGCTGCTCCCGGAGGGCCTGCGCAGCCCCGGGCACGCCTTCTGGTGCGTGACCGCCGGCGACGAGGTCGTCGGCACGATCTGGCTGCGCCACGGCTTCCTGCCCGGTCTGAGCTTCGTGTTCGGCGTCGACGTGGACCCGGCGCACCGGGGCCGCGGCTACGGCCGCGCGGCGATGCTGGCCGGCGAGCACGCGACGGCGGCGGCCGGTGACGCCCAGCTCGGGCTGAACGTGTTCGGCCACAACACGGTCGCCCGGCGCCTCTACGACTCGCTCGGTTACCAGGTCGTCGAACAGAACCGCGCCGACGACCTGTAACCGGCGGCATTCACTCTCAGTCAGGTTCCGACACATTCATTGAGATCGTTAGATCCACATGTTTGCATGTATCGAGTTACCGTCCCGTCACGGAAAGGTATCGAACATGCCAAGACCGACTCGCGTGCTCTCCACCCTGGTGGGGATCGTCGCCATGCTCGGCACACTGCTGGTCGCCGGCACGCCCGCGCAGGCTGCCGTGCCGAACCGGTTCGGGTTCGTGCTCTGGAACGGCGCGGCCGTGGTGGCTGGAGGAACCACCCCTGCCGCGACCACCGTCGCACCGCTGGGCGTCGGGCTCTACCAGGTCACGTTCCCCGGCCAGGCAGCCCCCGGCGGCGTCGTGCACGTCACCGCGATCACCAACGGGCCGCGCTGGTGCCAGGCCGAGACCTGGTTCCCGTCCGGCGTCAACGAGATCGCCATCATCCGCTGCTACCGGGTCGGCGGGGTGCCCGACAACAGCGGCTTCAGCGCGTTCTTCACCATGGCCTCCGGCGTCGGCGCGTCCGGGCCCTACGGCTACGTGGACACCCAGCCCACCGGCGTGATCATCAGCCAGTACAACGCGGCCGGCGCGGCCAACCTGGTCACCCCGCTGGGCGTGGGCCAGTGGAGCGTCAAGTTCCCGAACATCGGCTCCGGCGGGCCGATCGACGGCAGCGCGCAGGTGACGGCCGTGGCATCCGTGGGCACCCGTTGCAAGATCCGCAACTGGACCTCGATCCCGGCCCAGCAAGAGGTCATCGTGTTCTGCTTCAACTCGGCAGGAGCGCTGGTCAACAGCCGCTTCACGGTGTCGTACCAGCAGAAGGCTTCGCTGTACGGCGCGGGCTTCCCGCCGCAGTACTTCGGCTACCTGTGGAACGCGCCGCCGGTCGGCCCGGCGTTCACCAACTTCAACTCGGTGCTCGGGTACGGCGCCAACACGCTGATCTCGGCAGGCCCCGGCCTGTCCCTGGTCACCTTCCGGCAGATCGGCTTCGCGCCGCTCACCGTGCAGGTCACCGCGGCCGGGTCGAACTCGAACTTCTGCGGCCTGAACTTCCCGTGGACGATCTCGGGCGTCGACCTGTACGTCCGTGACGTCAGCTGCTACACCAACGCGGGCGCGGCCGTGAACACCGGCTTCACCGTCAGCGCCAGCTCGCGCCTCTAGCGGGCGCACACGGCCACGCCCGGCTCCCTACCGGGCGTGGCCTTCCCGGGCGGTCAGGCGGCGCAGGGCGCGGCCCAGGAGGCGGGCATACGTGTGCTGGAAGCCGACCACCACCGGGCCGGCCGCCTTGGTGTACCAGCGGGCGGGGCGGCTGAACGCGATCACCGAGAACCACACCGACCCGTCGGCCACCTCGACGAGGAAGGCCTCTTCGCCGGACTCGGGGTGGCCGGCGAGCGTGCCGTAGGCGAACCCGGCGCGCCGCGGGCCGTCCTCGACCCATACCACCTCGCAGGGTGCGGCGATGCGCAGCGAGCCGACGCCCAGGCCCGAGGTCACCGCGAGCCCTTCGACCGCGCGCGCACCGTCGGCGGTGATCCGCACCCCGATCGCGCGCTGCGGCGCGAACGTCAGCACCGCCTCCGCCGCGGCCGCCAGCACCGATGCGTCACCGATGCGGGTGCGGTAGCGCAGATGGTGGTAGCCGCGTGGCAGGACCTCGGCACGCGTCGCGCCGATCTCCGCGTAACTGAACCCGCTCATCGCAGCACGTCCCCCGCATGTCGGCGTTAAGAAGGGCACCTTCCTCTACGGATAACGATAAGAAGGTGCCCTTCCTTCGCCTAGGTGCGGTAGACGGTGGTGGCGTCGGAGGTGACGCGGGTTTCGCGGAGGGGGGCGTTGGCGGGGCCGCCGGCGACGGAGCCGTCGGTGGCCCGGAAGCGGCTGCCGTGGCAGCCGCACTCGATGATGCCGTTGTCGACGCCGGTGACGGTGCAGCCCTGGTGGGTGCAGACGGCGGAGAACGCCTTGAACACGCCCGCCTGCGGCTGGGTGACGACGAGGCGCTCGCCTTCGAGGATCACGCCGCCGCCGACCGGCACCTTGGCGGTCTCGACCAGTGGTTTGCCCGCCGGCTTGGCGGGAGTCGGGCCGGCGGGGGCTGATGCGGCCGGGTCGCCGGGGCCGGTCGTGCCCGGGGCCGGCTCGGCGGGACCGGTCGCGGCGGGACCCGCGTCGGCGGGTTGCGGTTCCGGCTGGGTGCTCTGGCCGTACGCCTGGCAGCCCGTCAGCAGTGCGGCCGCCCCGGCCACGCCCGCCAGCACGGCCCGCCGGGTGGCGCAGCCGGCCGCGCAGCCGCCGGTGCTCGTGTGGTCGTGCATCGCGTTCTTCCGGGTCATCAGAAACGCACCCCGATCGTGGTGAAGTACCAGAAGGACGACGTGAGCCACAGGCCGATGAGGAGGGTGAAGACCGCGCCGCCCAGCAGCGGCAGGGTCCAGCCGGGCAGGCCGCGTTTGGGCAGGCTCAGCATCTTGACCGTGAACGCGCCGAAGAAGAAGCAGCCCAGCAGCGAATGGGCCAGGGTGCGGGTGTCATAGGTGGCGAAACCCAGGGCGTACAGGCAGTGCACGGCCACGGGCACGGTCAGCAGGAACGCGATCCGGCCCGACCAGCGGTGCAGCGGCCCGATCCAGGACGGCGTGTTCGCCCCGAACTTGCCCCACATCGCGAACGCGCTGACCAGCTGCACCAGCGCGAGCAGCGCCGCCCCGCTGGCCAGCCACACCTTCACGGTCTGCGGGCCGGAGAACCCGGCCACGTTCACCGAGATCCCGGTCGGCGTGTGCACGCTGCCGTACACGCCCAGCGTCACGGTCACGATCGCACCGAGCAGCAGCGGCACGTACAGTCCGGCCGCCGAGACCCTGGCACGCCTGGTGGTCTCGTCGCTCATGCCTTCTTCCTTCCTGCGGCGAATGGTCGATTCATGTCGTGGCCCCGGTCAGTTCTCGGCGAGCACGCCGGTGACGGGTGCGGCGGTCAGCGCCGCGCCGTCGACGGTGACCGCGCCGGTGGCCGGGTCGATCGCGGGCGCGGGCTGCGGCACGTCGTCGACGGTGACGACACCGACCTGGCTGCCGTCGGGCAGCACGATCCAGCCGCCGACGACCTTCGCGTTGCGTACGGTCGCGGTGGCGCGGTAGAGGCCGGACGGCTTGGCGACCGCCTTCACGGTGAAGGTCCACTTGCGGCCGTTCGCGGTGACCGTGCCGGTGGCCTTGCCGCCGCCGAAGGTCCCGGTGAGGGTCGCGCCCTTCTTGCCGGTCAGCGCCAGCTTGCCGTCCGCGGCGGTGCCCTGCAGCCACACCTCGGCCTTCTTGCCGTCGCACAGGTACGCGACCGCGACGCCGTCGGTGACCGCGATCGCGATCGTCGCCCCGCCGCCGTCCACGGTGCCCGCCCAGGTGGCGTTCACCTTCTCGGCGGGCGCGTCGGGCGCGGCGGCGGAGGCGGCCACGGTCGGCGACGGCGGCGTGGATGCCGCGGGCGCGGCCGAGGCCACCGCCGCGCCCAGCCCGGCCGGGTCCGGCTCGCCGCCGCCCTTGGTGAGCGACAGGTTCACCGTGATCAGCACGGCCGCGAGCGCGAGGCCGGCCAGCAACGTGATGAGGGGCCCGTTGCGCTTCATCGTCAGCTCCTAACGCCGCCGGACACAGCACCGGCGACGGGTCCAGCCAACCCCCGATGCGGGCGGTGCGTCTGCGTACAAGTCCACAGAGCGGATTCGCGACAGTGCTGCGGTGGGGCGCCGGGGCGTAGGGTGTCGGCGTGTCGCGCCCCTTCCTCCCGCCTGCCGTCCAGCCGGTGCGCGCCCTGGTCTGGCTGCTGCACCTGGCGCTGCCGATGGCGGGGTTGTGGCTGCTGCTGGCCGTCCCGAGCACGGACATCGCCTGGCACGACTCGCACAGCCACTTCTGGCTGGTGCTGGTGGTCGCCGCGGTGAACGTGGTGCTGGGCATCCGGATCTCGGCCGTGGCGCGCAAACGGGCCGACGCGCGCCTGCTGCTGGTGTCGCTGGCGTTCCTGGCCAGCGCCGGATTCCTGCTGCTGCACGCGCTGGCCACACCCGGGGTGCTGGTGCACCACCCGTCCGTCGGGTTCGACCTGTCCCAGCCGGTGGGCCTGGCGGTCGCGGCGGTGTTCGCGCTGGTCTCGTCACTGCCGCTGGAGGGCGCGCGGGGTGCCGCGGTGCTGCGGGCCCGGCCCTGGCTCCAGGGCGGGCTGTGGGCCCTGATCCTGGCCTGGGGCGTGGTCGAGCTGCTGGACCTGCCGCCGCTGAGCGCCCGGCCCGGCCCGCGCGACGTGCAGGGCGCGATGGCCTGGGTCACCGCCGCCACCGTCGTGCTCTACCTGGTCGCCGCGCTGCGCTACTTCGCCATGCACCGCCGCAAGCCCGCCGCCATGCTGATCAGCATCGTCACCGCGTTCACGCTGCTGGCCGAGTCGAGCGTGGCGGTGCTGCTGGCGTACAAGTGGCAGCTGTCCTGGTGGGAGTGGCACCTGCTGCTGGCGTTCGCGTTCGGCTTCGTCGCGTACAGCGCCTACGTGCAGTACGGCCGCGAGGGCGGCAGCGCCGGCCTGTTCGACGCGATCACCCTGGACCAGACCGCCCGCGCGATCCGCGCCGAGTACGGCGCCGCGCTGGAGGAACTGGTCACCGCGCTGCAGGAACGCGAGCGCACCGGGGCCGCCACCGGGCCGGTCGCCGCCCGGCTGGCCGAGCGCTTCGGGCTCACCGAAGGCCAGACCGCGGTGCTCGACCGGGCCGCCGCGGCCCTGTCCGCCGAGCGGGAGCTGTCGCGCACGCTGGGCACCCTGTTCCGGCACTACCTGTCGCCGGACGTGGCCGCCGCGCTGCTCGCCGATCCCGACCAGGCCGCGCTCGGCGGCGAGGTGGTCGAGGTGACCGCGCTCTTCGCCGACCTGCGCGGCTTCACCACGTTCTCGGAAGGCGTCGAGCCGGCCGAGATCGTGCGGATGCTCAACCGCTACCACGGCGTCGCCGTGCCGGCCATTCTCGACAACGGCGGCACCGTGGTGCAGTTCGTCGGCGACGCCCTGCTGGCGCTGTTCAACGCCCCGGCCCGGCAGCCCGACCACGCGCTTCGGGCGGTGCGCGCCGCGCTGGCGATGCAGCAGGGCGTCGACCGGATCGCCGCCGGGCACCCCGACTGGCCCCGGTTCCGGGTCGGCGCGAACACCGGCCCGGCGCTGGTCGGCAACATCGGCAGCGAGCAGCTGCGCGGCTTCAACGCCATGGGCGACGCCGTGAACGTCGCCGCCCGCCTGCAGACGCTGGCCGAACCCGGCCAGGTCGTCATCGGCGAGGCGACCCGCCTGGCCGCCGGGGACGCGATCACCGCCACGCCGCTGGGCGACCTGCCGGTCAAGGGCCGGATCGCCACCGTACGCGCGTACGCCGTCACCGGGATGCGGTCGATGAACATCCCGGCTCAGGCAGCCGTGGAGCGCAGCGGGGAGAAGGCGTGAGCGGTGACTTCTGGAGCCTGCTCACCCCCGCCGAGCAGGAGCAGTTCACCCGGCGCAGCGCCCTGCGCCGGTGGAGCCGCGGCGAGGTGCTGTGCCGGGAGGCCGACCGGTCGGACTGGGTCGCCATGCTGCGCGCCGGGCGGGTCAAGGCGTCCTCGCACACCGCCGCGGGCGGCGAGGTCGTGCTCGCCGTACGCGGACCCGGCGCGCTGCTCGGCGAGCTGTCCGCGGTGGACCGCGCGCCGCGCTCGGCCACGCTCACCGCGCTGGAGCCGGTGACGGCGCTGGTCATGCCGCTGTCGGAGTTCGAGGCGTACCTGCAGGCCCACGGGCGGGTGGCGTTCCTGCTGATGCGGCTGCTGACCGAGCGGCTGCGCGACGCCGACCGCAAGCGCGTCGAGTTCGGCGCGCAGGACAGCACCGGCCGGGTCGCCGCGCGCCTGGTCGAGCTGGCCGAACGGTTCGGCCGCCCGGACGGCGAAGCGATCGCGATCGCGCTGCCGCTGTCGCAGGACGAGCTGGCGGGGTGGGTGGGCGCGTCCCGGGAGGCGGTCAGCAAGGCGCTGGGCGTGCTGCGGAGCGCGGGCTGGATCCGCACCAGCCGCATGTCGGTGACGGTGCTGGATCTTGCCGCGTTACGGGCGCGCGCGGGCCTGCCCGGTTGAGTGGATCGCGCGGCAGGAAGCATAGACTAAAGCACATGGAACAGACACTGCCGGCAGGCAACCGGTCCGCGGCCCGGGCCGTCCCCAGGGGCATGACCGGACCGCGTATCGCCGCCCTCGTGGCACTGCTGTCGCTCACCACGGCCTGCGTGCCGGGCCCGGTCGATCCCGGAGCCTCGCCCAGCCCGGTCCGCACGGCCTCGCCCAGCCCGGTCGGCACGGCCTCATCCGCCCCCGCTTCGGTAGCCGTGTACCGGACCGGCGGCTTCGCCGGTGTGGACGACCGGATCACGGTCGACCCGGCCGGAGCCTGGACCATCACGGACCGTGCCAGAAACACTAAATCGGGCAAACTGACCACTTCGGAGCGCGAGGAACTCCAGGCGCTGGCCGCCGATCCGCGGCTGGACACCGAGGCCGCCCGCCCCACCGCCCCGACCAAGTGCGCCGACGCCTTCCAGTACACCGTCACCGTCCATCGGATGGGCGGCGCCGGCACGGTCACCGTCATGTACACCGACTGCCCGGGTGACGAAAATCTGCCAGAGACCGCCGCCGCGATAACAGCCCTGGTCGGCAACGCTACTCGCATCTGATCTTCATCCATACGCGTCGACGGATGGCATCCCGGTGACGTTTGTGTGTCGGCGGAACTGGTTAGAGTCGCGGCGATGATGTTCTTATTCCGCTCCCTGCGCCTGCGCCGCGCCGCCCGTGACCACTTCGGCTGGAACCGGTTGCGGCCCGCGCAGCTGGACGCCATGCGCGCCCTGCTGCGCGGGCGCGACGCGATGGTGGTGCTGCCCACCGGTGGCGGAAAGTCGGCCGTCTACCAGGTCACCGCGTCCCTCCTGAAGGGACCGACGGTGGTGATCTCACCGCTGCTGGCCCTGCAGCACGACCAGATCGCCAACCTCAACGACCGGGGAAACCCGGCCCTGCGGGCGGTGCGCATCAGCTCCGCGGAGACCCCGGCCAAGCAGGCCGCGGCACTCAAGGAGCTGCGTGAGGGCACCGCCCGGTTCCTGTTCATCACCCCGGAGCAGCTCAGCTCGCCGGAGCGGATGGCCGAGGTGAAGGCGCTGCGCCCGAGGCTGGTCGCGGTCGACGAGGCGCACTGCATCTCGTCCTGGGGCCACGACTTCCGGCCCGACTACCTCACCATCGGGCACCTGATCCGGGGCCTGGGCCGCCCGCCGGTGGTGGCGCTGACCGCCACCGCGTCGCCGCCGATGCGCGAGGACATCATCGCCCGGCTCGGGCTGCGCAAGCCCAAGGTGGTGCAGACCGGGCTGGACCGGCCCAACCTGTTCCTGGAGGCCACGCACTGCCCCAGCGAGGACTACCGCTGGCGGCGGCTGCTCAAGCTGCTGGAGGAGGCCACCCCGCCGGGCATCGTGTACGTGGCGACCCGGCGCGCTGCCGAAGACCTGGCCCAGCGGCTCAACGAGGCCGGTTACGAGGCCACGGCATACCACGGGGGCATGGCGGCGGGCGTGCGCGCCCGCGCGCACGAGGCGTTCCTCGCCGACCGGGTGCCGATCATGGTCGCCACGTCGGCGTTCGGCATGGGCATCGACAAGCCGAACATCCGCTTCGTCGTGCACATGGCGCTGCCGGACTCCCCCGACAGCTACCTGCAGGAGATCGGCCGGGCCGGCCGCGACGGCGAGCCCGCGCACGCGCTGCTGCTGCACCGCGCCGAGGACGTGACCCTGCAACGTTTCTTCAACGGCGGCGCGCCCGACCTGGCCGAGCTGCGCACCGTGGCGGCGGCCCTGCACAGCGGCCCGGTCACCAAGACCGCGCTGGCCAAGACCACCGGCTACAACGCCCGCAAGCTCGCCGCGCACCTGAGCCTGCTGGAGCAGGTCGGCGCGGTGGCGACCGGGACCAAGGGCGAGCTGAGCGTGCCGCGGTTCGCGCCGCTGCCCGACCAAGCGGCGCGCGACGCGCTCGCCGAGCACGGGCGATACCAGGCGGGCCAGCGCTCACGCACCGACATGATGCGCCGCTTCGCCGAGATGCGCGGCTGCCGGGTGCAGGCGCTGCTGGGCTACTTCGGCGAGCAGCTCAACGACGTCTGCGGGCACTGCGACAGCTGCCACGAGGGCACCTCGGAAGTGATCGACGACGACGTGCCGTACCCGCTGCACAGCACGGTGCGCCACGCCGACTGGGGCACGGGTATGGTGCTCGGCTACGAGAAGGACCGGATGACGGTGCTGTTCGACTCGGTCGGCTACAAGACCCTGGCGGTCGCCGTGGTCACGGCGCAGAAGCTGCTGGTCCTCGAACGCGGCTGACGCCGCCGGGCCCGACCGGGGAAGGTCGGGGCCGAGCCCGGCGGCGTCAGGTCAGCAGAGGCCGCCGCATCCACCGCCGGACGGCGGCACCGCGCCGTCCATCGGGTGGGGCAGGTCGTTGGCGTACCTCGGCTGGGCATGCGTGGTCAGTTTCGGCTCGACCAGGACGAACTCGCCGACGTAGTCCGGGTCGATGTTGACGATCACGCTCGGGTCCGGGGTCTCCGGCTCGCCGTCACCCGGCGGCGTCCAGCCCTGGACCACGTTGATCGCCGCGCCGCGTACCCGCAGCACGCCCTGGACGACCTCCTCCGTGATGACGACCGGCTGCTGGCTCTCGTCGTAGTAGCCGCCGGTCGAGGACACCTGCGTGCAGTTCTCGCCGTTCGCGTCGCAGCGGTAGGTGACCGAACCGCTGGTGGTGGAGCCGTTCGCCGGCTTCGACGACTCGCTGTGGGTGACCGTGGTGCCGGTGACGTTGCCGTCCTTGTCCCGCTTGTACGTGGTCTTGTCGGTCTGGCTCTCCGTGCTGCCGTCCTTGCCGGTGCGGGTGGTGGTGGTCGATTCCGACTGCACCCTGCCGCCCGCGTCCGTGACGGTGGTGGTCTCCGTCTCGACCCGCGTCTCGCCGTCGTAGCCGAAATCGCGGTCGATGGTCACCATCGCGCTGTTGTCGCCGTTCTCATCGGTGTAGGCGATCTCGGTGCGGCCGGTGTCCCGGTCCACCCTGGTGTGCGCCGAGGAGCCGTCGTAGTACTCGGTGACGTCGCCGAACCCGTCCTCGTCGCGGGTGTTGTTCTTCACCCCGCCCCGGTCCGCGGCGTACGAGGCGCCGCCGCCCGCACTGATCAGCGAGATGTCGAGGCCACCCAGCTTGATGCCCGCGGGCAGCCCGTCGCCGCCGCCGCCGGGCAGGTCGAGGCCGAGGGTCATGCCGTCGCTGCTCGGGTCGAGGCCGAACGCGTCGAGCAGTTTGGCGTCGACGCCCATGCGCGCCAGCGAGTCCTTGCGGGTCGGCAGCGGGAACGACTCCAGCCAGCCCCGGTCGACCTGCTCGCGCAGCTTGACCGTCTCCAGCGGGAGCAGCACGAAGACGCCCTGGCCGTACTCGAACGACGGCAGCTGCCGGCCGATCGCCAGCTCGGCGACCAGCGCCGGGGACGGGAAGCTGGCCGGGTCGAACGGGTCCGTGCGGGCGGCCAGCTCGTCGGCGTCGCACCAGCCGTCGCCGTCGGAGTCGATCACCCGCCAGGCGATATAGCACATGCTCAGATCGCAGATCTTCACCTGCTTGTAGGGGCGGCGCGGTGGTTCCTTCTCCTCCGCCGCGGCGGCGGGCGCGGACAGACCGGCGGCGGCGAGCGTCAGCGCGCCCGCCACGCCGAGCAGCCTGCGGGCGAGGGGGTGGGTTGGGGGTGTCATGGCCCGGATGCTGTCAGCCGCCGGGCCGTCGACCCGGCGTTCTGCAAGGTCACTGACACTCCCCGGCCACCGGACCTAGGGATCTCACCAGGTCCCCTGTCCTTGATCGTCCGACTTGCCCGGCAGGTGTGCGTATCTTGGACGCCGATACGCCCGGTTGCCTGGCAAGTCGGACGATCATGCGGTGGGCGGCGACAGAGCCGCGGCGGCGTCGGCGTCGTAGCCGCGCCAGGCCCGCAGCACGATCAGGCTGCCCACCACCAGTGGTGCGATGACCACGGCGTACGCCAGGCGCAGCGAGCCGGTGGCGTCGGAGGCCTCGCCGATCAGCCACGGGCCGAGCGCGCCGCCCAGGGTGATCACCGACTGGAGCACCGCGAAGCCCAGGCCGCGCCGGGACGCTTCGACCACGTCGGCGTTGGCCGCGGTCAGGTTCGCGATGGCCCCGGCGAAGCCCACGTTGGCGAGTCCGAAGCAGAGCACCTGCGCCACGATCGGCCCCACCGCCACGGCCCCGGCCAGCGCGACCGTGCCGAACAGCAGCGACCAGCCACCGAGCCGCACCCGCCAGCCCGGACGGCGGCCGTGGCCGCGGTCGCCGAGCCAGCTACCCAGGCCGATGCCGGCGAGGATGCCGACCAGGCCCGCGCCGCCGCCGACCGCCGCCGAGGCGGCCTCGTCGAGCCCGAACTCGCGCTGGTAGAACGACGGCATCCAGAAGAACAGCCCGCCCAGCCCGAAGAACAGGATGCTGAGCCCGCTGACCACGGAGCGCAGCGTGCGGATCCGCCACAGCTCGCGCACCTGCGCCACCAGCCCCGACATGCCCGCACCGGCCCGCGCCGCGGCGGCCGGGGGCGGCGTGTCGGCGGGGTCGGCCGCCGCGGGTCGCGGCGCGGCGGGCGTGTCCGTGGCCGGGTCGGCGTACCAGGAGCTGAGGCGGTCGCCGATGCCGCGGACCGGCTCGCGGACCGTGAGCATGAGCAGCGCGATGACCGCGCCGGGGATGGCGACGAGGAAGAAGCCGGTGCGCCAGTCGTACGCCTTGGCCAGCGCCCCGCCGGCGATCACGCCGATCGGCAGGCCCGCGAAGTAGGCGGCGCGTTCGAGCCCGTAGGCGCGGGCCCGGCTGGGGCCCGGGTAGAGGTCGCCGAGCAGGCTGGACGCGGGCGGGTTGTAGAGCTGACCGGCCGCGCCGAGCAGCACCCGCACCCCGAACAGCATCGCGTAGGAGCCGGCCAGGCCGGTGCCGAGGGTGAGCAGCGCCCACACGGCGACCACGGCGGCCACGGTCCAGGTGCGCCGCCCGGTGTCGGCCAGCCGCCCGGCGGGCAGCAGCAGGAGCACCGCGGCGATCGCCCCGGCGGTGGCGATGGCCCCGGCCGCGCCGTCGTCGAACCCGAACTCGCGCTGGATCGCCGGCAGCGCCCCGGCCAGCAGGTTGTACTCGATCCGGTCGATCAGCGCGACCAGCGCCACGCAGATCGCGGGCCACCAGCCGAACGGGGCGGCGCGCCCGCGCCTGACCCGCACCGGCGGCCGCCCCGGATACGCGGCGATCTCGCGGACCTGCTCGTCGACGGCGGGGACGGCCATGCGCCTACCTCCAGGGCTGGGACCGGGCGGTCCGGCCCGGTGCCGTGCATCCTATGTATGGGAAACGGCGTTTCGCTAGAGGAACCAGGTTGCGATCAACCGACGCACTCCCGCGAAAAGCGCTGCGCCGCAGGTGCGGCGGCCTAGCCTGAAAACATGGCGGAACACTGCGACGTGGCCGTCGTCGGCGCGGGCCTGGCCGGCCTGGTCGCCGCCCGGCGGATCACCGAGGCGGGGCTGCGGGTGACCGTGCTGGAGGCGTCCGACGACATCGGCGGGCGGGTGCGCACCGACACCGTCGACGGTTTCCTGCTGGACCGGGGCTTCCAGACGCTGTGCCCGGCCTACCCCGCCCTCCAGGAGGAGTGCGACCTCACCGACCTGCACCTGCGGCCGTTCGCGCGCGGCGTGGCGGTGCACTGGGCCGGGCGCACCCACCACCTGCGACCCGGCCCGACGGCCGCGTTCGCGCTGGCCTCCGGGCTGGTGCCGGCCGCCGACGCGCTGACGCTGGTCGAGCTGGCCGCCCGGGACACGCTCGGCTCGACCGCCGCGGTGCTGCGCCGGCCGGACGTGAGCACCCTCGACGAGCTGAGGCTGGCCGACCTCGCCCCCGCGACGGTGGACCGGGTGCTGCGCCCGTTCCTGGCCGGGGTGTTCCTGGAGGACCGGCTCGACACCTCGGGCCGCTTCTTCCATCTCATGTGGCGCATGTTCCTGCGCGGTGGAGCGGCCGTGCCCGCCCAGGGCATGCAGGCGCTGCCCCGGCTGCTCGCGGCACGGCTGCCCGTGGGAACGGTGCGCTGCCACGCGCGGGTCGAGCGGCTCACCGCGCACGGTGTGGCGGTGGCGGGCGACGACGAGATCACCGCGCGGGCCGTCGTGGTGGCCACCGACGGCGCCACCGCCGCGACGCTGCTACCCGGCCTGCGGACGCCCGCCTGGCACGGGGTGACCACGTTCTACCACGCCTGTTTCGGGGCGCCGTCCGTGCACCCGATGCTGACCGTGGACCCCGGGGGCGGCGGCCTGGTGACCAACACGGTGGTGCTCACGACCGCCGCGGCCGGGTACGCCACCGACGGGCGGGCGCTGATCGCCACGTCCACCCTGGACATGAGCACGCCGATCGACGCGCTGGAGCGCTCGGTCCGCGCCCGGCTGGCCGTGCTGTACGACGTGCCCACCGCCGGCTGGCAGTTCCTCGACGCGTACCGCATCCCGCACGCGCTGCCCGCGATGCCCGCACCGCACCGGATGCGCCGCCCCGTGCGCCACGGCTACGGCCGTTACGTCTGCGGCGACCACCGCGACACCAGCTCGGTCCAGGGCGCCCTGGTCTCCGGCCGCCGCGCGGCGAACGCGGTGCTGGCCGACCTCGGCGCACGCGTCTACGCGGCGGGCCGGGTCTGAGTCCCGATGGTGCCGGGCGCGTGCCGCGATCGGCGGACGCGCCCGGCATCGTCCCACCTAGGCGACGCCCTCGAACAGGACCTGTGGGTCGCCCGTCGCGCCGGGGCCCCACACGGCGTTGTACGCCGTCGTGTCGCCCGCCAGGTAGTAGCGGAACCAGTCGGTCAGCACCCGCCGGGTGATCTGCAGCTGGACGGCCCGGGTGATGGTGCCGCTGTCGCAGAAGGCCGACGAGGTGTCGATGAAGCCGCAGTGGAAGCCGCCGACGATGGTGCGCAGCTGCTTGGGCGCGGGCTTGCCGTTGTAGATCGGGCGCTGGTGGCTCGCGATCGGCGCGGTGCCGTCCTTCTGCCCGGCGACCAGCATCATCGGCACGGTCACCGAGGCGGCGGCGGCCGCGGCCGACGGGTTGGTCTCGGCGGCCGCGAGGTTGGCGACCGTGGTGACCGCGGGGTTGCGGGAGGCTGCCAGCACGCTCGCGCCACCACCCATCGAGTGTCCGGACAGGCCCAGCTTGGCGGTGTTGATGTGCGCGTTGAAGCGCGAGCCCGCCGTGGTGTCCTGCGCGACCAGCCAGGTGAGCTGCGCGTTGAGGTCGTCGGCGAAGGCGCTGTGGCTCGGGAACAGGCTGCCCTGCGAGGTCGGCGCGGCCACCACGAAGCCCCACGAGGCCAGGTGCTGCATGGTGCTGTAGTACTTGCTGACGCCCTGCAGGAAGCCGTGCCCGAACGCGATGGCCGGGAAGCGTCCGGCGGCCACGGCCGCGTTCTGCCCCGCCGTCGCCGCCGGGTAGTAGATCCGGGCGCTGAAGGAGCGGCCGGAGGCGCTGACCGAGGCGTCGACATAGCCGATGGCGTACGCACCGGGAGTGGAGCTGTCGGCCGCGGCGGGCGAACCGAAGCCCGCCACCGCGGCGGTGATCATGGCCAGCACGAGGATCGCTCGTCTGATCATCACTGTTCCTCTCGTCGAGGGAATCTGGTTCGCACAGTGGAACACCGTTTCCATTGACGAGACAAGCGTGATTTATGCCAACATATCGATATGCAGGTCACGCCGCCCAGGACGGCTTGCGCCGCTGCAGGAACGCCGTCATGCCCTCGACCGCCTCGTCCGTGGCGAACAGCCGCGCCGACTCCTCGGCCAGGCGCTCCCCGCGCCCGTCCAGGGCCTGGCGCACCGCGGCGGTGGTCAGCAGCTTCGACGCGGCCAGGCCCTGCGGCGAGGCGGCGCGCAGCCCGTCCAGCACCTCGGCCAGCAGCGCGTCCACATCGTCCCCGGCCCGGGTGACCAGCCCGCAGGCGACGGCCGCCTCGGCGTCGAACACCTCGCCGGTCAGGAAATAGCGCGCGGCGGCGCGCTCCGGCATGCGGGTGAGCGTGGTCAGCGAGATCACCGCGGGGGCGACACCGAGCCTGGCCTCGGTGAACGCGAAGCCGGACGCGGGCCCGGCGAGCGCGATGTCACACGCGCCGAGCAGGCCCAGGCCACCCGCGCGCACCTGGCCGTCCACCCGCGCCACCACCGGTTTCGGCAGCTCGACGATGGTCCGCAGCAGTCCCAGCAAGCGCGCGGTGCCCTCGGCGATCCCGCCGCCGGCGGCCTCGGCCAGGTCCGCGCCGGCGCAGAAGACGCGGCCGGTGTGGGTCAGCACCACGGCGCGTACGCCGGGGTCGGCCGCCGCGGCGGCCAGCGCCTCGCCGAGCTGCGCGACGAGCGCCGCGGACAGGGCGTTGCGGTTGTGCGGGGAGTCCAGCGTCAGCGTCGCGACGCCGCGCTCCACGGTCGAGGTCACGAGGTTCGGCACGGCGTCAACCCTCATCAGGTCGGCAATAAAAGTCAAGCGCGCTTGATTTATACGGCGCTGACCAGCGTTGATACGACAGACTCTTGCGTTTGCGGCTCGAAGGGCTACCGTGCACGCATGGGCACCCCTCGACGCCGGGCAGCCGACGCCACCCCGCTGGCGCCGCTCACCGGCGAGCCCCTCCCACCCGTGCGGCAGTCCACTGCCGACGACGTCGCGCTGGCCTACGACAGAGCCCGCGCGGCCCAGTCGGGCTGGGCCGCCCTGCCCGCGCGCGAGCGGGCCCGGCCGGTGCGGCGCTTCGCCGCGCTGCTGCTGCGCCGCCAGGACGAGATCCTCGACCTGGTGCAGCGCGAGACGGGCAAGGCCCGGCTGCACGCGCACGAGGAGGTGCTGGACGCGGCGCTGGTCAGCACGTATTACGCCCGCCGCGCGCCGCGGCTGCTGCGACCGCGCCGCCGGGGTGGCGCGCTGCCGCTGCTGACGTACGCGGTCGAGGTGCGCCATCCGCTCGGCGTGGTCGGGGTGATCACGCCGTGGAACTATCCGCTGGCGTTGGCCGTCACCGACATCGTGCCCGCGCTGCTGGCCGGCAACGCAGTGGTGCACAAGCCGGACACCCAGACCGCGCGGACCGCCGCCTGGGCACGGGACCTGATGACCGAGGCCGGGCTGCCGGACGGGGTGTGGCAGCAGGTCACCGGCGAACCGGCGGACCTCGGCGACGCGCTGCTCGACGGCGCGGACCACCTGTGCCTGACCGGTTCCACGGCCGCGGGCCGGGCGGTGGCGACAGGGGCCGGGCGGCGGCTGATCGGCTGCTCGCTGGAGCTCGGCGGCAAGAACCCGCTGCTGGTACGCGCCGACGCCGACCTCGACCAGGCCGCCCAGGCCGCCGTGCGGGCCTGCTTCGCCAGCGCCGGGCAGCTGTGCCTGTCCGCCGAGCGCATCATCGTGCACGAGAGCGTGCACGCCGCGTTCCTGGAGCGCTTCCTGCCCCTGGTGCGCGGGCTGCGGCTGGCCGCCGACCTGGACTACGGCCCGCAGATGGGCTCGCTCAGCCTGCCCCGGGTGCTGGCCACCGTGCGCCGGCACATCGAGGACGCGACCGTGCGCGGCGCGGTGGTGCTGGCCGGCGGCGCGGCCCGCCCCGACCTGGGCCCGCTGTTCCACGAGCCGACCGTGCTGGCCGGGGTCACCCCGGACATGGCCGTGTACCGCGAGGAGACGTTCGGGCCGGTGGTGGCCGTGTTCGCGGTGCCCGGCGACGACGCCGCCGTCGAGCTGGCCAACGACACCGAGTACGGCCTCAACGCGGCCGTGTTCAGCCGGGACACGGGTGCCGCGCGGGCGCTGGCCCGGCGGCTGCGGGCCGGGACCGTGAACATCAACGAGGGCTACGCGGCCGCGTACGCCTCGCACGACGCGCCCATGGGCGGCATGAAGTCGTCCGGGCTCGGCCGCCGCCACGGCACCGCCGGGCTGCTCGCCTACACGGCTGCGCAGACCATCGCCCACCAGCGCCTGAACCTCACCCCGCCGGCCGGCCCCGGCCAGGCCCGCTACGCCCGCGCGCTGACCGCCGCCGTGCGCGCCATGCAGCTGCTACACCTGCGCTGACCCGTTCCGGAGAGGACCCGATGCCCCCCGCCACCTCCCCCGACGCGCCGGCACGTGCCGCGACCCTGTGTGCGGCGTTCCAGACCACCGCCGCTGTCGCGCCCGACACCGTCGCGCTCGGCGCGTACGGATCCGACGCCGTGCTGACCTGGCGCGAGTACGCCGATCGGGTGCAGGCCATCGCGGCCGGGCTGGCGGGTGCGGGCGTGCGCCGGGGGCATACGGTCGCGCTGATGCTGGCCAACCGGCCCGAGTTCCACCTCGCCGACACGGCGGCGATCCACCTGGGCGCGGTGCCGTTCTCGGTCTACAACACCTCATCGCCGCAGCAGATCGCCTACGTGCTGGACAACGCGCGGGCGCGGGTCGTGATCTGCGAGGCGCAGTACGCGGCGCGCATCGTCGCCAGCGGGGCCGGCTACGAGCACCTGGTGTGCGTGGACGGCCGCCCCGACGGCACGGTCACCCTCGACGAGCTGTGCGCGCTGGCCGAGCCGGGCTTCGACTTCGACGCCGCGTGGCGGGCCGTGCAGCCCGACGACCTGCTGACCCTCATCTACACCTCGGGCACCACCGGCCCGCCCAAGGGCGTCGAACTGACCCACGCCAACCTGCTCGCCGAGGCGGACGCGGTGACCGCGCTGTTCCCGCTGAAGCGCGCCGACCACGGGCTGTCCTACCTGCCCGCCGCGCACGTCGCCGACCGCCTGGCCAGCCACTACCTGCAACTGCTCTACGGCGCCCGGATCACCTGCCTGGCCGACCTGACCCAGCTCGGCCCCGCCCTGGCTCAGGTGCGCCCGACGTACTGGGCGGCGGTGCCGCGGGTGTTCGAGAAGATGCGCGCGCGGATCGAGGACGCCCTGCTCGACGCGCCCGCGCCGCGGCGGTGGGCGTTCCGGCTGGCGCTGCGCTGGGGCCGGGGCAGGCGGGGCGGCCCGGCCGCGCGGGCGCTGGCCCGGGTCGCGGACCGGCTGGTGCTCGGGCAGGTGCTGGCCAGGCTGGGCATGGACCGGATGCGCTGGGCGATGTGCGGGGCGGCCGCGCTGCCGGTGCCCGTGCTGGAGTTCTTCCTCGACCTCGGACTGCCGGTGTGCGAGATCTGGGGCATGTCGGAGACCTGCGGAGCGAGCACCCTCAACCCGCCCGGGGCGATCCGCCCCGGCACCGTGGGCATCCCCGCGCCGGGGGTGCGGGTGCGCCTGGCCGACGACGGCGAGCTGCTGATCCGAGGGCCGCTGGTGACGCGCGGCTACCACCGCGACCCGGCCCGCACCGCCGAGGCGTTCGACGCCGACGGCTGGCTGCGCACCGGCGACGTGGCCACGATCGATGCCGACGGCTACGTGTCCATCGTGGATCGCAAGAAGGAACTGATCATCAACGCGGCGGGCAAGAACATGTCTCCGGCGAACATCGAGGGCGTGGTCAAGTCGGCGTGCCCGCTGATCGGCGCGCTGGTCGTGGTCGGCGACGGGCGGCCGTACAACGTGGCCCTGATCGTGGCCGATCCGGAGGCGGTCGCGTCGTTCACCGCGCGGCACGGTGCGGCGGCGGTGCCGGACGCGATCGCGGCGGGGGTCGCGGCGGGCAACGCCGAGCTGTCCCGGGTGGAGCAGATCAAGCGGTACGAGGTGCTGGACGCGGTGTGGGCACCAGGCGGGGACGAGCTGACGCCGACGCTGAAACTGCGCCGCGCGGCGATCGTGCGCAAGTACGCCTCGGTGATCGACGCGCTCTACGCGTCACCCGAAAGATATTCCCATAACGCTCAGAAATCAGAAAATTAAGAAATCCGGCCATCCGACCAAACCATGCCGGGCCCGGCGTCGAATCCCCTCCTGAAGTCACACCGGAGGAAGGACACCGACATGCTCGGCAAGAGGAGGCTGACCGCGCTCGCGGCAGCCGGTCTGTTCGCGTTTCCGCTGGCCCTGACGGCCTGCGGCACCGACACGATGGCCACCCAGGCCACGGGCACGGGCACCGCCGCGATGGCCGCGGAGGAGTTCGGGCCCGGCTGCGCGGCCGTACCGAAGGACCCGAACAACCCGGGCAGCTTCGAGGCGATGGCCCAGCAGCCCGTGGCCACCGCGGCCTCGGGCAACCCGCTGCTGTCCACGCTGGTCACCGCGGTGAAGCAGGCCGGCCTGGTGGACACGCTCAACAACGCCGAGGCGGTCACCGTCTTCGCGCCGACCAACGACGCCTTCGCGAAGATCCCGAAGGCCGATCTGGACAAGGTGCTGGCCGACAAGGCACTGCTCACGAAGATCCTGACCTACCACGTGGTGGCCGGGAAGACCGCGCCCGAGCAGCTCGCGGGCACCCACAAGACCCTGGAGGGGCAGGACCTGACCGTGTCCGGCGGCGGCACGGACTTCAAGGTCAACGACAGCGCGAAGGTGGTCTGCGGCAACGTGCAGACCAGCAACGGCACGGTGTACATCGTCGACTCCGTGCTGATGCCGCCGTCCTGAACCGAACGACCGCTCCCCGGCCCGCGTTCCGGGCCGGGGAGTACCCGTGGTCAGCCGAGCCGGGTCAGCGCCTCGGCCAGGCTCACCACGTCGGCGTACTTGGCGTCGAGGTCGAACAGGTTGGCCTCGTGCGGGCCGGGGTCGCGGTCGGCGCAGGCCTCGCGCACCACCATCGGCCGGAAGCCGTGCTGCAGCGCGTCCACGGCTGAGGCGCGTACGCAGCCGCTGGTCGAGAAGCCGCCGATGACCAGCGTGTCCACCCGGTGGGCGGTCAGCCAGGCCGGCAGCGAGGTGCCGGCGAACGCGCTCGCGTAATGCTTGAGCACGACGTGCTCCCCCGGCGCGGGGGCGACCTCGGCCGGGAACTCGCCCAGCGGGCTGCCCGCCGCGAACGCCGCCAGCGCTGGCACCTTCGCCGCGAACAGCGGGGCCTCGGCGCAACTGGCGTCGGCGTACCGCACGCCGGTCAGCACCACCGGCAGCCCCGCCGCCCGCGCGGCCGCCAGCAGCGCGGCCATCGCCTCCAGGGCCGCCTGCCCGGTGTCGAGCCGCAGCGGCGAGCCGTCCACCGTGTACGCGGCCACCGGGTCGACCAGCAGCACCGCGGGGCGCTCGCCCCAGCCGAGCCGCCGGGCGAACCCGGCCTGCGCGTAGTCGGCGTCCAGCGCCATCAGATGACGCCCCGCTCCCGCAGCTCGGCCCGCTCGGTCTCGGACAGGCCCAGCAGGTTGCCGTACACCTCGTCGTTGTGCTGGCCCAGCGCCGGCCCGGCCCAGCGCACCGAGCCGGGGTCGGCCGACAGGCGCGGGGCGACGTTCTGCATGGGCAGCTCGCCGAAGTCGGGATGCGGCACGCGCACGACCGCCTCCCGGGCGGCGACGTGCGGGTCGGCCAGGATGTCCTTGGCCGTGTAGACGCCACCGGCCGGGACCCCGGCCTCGTGCAGCGCCGCGAGCAGCTTGTCGGACGGCTGGGTGCGGGTCCACGCCGCGATCAGGTCGTCCAGCTCGGTCTGGTGTGCGCCGCGCGCGCCGTGCGTGGCGTAGCGCGGGTCGGCGGCCAGCTCCGGCATCCCCATGACCTCGCACAGCCGCCCGAACACGGTGTCCTGATTGGCCGCGACCAGCACCTCGGTGCCGTCCACCGTCAGGTAGGCGTTGCTCGGAGCCACGTTGGGCAGCACCGCGCCGGTGCGCTCGCGCTGGTAGCCGGCCACGGCCCACTCGGGCAGCAGCGACTCCATCATCGCCAGCACTGCCTCGTAGATCGCCGAGTCGACGACCTGGCCGCGGCCGGTGCGCTCGCGGGCGTGCAGCGCGGCGAGGGTGCCGTACGCGGCGTACGTGGCCGCCAGCGAGTCGCCGAGCGAGATGCCCGAGCGCGACGGCGGCCGGTCGGCCTCGCCGGTCACGTACCGGATGCCGCCCATCGCCTCGCCGATCGAACCGAACCCGGCGCGCGGCGCGTACGGGCCGGTCTGGCCGTAGCCGGTGACCCGGACCAGGATCAGCCGCGGGTTGATCGCGGACAGCTCGTCCCAGCCGAGCCCCCAGCGTTCGAGGGTGCCGGGGCGGAAGTTCTCCAGCAGCACGTCAGCGTCGGCGACCAGCCGCCGCACCAGGTCCTGGCCCTCCTTGACGCGAAGGTTGCAGGTCACGGACTTCTTGTTGCGGGCGACCACCGGCCACCACAGCGACTGCCCGTGCGGCTTCTCCCGGCCCCACTGGCGCATCGGATCGCCCTTGCCCGGGTCTTCCAGTTTGATGACCTCGGCACCGAAATCGCCGAGGAGCTGTCCGCAGAACGGGCCCGCCAGCAGCGTGCCCGTCTCGATGACCCTGATGTCGGATAGTGCGCCTGTCACGGCGGCATCCTATGCTTTGGAAACGCTGTTTCGCTAGAGGAACCGAGGGTGTCGTGGAGATCGTCGAGGTCGGCCCGCGTGACGGGCTGCAGAACGAGAAGACGCTGCTGTCCACCGAGGTGAAGGTCGAGTACATCACGCGCTCGATCGCCGCGGGAGTGCGCCGCATCGAGGCGGTCGCGTTCGCCCACCCGGCCCGGGTGCCGCAGATGGCCGACGCCGAGGAGGTGCTCGCCGCCGTCCCCCGCCCCGCCGGCGTGTCCTACATCGGCCTGGTGCTCAACCGGCGCGGCCTCGACCGCGCGCTCGCCTCGGCGGGCGTGGACGAGGTCAACTACGTGCTGGTCGCCACCGACGAGTTCTCTCAGCGCAACCAGGGCATGAGCACCGCCGCGTCACTCGCGCAATGGGACGAGGTCGCCGCCGGGGCCCGCGCCGCCGGGCTGCGCGCCACGCTGACCGTCGCCGCCGCGTTCGGCTGCCCGTTCACCGGCGAGGTGTCCGCCGAGCACGTGGCCGGGCTGGTCGCCGCCGTGCGGACCCGGCCCGACGAGATCTGCCTCGCCGACACCATCGGCGTCGGCGTGCCGCGCCAGGTCGCCGAGCTGGTCCCGGCCGTGCGCGCGGTCGCGCCCGGCGTCGCGCTGCGCGCGCACTTCCACAACACCCGCAACACGGGGTACGCCAACGCGCTGGCCGCCCTGGACTACGGGGTGTCCGCGCTGGACGCCAGCACCGGCGGCATCGGCGGCTGCCCGTTCGCCCCGGCCGCCACCGGCAACATCGCCACCGAGGACCTCGCCTACCTGCTGGCGCGCTCCGACATCGACACCGGCGTGCGCCTGGATCGCCTGGCCGACACCGGGACCTGGATCGCGAACCAGCTCGACGTCACCGCCCCCGCCATGCTCGGCCGCGCCGGCCCCTTCCCGCCCGCCTGACCCCCCGCCGCCACCCCGCCTGTCGCAGCTTTAGAAAGTTGCGGTCTCCAGACCCCCTGGAGACCGCAACTTTTTCAGAGTTGCGGGGGATGGGCGGGCGGGGTCAGCGGGCGACGAAGCGGCCCGTGGGGGTGCCGAGGACGGCGCCGTCGCGGTAGGCGAGGTGGCCGCCGACGACGGTGGCGACGGGCCAGCCCTTGACCTTGTGGCCCTCGAAGGGGCAGTGGTCCTGGCCGGAGAGCAGCAGGTCGGTGGTGACCTCCTGCTCCAGCTCCGGGTCCACGACGGTCAGGTCGGCGTCCATGCCCACCATCAGGCTGCCCTTGCGCCCGGCCAGGCCGTACGCGCGGGCCGGGTTGCCCGCGGCCAGCTCGGCGACCCGCTGCGGGGACAGGCCGCGCTTGTGCATGCCCTCGCTCAGCAGGATCGGGTACAGCAGCGCGGTGCCGCCGAAGCCGGGCAGCGCGGGCCACAGCGCGTCGCCCTTGTTCTCCTCCAGGCAGCAGGCGTGGTCGGAGGCAACCCAGTCCACGGTGCCGTCGAGCACCGCGGCCCACAGCGCCTCGGTGTCCGATACGGACCGGATCGGCGGGTTGACCTTCGCGCCGAGGCCGCCGCGGCGGTCCAGGCTCTCGTGGTCCAGGCACAGGTGGTGCAGCGTCACCTCGCAGCGCAGGTCGAGCCGCTTGGTGGCCTTCGCGGCGGCCGCGGCGGCGATCGCCTCGGCCGACGACAGGTGCAGCAGGTTGACGGGGCAGCCGGTCGCGCCGGCCAGGGTCGTCGCCTCGCCGATGGCGACCTGCTCGGTCAGCGGCGGGCGCGCGTCGGAGTACGCCTTCAGGGTCTGCGGGTCGCCCGCGGCCCGGACCCGGTCGATGAACAGCCGCATCAGCTCGGCCTGCTCGCAGTGCAGCGACAGCGACACCCGGCGGCCCTCGCGCTGGTTGGCCGCGACCGCCTCCATGATCTGGTAAAGGTGGCCGAGGTCGTACTCGTCGCTCATGGTGAACGACTTGGCGTCGCGGGAGTCGGCGGACAGGTTGAAGCCCTTGTAGAACATGTAGTACTTGAACGAGCTGACGCCGTGCTCGTCGATCAGCGACGGCACCTCACCGACCTGGGCGGTGTCCATCGGCGCGAGGTGGAAGCCGTAGTCGGTCCAGGCGTGCCCGGCGACCGCGTCGAGCACCTGCGGGAAGATCTCGCCGTACGGGCCGGTGCGGTTGAGGTAGTGCTGGCCGGTGCGGAAGTAGGACAGCACCGTGGTAACGCCGCCGACCAGCGAGGACCTGGTCTCCTCGGCCGCGTCGAGCGCCAGGTCGCGGTAGATGCCCAGGTGGTAGTGGGCGTCGACGGCCCCGGGGAAGACCAGCCGGCCGCTCGCGTCCAGCATCTGCTCGGCCTGCGCCGCGTCGAGGTCGTCGCCGATCGCCGTGATCTTCCCCTCGCGTACGGCGAGATCTGCGCGTACCGTGCCGACATACGGCAGCACCAGCGTGCCGTCCTTGACCAGCAGATCGTATCGAGCCATGGCGGTCCTCCCAGGGGTGCGTTTCGCACACTGTAACGAGGTTTCCTTTTTGAGGGTAGGGCGTGTACCGTTCCCCCATGCCGCCCGCCGCCCTGTCCGGCGTCACCGTCGTCGACGCCGCGACCCTCTTCGCCGGCCCCCTGGCCGCCACGATCCTCGGCGACTACGGCGCGGACGTGATCAAGATCGAGCACCCGGCGAAGGGCGACCCGTCCCGCGGCCACGGCCCGTCCCGCGACGGCGTGCCGCTGTGGTGGACCATGCTGGGCCGCAACAAGCAGGCCGTCACCCTCGACCTCGGCCGTGCCGAGGGAGCCGAGCTGGCCAAACGGCTGCTCGCCGGAGCCGACGTGCTCATCGAGAACTTCCGGCCCGGCACGCTGGAGCGCTGGGGCCTGTCCCCCGAGGTGCTGCACGAGGTCAACCCGCGCCTGATCGTCGCCCGGGTCACCGCGTTCGGCCAGCACGGCCCGTACGCGCACCGGCCCGGGTTCGGCACGCTCGCCGAGGCGATGAGCGGCTTCGCCGCGATCACCGGGGCGCCCGACGGACCGCCCACCCTGCCGCCGTTCGGGCTCGCCGACGGCATCTCCGCGCTGACCTGCGCGCAGGCCGTCATGACCGCGCTCTACCACCGCGACGCGCGCGGCGGGACCGGGCAGGTGATCGACCTGGCCATCGTCGAGCCGATGCTCACCGTGCTGGGCATGCAGGCCATGGCGTACGACCAGCTCGGGCTCGTGCAGCAGCGCACCGGCAACCGCTCGGTCAACAACGCGCCGCGCAACACGTACCGCACCCGCGACGAGCGCTGGGTCGCCGTGTCCACCAGCGCCCAGGCCATCGCCGAACGGGTCATGCACCTGGTCGGGCACCCCGAGGTGATCGCCGAACCGTGGTTCGCGACCGGGGCCGGCCGCGCCGCGCACGCCGACGAGCTGGACGCCCACGTCGGCGCGTGGATCGCGCAGCGCGACCTGGCCGAGGTGGCGCAGGCGTTCGACGAGGCGCAGGCCGCGGTCGCCCCGATCTACGACATCACCGACGTCTTCGCCGATCCGCAGTTCGCCGCCCTCGACTCGATCACCACGGTCGAGGACCCGGCGCTCGGCCCGCTGCGCATGCCGAACGTGCTCTACCGCATGTCCCAGACCCCCGGCCGCATCGGCTGGACCGGGCGGCCCCGCGGGGCCGACAACGACACCGTCTACCGCGACCGGCTCGGCCTCACCCCGGACGAGCTGGCCGCGCTGCGCGACACGGGAGTGATCTGATGCAGGGCCTCGACCAGGACCGGCACGCACTGCTACCCGCCCCCAGCGGCCGACCCGCGCTGAACGGCGCGATCAAGCCATGGGAGGCGGTCCGTGGGCGGCAGGTGATCGACCTCGCACAACCGATGCGGCGCGGCATGCCCCAGTCGCCCAACCATCCGCCGTTCCGGATGGCGCTGGAACGGCGGCACGGCGACATGACCCGGCCCGACGGCGGTTCGGCCGCCAACGAGCTGATCGTCACCGGCGGCCACGTCGGCACGCACGTCGACGCGCTGTCGCACGTGTCGCAGGACGGCCTGCTGCACGGCGGCCGCCCCGCCGGACCGCTGCAGTCCCACCTGGGCTTCAGCGACCTGGGCATCGACACGTTCCCGCCGTACCTGGGCCGGGCCGTGGTGCTCGACGTGGCCCGCGCGCACGGCGTGGACGTGCTGCCCGCCGGGTACGCGATCACGCCCGAGGACCTCGATCGCGCCGCGGCGGGCCTGACCCTGGCCCCCGGCGAGGTCATCCTGATCGGCACCGGCTGGTCGCGGCGCTGGTCCGAACACGACGCCTTCATCGGCGTCCGCGGCGGCACCCCCGGCCCGGACGAGGCGGCCGCGAGCTGGCTGGCCGCGCACCGCCCGGCCGCCGTCGGCGCGGAGACCATCGCCTTCGAGCACATCCCCGCCGGGCGCGGCCACGCCGTGCTGCCCGCGCACCGGGTGCTGCTGGTCGAGCACGGCGTGCACATCATCGAGACGATGAACCTGGACCCGCTGCTGGCCACCGGCGCCCGCGAGATTCTGCTCGTGCTCAACCCGCTGCCCCTGGTCGGCGCGACCGGAGCCCCGGTCCGCCCGCTGGCGGTGCTGGCATGACCACCGAGCAGGCCATCGACGGCGCCCCTGGGCCCGCTGCCGCACCCCGCCCGAGCGGCGACACCGCCGACCCCTGGACCACCGGGTCCGGTGCCGTCCCGCAGCTCTCCCCGGAGCACGCGGTGGCGCGGCTCGCCGAGTTCGCCGTGGGCTGCCGGGAGGGCGCGGTCCCGGCCGGGGTGCCGGACCGGATCCTCGACATCCTCGGGTTGGCGCTGGCCGCGCAGGACGATCCCGCGGTGCGGGCGGTGCTCGCGTCGGTGCGCCGCTGGGGCGGCACGCCCGAGGCGACCGTGGTCGGTGCGGGCGACCGGCTGCCCGCGCCCGCCGCGGCGCTGGTCAACGGGGTCATGGCGCACGCGCTCGACTTCGACGACACGCACCTGCCGTCGGTGCTGCACCCGAGCGCGAGCATCGTGCCCGCCGCGCTGGCGGCCGCCGAGGCCACCGGCGCGGACGGGCCGTCGCTGGTCCGCGCCGTCACGGCCGGGATCGAGATCTGCAACCGGCTCGGCATGGCCGCGTACGACCGCGAGCTGCGCAACTCCGTGTTCTTCGAACGGGGCCTGCACGCCACCTCGATCTGCGGCACGATCGGCGGGGCCGCCGCGGCGGGACTGCTGTACGGGCTGGACGCGGCCGGGATCGGGCACGCGATGGGCATCGCCGCGTCGATGGGTGCGGGGCTGCTGGAGGCCAACCGCACCGGGGGCACGGTCAAGAAGACGCACTGCGGCTGGGCGGCCCACGCCGGGGTCAGCGCCGCCGTGTTCGCCGCCGACGGGCTCACCGGCCCGCCGACGGTGCTGGAGGGGCGGTTCGGCTTCTTCGCCGCGTACACCTCGGGGGTCTTCGACGCCGACGCCCTGCTCGGCGGCCTCGGCGAGCGGTGGGAGCTGTCGCGCACGGTCTACAAGCCCTACCCGACCAACCACTTCACGCACCCCGGCATCGACTGCGCGCTCGCGCTGCGGGCCGCCGGGCTGCGCGCCGCCGACGTCGTGTCGATCGAGCTGGGCGTGGCCGCCCCGGTGCTGCGCACCATCGCCGAGCCGCCCGCCGACAAGGCCCGGCCGCAGACGGCGTACCACGGGAAGTTCTCCGGGCCGTACACCGTCGCGACGGCGCTGCTCGGCGGCGGCGGCCTGGGCGTGGGTTCGGCCGACTTCCGCGACCTCGACGAAGCCGTGCTGGCGCTGGCCGCACGGGTCAGATGCGTGCCCGACGAGCGCGCCACCGACCTGTTCCCGAACGCCTTCGCCGCCGTGCTCCGGGTGCGCACCCTCGACGGCCGCCTGCTGGAACACCGCGTCGACGCCTCTCGCGGCAGCGAGTCCCACCCGCTGACCTCAGCCGACCTCGACCTCAAGTTCCGCCTCAACGCCTCAGCCCTGACCCCCGCCCGCGCCGCGGCGATCGCCTCCGCCACCCGCGCCCAGCGGCCCGCCTCCCACCTGCTCCCCCTCACCTGCTGACGAAGGAAGGGCACCTTCTTATCGCTATGTGTTGTAGAAGGTGCCCTTCCTTTCACTTTCAGCGCCAGAACCAGACCTGGCTCGGCTTGGCGTCCGCGCCGAACGCGCGGAACCCCGGGGCCGGGTCGGCGGGGCGGGCGGTGGCCGAGCCGGTCAGCACGCCGGCCAGCAGGAGCAGGGTCGCCCCGGCGATGGACATGGCACGACCGCCGGGATGGGACAGAGCCATGGGCGTGGCTCTGCTCGGGAGTGGATGGAGCCCGCAAGCTGTCCACCGCCCGGGTATGGAGTCGACAGTTTTCGATACTCGTAGGCGGTGCTGGACCGGACCGGCCGGACGGGCGAGGATGTGCGGCAGCGCCCCACGAGGAGGACCACCGATGGCACGACTGCACCTGACCGGAAGCACCCACGAGTACGGCGACGTGTTCACGTACCGCTTCCGCCCGCAGGGCACGCTGTCCTTCCAGCCCGGCGAGTACGGGCACCTGTTCTTCCCGCAGCTGCTGCGCCGCTTCGCCAAGCCGGTGCGGGAGATCTCGTTCGCCTCCGCGCCCGGCGACGACGAGGTGTGGTTCACCCTGGACCACAGCTCCGGGTCACCGTTCCAGGAGCACTTCCGGTCGCTGGCGCCCGGCGCGGCGATGCAGGTCTTCGGCATCGGGGGCCACCTGAAGCTGCCCGAGGACCCGGCCCGGCCGCTGGTGCTCGTCGGCGGCGGCATCGGGGTGACCCCGTTCCGCTCGATCCTGCGGCACCTGCGCGTGCACCAGCCGCAGACCCCGGTCGCGCTGGTCCACGCGGCGCGCGGCGACTACCTGTACGGCGAGGAGTTCGCGGCCATGCCGATCGCGTACCACCGGGTCGGCCGGGCCGAGCTGGCCGACACCCTGGCCGCGGTCGGCGACGTCGAACCGCCCGCGGCGTACCTGGTGGCCGGCTCGGACGCGTTCATCTCCGGCGCGGTCGAGCACCTGCACAACGCCGGCGTCCCCGACGACGACATCCAGACCGACACCTTCAAGGGCCTGCACGACGACGCCACCACGGCCGTCGCCCCGTGACCGCCGGCCCGCGCCGCGCGGCGCGGGCCTTGATCGTCGGACTTGCCTGGCACCCGTGCGTATCTTGAGCAGTGATTCGCACAGGTGCCAGGCAAGTCGAGCGATCTTGAGCGCGGAACGGCGCGGAACGGCGCGCCGGCCGGCGCAGGGTGGCGGGCGGGCGCGGGGACTCGGATCAGTCCAGGGCGAGCAGGCGGCGGGCGGAGCGGACGACAGCCTCGTCGACCAGGCGGCCGTGGGCGTCGAGGTATACGCCGGAGCCGTCCCGTCGGGCTTGCTCGTGCCGGGCGACCAGGTCACGGGCCGCGGCCAGCTCCGCTTCGGTCGGCGTGAAGACCTCGTGGACGACCGGGAGCTGTGCCGGGTGGATGCAGGCCCGGCCGCGGAAGCCGAGGCGTTTCAGGGCCAGGGTCGAGGTGCGCAGGGCGTCGGGGTCGCGGAAGTTCACCGACACCGGCGCGACCGGCGGGGCGATGCCCGCCGCGGCGCAGGCCAGCACGACCTGCGAGCGGGCCCAGAGCAGTTCGCGCTCGTCCGGCCCCAGGGTGACGCCCAGGTCGGCGGCCAGATCGGCCTCGCCCAGCTGCAACCGCGCCACCCTCGGCCCACGGGCGATCGCCGGCGCGGCCAGCACCGCCGCCGCCGACTCCAGCAGCGGCACGACCTTCGTCGAGCCGACGGCCAGCCCTGCCGCCCGTTCCAGCCCGGCCAGCACCTCGTCCAGCGCGGACAGCTGCTCCACCGTCTCCGTCTTGGCGACACACAATCCGGCCAGCCCCGGCCCCACCACCGCCGCCGCGTCGACGTGTCCCGGCTCCCCCGGGTTGACCCGTACCCACACCCTCGGCCGATCCCCGGCCGAGCTCCCGCCCGCGTCCGCACGGACGGTCGCCACCGCCGCGGAGATCGCTGTTTCGGGTCCAAAGCCGGGGTCCGACCGCAGATTCTGACCGGAAGCAGCGATCATGCCCACGAACGCGGTCACGGCGGCACGCGCGGCGTCCTTGCCGGCCGGGGGTACGGCGTCCTCCAGGTCGACGATGAGGGCGTCCGCGCCGACGGTCAGCGCCTTGGCCAGCTTCGCCGGGCTGTCGCCGGGCACGTACAGGAAGGACCTCATCCGGTCACCTGCTTGACGTCACCCGCGGCGATGTCCGCAGAATCATTGCCGACCATGCAGCGACGCTAGCCATGCGTTGACCAGCCCGTCAAGGGCTTGTTTCTCACAGCGGATCAGTGTTTCCATTACGCGGTGGGACCGCATACGCACGGCTGGTGGATTCTGCTCCACATCATCCTCTTCGTCTTCTGGCTCGGTGGCGACCTGGGCGTGTTCTGGTCGAGCCGGTTCGTCCTCCGGCCCGACCTCACCCCCGCCGCCCGCGCCACCGCCCTGAAGATCATGGGCGGGCTCGACCTAGGCCCGAAGATCTGCCTCGTCCTGTTCCTGCCCAGCGGCGTCACGCTGATGGCCCTGGAACCGCATGGCGCGCAGGTGTTCGGGGTCAACCCGTTCGGCTGGCCGGTGGTCGTGACGGTATGGCTGTTCGCCGCCGCCTGGCTCGCCGCGACCATCACCGACCACCACCATCCCGGCCGGCGGCCCTGGGTGCGCCGCGCCGACTGGACGATCCGGCTGACCCTGATCACGGCGCTCGGCCTCACGGCGGTGTACACCCTGGTCGCGGACCAGCCCTTCGGCGTCGACACGAATCCGCGCTGGCTGGGCGCGAAGCTGCTGCTCTACACCGTGGCGATCGGCTGCGGGCTGGGCATCCGACTGACCCTGCGCCCGTTCGGCCCGGCGTTCGGCGCGCTGATGACCACGGGATCGACCCCCGAGGTCGAGAGCACCTTGAAGCGCTCCATCGACGGCTGCCTGCCGTACGTGTGGGGCATCTGGGGCAGCGTGCTGGCCGCCGCCGCACTCGGCGTGCTGAAGCCGTTCGCCGAGCTGTAGCCGCCGGGCCGGGTTCGTTCCACGCGGCTCCCGGCACCGGCGAAGGGCCGCCCTCCTTCAGGTGGGAGGGCGGCCCTTCTTCACGGATCAGCGCCAGTTCTGGTTGGACTGGACCGGGTTGCCGCAGGTCCAGATGATCATCTGGGTGCCGTTGGCCGTGCCCCACCCGTCGGCGTCGAGGCACCTGCCGGACGCGGGGTTGACGACGGTGCCGTTGGCGTTGACCGTCCAGCGCTGCGCGCCGTTGCCCAGGCAGGTCCACAGCTGCACCTGCATGCCGTCGGCGGTACGCCCGCCCGACACGTCCAGGCAGCGGTTCGAGCCCACGTTGACGAACGTGCGCTCGGTCGTGCCCGCGCCGCCGCAGGTCGTGGTGAGGGCCCGGTCGACCGGCCCGGCGCAGAAGGCGTTCTTCGCACCGGTGTATCGCGACAGCCGCCCGTCCACGAACCAGGTCGAGTTCACCGGGAAGTCGAAACACAGTGGTGGACCTTCCGTGCGGGCGGTGTCCCGGGGAGCGGGATGGCGCCGCCAGGCTATGAACGGGAACGGTCGAACACCGACGGTTTTCGATACACCGAGTCAGTTGATCACCACCTGTGATCAACTGACTGCGCACGGACGTGTCGCATGCAAGGTGGATACCTCCAAAGTAGACCGTGAGTTGTTGTCCGTTTCGCAGACTGGAACGCAATCACTGCTCACGGTTACGCTCGCGCGCATGTCCATGAATGCGTTGGCGATCCTGGCGGTGGCTGCGGAGGAGCAGCCGCCCGCGCTCAGCGTGGCGCTCGCGGTGGAGGACTTCGCGCCCACCCTGCTGGCGTTCGCCGGGTTCCTGCTGCTGGCCCCGTCCGCCCTGGGCAGGATCGGCGCCGTGCTCATGGGCGCGGGCGGCGCGGCGAAGTCCACCTGGAAGCTGCTGCACGCCGCCTGGTCGATCGAGGTGAACTGGCTGGACGACCTGCTCTTCCCGCTGCTGGCCGCGGGCGGCCTGCTGCTGGCGCTGTCGCTGCACCAGTCGCTGCGGTGGTGGCGCTGGCCGCTGCTGCTCATCGGCGCGGCGGTCGCGACCCTGGCGGTGCAGGCCCGCTCGATCCAGCCGGCGTTCATCTTCGCCACGGTCATCGTCATCTGGATCAGCGTGCTCGGCGCGATCCGTGCCTGGCGGCACGGCAACGCCCTGGCGGCCGGGCTCTTCCCGGTCAGCGTGCTGGCCGTGATCGTGCTGGTGCCGCTGCGGGGCCACGCGGCCAGCGACGCCCTGGCCTTCCAGTGGGTGCAGCAGGGCATGAACACCATGGCCCAGGGCATCTTCTTCGTCGCCGCGCTGCTGACCTACCGCGCGGTGAAGGGCAAGGGCCAGGACTTCTCCGACGCCGACACCGTCACCGAGCCCGCGCAGCAGTGGCCGTCCGGCGAGTACGCGACCTACGACGGCAGTCGCCGCTGGGACCCGTCGCGCGGCGGCGACCGCTACGAGTCGCAGGGTGGCCGGCGCAGGCGGCTCTGACCGGTCGGCCGCGCCGCGGCCGCGCAGGCGGCTGCGGGCGGTGGCGGCTCGCGGCCGCCGCGAGCACATTGGTTGCCGAGTGGCCACATCAAAGATGATGTGGCCACATCTTTTTTGATGTGGCCGCGCGGCGGGGCACCTGCCGCCGCCCGCCCGGCACCGCCCAGGTCAGGCCGCGTAGCCGAGCTGCTCCGAGATGCGGGCCGCCGCGGCCACCAGCTCCTGGGCGTTGCCCGAGGCCTCCGGCTTGAAGCGCGCGGCCGGACCCGCGACGCTGAGCACGGCGACCACGTGGCCGTCGTGGTCGAACACCGGCGCGGCGATCGACGCGGCTCCGGCCTGCCGCTCGCCGAGCGAGGTCGCGTACCCGCGCTTGCGGATCGCGGCCAGCTCCTTGCGCAGCTTCGCCGGGTCGGTGACGGTCTTGTCGGTCAGCGGCTGCAGCGGGTGCCGCTCCAGATAGGCGTCGACCTCGCTGTCGGCCAGGAAGGCCAGGAACGCCTTCGACGAGCCGCCGGCGTGCAGCGGGTACGGGATGCCGAGCGTGACCTCCATGCGCAGCTCCTGGTCGGGCACGACCTGGTCGACGTAGAGGCGGGTGTCGCCGCGGCGCAGGGACAGCGTGGCCGTCTCGCCGGTGCGCTCGGCGAGCAGGCGCAGCTCGGGCGCGGCCATCGCACGCAGGTCGGTGCGGGCCAGGTAGGCCCGGCCCAGCGACACCGCGGCGTGGCCGAGGGCGTAGCGCCGGGTCACCGGGTCGACCGTGATCAGGTCGCGGCTGCGCAGCGCGGTGAGGATGCGGTGCACCGCGGCCTTGGTCAGGCCGAGCGCGGTCGCGATCTCGGTGACGCCGAGGTCGGGGTGTCCGCTGCGCCCGAAGTAGAGCAGCACGTCCATGGCCCGCTCGACAGCGGCGATGGAGCGGGACTGGCTGTCGTCGTCAGCGGTGACGGTCGACTTCGCAGCGGCAGTGGGCACGGGTCCTCCTGTGAGCGCGGACGGTCGCCAGTGTAGATCCAGCCGCGCCCGGCGCGCAGAGGCCGCACGGGCGTTGACAGGGGCGCGGCCGAGTCGTTACCTTCACGGCAACAGCGTTTCCTAATGCGAAACGGAAGGCGGTGGCAGTGGACGGCAACCACCTGCGTTCGGTGCTGAGCCAGTGGCCCAGCGGCGTCGCCGTGGTCACCACCATGGTGACCGAGCCGGACGGCGCCCGCCGTCCCCACGGCATGACCGCCAGCTCATTCTCCTCCGTCAGCCTCGATCCGCCACTGGTCTCCGTCTGTCTCGGCAATCATCTGCCCACCCGGCTGATGATCGAACAGGCGGGGGTGTTCGCGCTGAGCTTCCTCGGCAAGGACCAGGCCGAGATCGGCCGCCGCTTCGCGGGCGCGCGACCGGGCGAGGACCGCTTCACCGGGCTGGACTGGCTGACCGGGCAGACCGGCTGCCCGATGCTCGCCGACGCGACCGGCCGGCTCGACTGCACCGTCGAGCACGCGTACCCCGGAGGGGACCACACCATCTTCGTCGGCCGGGTCGTCGACGCCGCCGTGCCGCGGGTCACCGCGCCGCTGCTGTTCCACTCGCGCGCGTGGGGCCAGCTGGCCGACCCGCTGCCCGAGGAGATCACCATGACGGTGCTCGACGGCCCCGCCGCCGAGCGGGCGCACACGTTGCTCGTCCGCGACCCCGGCGACGTCGCGCAGGTCGCCGCCGCCGCAGCGCACGCGCCCGTGCTGGCGTACGTCGCCGACGCCTTCTCCCCCGCCCGCGAGGCCGACGTGCTCGCCGCGATCGACGCGCTGGCCGGGCTGCCCGGCGTGACCCTGGGCTGCGCCGAGACCAGCCCGGCGTCGCCGCTGCAGGTGCGCCGGGTGCTGCAGGACGCCGTGGTGCGCGCCCGCCCCGCGCCGGTGCACGTGCGGCTGCTCGCCCACCACGGCCTCGGCCTGGTCAACGCCCTGGTCGCGATGAAGAGCGGCGTACACCGCTTCGACACCGTGCTCGACCCGGGCTCCGGCGGCCTGCCCGCGCAGGACCTGCTGCTGCTGGCCCGCCAGCTGGGAGTGGCGTGCGCACCGCTGCCCGCAGTCTCCGAAGAACTCACCTGACCATCCACAAGGGAGTGCACGAAATGGCAGACCGGCTCATCGGCCAGCGCCTCGTCGACGACATGACCGCCGCCGAACTCGACCGCGCGGCACGCGTGGAAGCGGTGCTGCCCGCGCTGCGCGCCGCCGCCGAGCAGGCCGACGCGGCCGGGGAGTTCCCCGCGGGCCACGTCGCCCTGCTGCGCGAGGCCGGGCTGCTCGGCCTGGTCGTGCCGGAGGAGTACGGCGGCCTCGGCGGCGGCCTGCGCGACCTGGCCGCGGCGACGTTCGCGATGGGCAGCGCCTGCCCGTCGACCGCGCTGGCCTTCTTCTTCCACAACACCAGCGCCTCGCGCGGGCTGCTGCCGCTGGAGGCGATCGAGGCCGGGCTGTTCGACGACGCCGACGTGCCCGTCGTGCGCGCCTTCGCCGAGCAGGTGCTGCGCCGCATGGCCGGCGGCACCTGGCTGGCCAACTTCGCCAGCGAGTCGGTCAAGAGCGCGAGCGCGAACATCGCCATCTCCACCACCGCCCGGCCCGCGACCCGCGACGGCGTCGAGGGCTGGCTGGTCACCGGCGAGAAGTCGTTCGGCTGCGCCACCGGCGTCGCGGACACGTACCTGGTCACCGCGCGGCTCGACGGCACCGACACCGCCGCCGGGCTGGCCCTGTTCCTGGTGCCGCGCGAGGCCGAGGGCGTCGCCTCCCGCCCGGCCTGGGACGGCCTGGGCATGCGCGGCTCGGCCAACCACGGCATCACCCTGCATGACGTGTGGGTGCCCGCGACCGAGGCGCTGACCGTGCCCGGCGCGTTCGTGAAGATGCTCCAGTGCAGCCGGGGCAGCTTCGTCGGCAACCAGCTCGCCATCACCGCCGTGTACGTCGGCTGCGCCCAGGGCGTGTACGACGAGACGCTGCAGCGGCTGACCAGCAAGACGTTCGCCGACACCGGACGGCCCATTGCCGAGTCCCCCATGCACCAGGTGATCATCGGGGACATGACCGAGAACCTGGAGACGGCGTACCTGTGGCTGCGCCGCCAGCTGCTGCTGGAGACGTCCGAGCCGCCCATCGCGCCGAAGAACGAGGTCTACCGGCAGTGGCGGCTGGCCAAGGGCTCCATCTGCGAGAACGCGTTCGCGGTCGCGGTCGGGGCGTTCAAGGCGTCCGGCACCTCGGGCGCGACCCTGCACGGCACCATGGGCCGCGCGCTGCGCGACCTGTCGATGGGCCTGGTCATGACGTTCCCGCCGGAGCGCGGGCGGCTGGAGGCGGCCGGCATGGTCACCGCCGACCGGGCCAACGACCTGTTCGCGAGCGTGCCCAAGTGAGCGCCCGGCCCGAGGCGGTCGCCGACCTCGTCGACGGCGCATGGGCGGCCTGCACCGCCCCGCTCGGCTTCATGCTGCAGGACCCGGCCACCGGCGAGCCCGTCGGCGCGGCCGTCGGCAGCGATCCCGCACGGGTCGAGGCGGCCGTCGCCGCGGCGACCGCGGTGCACGACTCCGGCGCCTGGTCCGGCCTGCCCGCCGCCGCACGCGCCGACGTGCTCGACGCGGTGGCCACCCGGGTGGAGGCCGTCGGCGGCGACATCGCGGCCGTCGAGTCCTTCGCCACCGGTGTGCCGATCTCGCAGACCCTGCCGCTGTCGGTCATTCTCGGCGGCGCGTTCCGGCTGGCCGCGATGCAGCTGCGGGAAGGCTGGCTGAGCAGCGCGATGCCGCGCGAGGACGGGCGGCTCGCGCACGTCGACCGGCTGCCATGGGGGCCCGCCGCCTGTGTGGTGCCGTGGAACGCTCCCGCGCCGATGGCCGCGCACAAGGCCGCCAACGCGCTCGCGGCCGGCTGCCCCACGATCGTCAAACCCAGCGAGTACGCCCCGTACGGCACGCAGCTGCTGGCGCGGGCGGTGCACGAGGCGCTGGCCGGGGCGGGACTGCCCGGCGGACTCTTCCAGCTCGTGCACGGCGACGCGGGCGCCGGGGCGCGGCTGGTCGGCGACCCGCGCGTGCGGGCCGTGTCGTTCACCGGCGGGCTGTCCGGCGGCCGGGCCGTCGCGGCGGCCTGCGCGTACGACGTCAAGCCGGTGCAGCTCGAACTCGGCGGCAACAACCCGCTGGTCGTGCTGCCCGACGCGGACACCGCCACGGCCGCCCGCGCCGCCGCGGACCTGCTCACCACCCTCAACGGGCAGTGGTGCCGGGCCCTGGGCCGCCTGATCCTGCCCGCCGGGCGGGCCGCGGAGATCCTCGACGCGACCCTGGAGCGACTGGCCGCGCTGCGGGTCGGCGCGCCGCTCGACCCGGACACCGACTTCGGGCCGCTGGTCCACTCCGGACACCGGGATCAGGTCATCGCCGCCCGGGACGCGCTCGTCGGGCACGGCGGCACCGCCCACGCCCCGCTGACCGTGCCGGAGCAGGGCAACTACCTCAGCCCGACGCTGGTCACCGGCGTCGACCCGGCGCACACCACGCACGAGATCTTCGGGCCGGTCGCCGCCGTGCACACGTATGAGTCCGTCGACGAGGCGGTGGCGCTGGCCAACGGCACGCCGTACGGGCTGGAGGCGTACGTGACCGGCACCGACGAGGAGGCCGCGATCGCGGTCGCGCGGCGGCTGCGCGCGGGCGAGGTGAAGGTCAACGGGTCCAGCGTGATGAGCCTGCACCTGTTCACCCCGCGCCCGGCCTGGGGGCTGTCCGGCTACTCGGAGGAGGGCACGGCCGAGACGCTGCGCTTCTTCACCAACCCTCGGGTCGTCGGCGTCGAGGGCGGCTTCGCGCTGCACGGCCGCCCGTGACCGCCCCGGCGCTGCGGGCCCTGCTCGCCTCGGACGGCGTCACCCACCTGCCCGGCGTGTACGACCCGCCCACCGCGGCGCTGGCCGTCCGCGCCGGGCACCGGGCCGCGCACCTGTCCGGGGCCGCTTGCGCCGCCCTCGACCTGGGCCTGCCCGACCTGGGTTACGTGCACGGCACGCACATCGCCGAGCGCGCCGCCCGGATCACGCCCGCGCTGGGCGGGGCGCCGCTGCTGGCCGACGCGGACACCGGCTACGGCGACGCGCTGCAGGCCGTGTGGACGGCCCGGCGCTACGCGGCGGCGGGCGTGTCCGGCCTGCACCTGGAGGACCAGGTGATGCCGAAACGCTGCGGGCACCTCGCGGGCAAGGAACTCGTCGACGCCGCCACGGCCGCCCGCAAGATCCGGGCTGTCGTCACCGACGGCACCGGGATCGTCGTGGTGGCGCGCACCGACGCGTACACGGTGACCGGGCTGGACGACGCGATCACCCGAGGCCGGGCCTACGCGGCCGCCGGGGCCGACGCCGTCTTCCTGGAGGGCGTTTCCGACCTGGACGAACTGGCCCGCGCACACGCGGCGCTGCCCGGGGTGCCGCTGGTGCTGAACCGCTCCGAGGCGGGCGGGCACACCGCCGCCGCGAGCGACGCCGACCTGGCCGCAGCCGGGGTGCGCCTGGTGCTGCACCCGGTCGCGCCGCTGCTGGCGGCCCTGCACGCCGCCGAGCGTGCCTATCGCGAGATCGCCGCCGTCGGCGGGGCGGGCGTGGACCGGCTCGCCTGGGCAGAGTTCACGGAGCTCGTCGGCCAGGGCGAGGCCCTGGCCCTGGACGCGAAACACCACCGATAACGCGATCGACCCGTGCGGCGGCCGCCCGTCCCTTCTTCGACGTTGGCCCATCACATCGAATCCAGGCCACGGATGTTCGACATCAATAGGCCAACGTCTATGACAGGGCGGGGCGGACGCCACCCGGCGCTGTTCGCCGAACGGGCAGCGTGGCAAACCGGACACCGGAAGGAGAGGGCATGAGCAGGATCGTCGTGGCCGGGGCGGGGCCGGTCGGGTTGACCGCCGCGCTGGCGCTGGCGCGGCAGGGTGTCGCGGTGACCGTGCTGGAGGCCGGTGACGAGCTGGCCGCCGAGTCACGGGCGTCGACGTTCCACCCGCCGACCCTGGAGATGCTGGCCGAGCTGGGCGTCGTCGACGCGCTGCTGGCCCGGGGCCTGGTCGCGCCGACGTTCGCTTACCGGGACCGCGCGTCGGGCCACGTCGCCACGCTCGACCTGGGCGTGCTCGCCCGGGACACGCCGTACCCGTACCGGGTGCAGTGCGAGCAGTCGAAACTCAGCCCGATCCTGCGCGCCGAGGTCGAGGCCGCCGGTGGCGTGATCCGGTTCGGCTGGCCGGTCGCCGGCGTCGACCAGGTCCCCGACGGCGTGGTGGTCCGCGCCGCCGACGGCCGGACCGAACGCGCCGACTGGCTGATCGCCGCCGACGGCGCGCACTCCGCGGTACGCCGGTCGCTGGGCGTCGAGTTCGCGGGCATCACCTACCCGGAGCGTTTCCTGGTCGCGTCCACCGACGAGGACCTGCCCGCACTGCTCGACGACCTGGCCGAGGTCAACTACGTGTTCGACCCGGTCGACTGGTCGGTGCTGCTGCACACCCCGGACCACTGGCGGGTGCTGCTGCCGACCCCGGACGGCACGCCCGACCGCGACGAGCTCGACCGGCTCGACGGGCGGCTGCGCCAGGTCGCCGACCCGGGCCGGCCGTGGCGGGTCGCGCACGCCAGCATCTACCGCGTGCACCAGCGGGTGGCCGAGACGTTCCAGGTGGGACGGGTGCTGCTGGCCGGGGACGCGGCGCACGTCAACAACCCGCTGGGCGGGCTGGGCATGAACTCGGGCATCCACGACGCTGTCGCGTACACCCGCGCGCTGGTCACCGGCGACGGCGCGGTCCGGCTGGCCGCGGCCCAGCGACGGCGCATCGCCCTGGAGTACGTGCAGACCGTCTCCCACCAGAACTACCAGCGCCTCACCGCCACCGACCCGGCGGCCCGCGCCGCGTACCTGGACGAGATCCGCGCCACCGCCGCCGACCCGGTCCGCGCCCGCGCCCATCTCCTGCGCGCCTGCATGATCTCCTCCCTGCGCCCGGTGCCGGCATGAGCGAGCGGATCACGCGCTACAACCCGGCGCGGGTGTACGAGCTGGTCGGCACCGTGCCCGCCGCGGACCCGGCCCGGGTCGACGCCGTGGTGCGGGCCGCCGACGCGGCGCAGCGGGACTGGGCGCGGGCCGAGGTCGCCGACCGGGTGGCCGCGCTGCGGGCCGCCGCCGACGCGGTCGAGCCGCACCTGCCGACCCTGGCCGAGCTGCTCGCCCGCGAGTCGGGCAAGGTGCTGGCCGACTGCCGCGGCGAACTCGGCTTCGCGCTGACCTTCCTGCGCTGGGTGGCCGAGCACGCCCCGCGAGTGCTCGCGGACACCGCGCTCGACGACGCGGCGGGCCGGCTGCTGCTGCGCCGCCGCCCGTACGGCGTGGTCGCGGCGATCACCCCGTGGAACGCGCCGATCATCCTGTCCTTCCTGAAGATCGCCCCGGCGCTGGCCGCGGGCAACACGGTCGTGGTGAAGCCGTCGCCGCTCGCCCCGCTGGCGATCGACCGCACGGTGCGGCTGCTGGCGTCGGCCCTGCCGGCCGCCGTGCTGCAGGTGCTGCACGGCGACGCGGCGGCGGGCGCGGCCCTGGTCGGGCACGCGCTGGTCGGCAAGGTCGCGTTCACCGGCGGCGCGGCCACGGCCCGGGTGGTCGCCGCGGCGGCCGCGGCGCAGACCACGCCGACGGTGCTGGAACTGGGCGGCAACGATCCGGTGCTGCTGCTCGACGACGCCGACCTGTCCCCGGAGCCCATGCGGCGGCTGGTCATGGCCTCGTTCGCGACCAGCGGGCAGGTGTGCATGGCCGCGAAGCGGCTGTACGTGCCCGAGACCCGGCACGACGAGTTCGTGGCCGCGTACCGGGCGGCCGCCGCCGAGGTGCTGTGCCTGGGTGATCCGCTCGCCGCCGGGGTGAGCATGGGCCCGGTGGTGACCGCCGAGGCCGCGGCGCGGATCACGGGGCTGGTCGAGGACGCCGTGGCGCGCGGCGGCCGGGCGCTGCCGGTGGGCCGTGTCGATCCGGGCGCCGACCTGCGGGCCGGGCACTTCGTCACGCCGACGCTGGTGACCGGCGTGCCCGAGGACGCGCCGCTGGTCGCGCAGGAGCAGTTCGGGCCGACCGTGCCGGTGCTGTCCTACCGCGACGAGGCCTGCCTGATCGCTCGCGCCAACGCCGGTGAGCTGGGGTTGGGCGCGTCGGTGTGGTCGGCCGACGAGGAGCGGGCGTTCGCGGTGGCGCGGCGGCTGGAGGCCGGGTTCGTCTTCGTCAACACACACAACCGCACCGGCATGTCGCTGCGCGCGCCGTTCGGCGGTGTGAAGCGCTCCGGGTACGGCCGCGAGTACGGCGAGGAGGGCATCGCCGAGTACGCGCAGACGTGTGTCGTGCACGCGCCGGCCGCGTTCCGGGCGGGCGGCGCGGGCGCGGCGGCGAACGCGTACCCGGCGTCGTGATCCGTCGCGGTCCCAGCCGTCGCGTGTGACCCGCGTCGGTGCGCCCAGTCGGCTGCCGCCTACGCTGCCGGTGTGACGAGCGTGCTGATCCTTCCCGGCTTCGAGAACTCCGGCCCGGCGCACTGGCAGACCCGGTGGGAGCAGGAGCTGGGGTTCCGGCGGGTCGAGCAGGCCGACTGGTTCCACCCGCTGGTCGGCGACTGGGTCGAGGCGCTGGCCGCCGCGGTGGCGGCCGCATCCGCCCCGGTGACGCTGGTGGCGCACAGCCTGGGCTGCGTGACGGTCGCGCACTGGGTGGCCCGCGGCGGCGACATCGCCAAGGTGCGCGGCGCACTGCTGGTCGCACCCGCCGATGTGGACACCGCCGGGGTGCCCGAGCTGGTGAACTTCCGCCCGGTGCCGCTCGTGCCCCTGCCGTTCCCGAGCATCGTCGTCGCCGGTGACGACGACCCGTGGGCGGCCCTGCCGCGCAGCGAGGCGTTCGCTCAGGCGTGGGGCTCCCGCCTGGTCGTGGTCCCCGGCGGCGGCCACCTCAACGCCGACTCCGGCCTCGGTTCCTGGCCCCAGGGCCAGTCCCTGCTCACCGAACTCCACTGACCCGCGCCGCCCAGCCTCGCGCCTCACCGAGCGCCGATGATCGTCCGACTTGCCTGGCAATCGTGCGTATCTTGAGGGCGCATACGCCCAGCTGCCAGGCAAGTCGGATGACCTTGGTGCGTGTGGCGACCCGGTCAGGGGGTGCGCCAGCGCCAGTTGAGTTCGGCGGGGGTGGGGGGCGGGCCGGGGAGGTCGGCGCGGTCGCGGTCGGCGGCGAGGCCGTCCAGGAGCAGGGCCAGATGGCGGGCGCGTAGTTCGCGGGTGCGCGCGGGATCGGGTACGCGTACCGCGGCGCAGCTCTCCAGCAGGAGCGTCACGTCGGCGAGCACGGCGTCGGGGCGCAGGCTGTTGTCGTCGAGCGCCCGCTGCACGAGTCGCGCCGCAAGTTCACCGGCCTGGCGCGCGGTCGCGCCCATCTCGGGCGTCGGCGTGAACGTCCCGGCGAGGTGCACGGTCAACGAATGCACATCGGCGTCGACGACCGCCGACAGGAAGCCGGTCAGGCCGCGCCACGGGTCGGGTTCGGCCAGCGCCGCCTGGGCCTGGGCGACGAACAGCAGCAGCCCGTCGTGGCACAGCCGGCGCAGCAGCTCCTCCTTGCCGCTGTACCGGCGGTAGAGCGCGCTGATGCCGACGCCCGCCCGCTCGGCCACGGCGGCGATGGGCGCCTTCGGATCAGCGAGGAACACCTCGCGGGCGGCCTCGAGGATCACCGTGTCGTTGCGCGCTGCCTGCTGCTTGCGACCCGACATCGGGGCCGCGTCCGTCTCCGTCACCGGTTCAGGTTAGCAGTGGAACGGATCGTTCCGCTCTGGTAGGCTGAAGCGGAACGAGGCATTCCGTTCCGGAACTGCCGAGACGAAGGGCGGAGCCATGACCACGATCACCGGCACCAACGCGATCACCCTGCTCGCCGCCGCGCACACCGCGCTGCGCACCGCCGTGGCGGGCGTCCCGGCCGACGGCTGGGGGCTGCCGACGCCCTGTGCGCACTGGAACGTCACCCAGGTCCTGCAGCACGCGACCGGCGACCAGATCGGGTTCGCCGCCGCCATCACCGGCGGGCCGTGGCCGAGCGAGGACCCGTTCCAGCCCTCCGGCAGCATCGACGGGGACGCGACCGCCCTGCTTGAGCAGGCCCTCAGCGCGTCGGCGGCCGCCTTCGCGACCGTGCCCGCCGACGCGGAGCAGGTGCCCGTGCCGCTGCCGCAGGGTCCGCTGCCGCTGTGGATCGCCGCCGGGGCCGCCGCGCTCGACGCGGCCGTGCACGCCTGGGACATCGCCGTCGCCACCGGCCGACCGTCCCCGCTCACCGCGCACGACTCCCGGCAGCTGCTCACGGTCGCCCGGCAGATCGTCGAGCCACTGCGGGCCTATGGCGCGTACGCGGCCGAGCTGACCGTGGCCGCAGACACCGACCCGACCACGGAACTGCTCGCCTACCTGGGCCGCCGCGTCGACTGGACGCCGCCGGCCTGACCGCCTCTCACCTCACGCTTCCTGCGAACGCGCGGCGCCCTCGGACAGCGGGGACCGCGACTGCGCGTCATGCGAACGCGCGGCGGACAGCGGAGGCCGCGCGTTCGCAAGACCTGCCACCAAGGCGGGGCCACCCCGGCCATCCCGACCCCGGGCACCCGCGATCACCCACTCCCACCAGGCGGGACGGCCGCCCCATGATCGCCGGACTTGCCTGACAAGTGGGCGAACGCGGCGTCAAGATACGCACAGGTGCCAGGCAAGTCGAATGACCTTGGTGAGGGACGAGACCGCACCAAACCCTCGGAGCCCTCGGGTGTGGGTCAGTTGAGTTGCCAGATGGCGAGGTTGAGGGCGGTGGCGAAGGTGACCCAGAGCCAGTAGGGCACCAGCAGCCAGGCCGCGAGTGCCGAGACCCGGCGGAACAGCAGCACGGTGACGCCGATGGCCAGCCACAGCGCGACGATGTCGGCCAACGCCAGGCCGCGTTGACCCGCGCCGAAGAACAGCGGCGTCCAGACCGCGTTGAGGACCAGCTGCAGGGTGTACGCCCACATCGCCGGTCCCCAGCCGGCCCGCCGCCAGACCAGCCAGCCGGCCACCGCGATCATCGCGTAGAGCACCGTCCAGACCGGTCCGAACAGCCAGGACGGCGGTGCCCAGCCGGGCCGGGCCAGGGCCGTGTAGTCGTCGGCGGGCCGCGCCACGGCCAGCGAGCCGACCAGGGCCACCACGATCACCGCCGCGAAGAAGCCGGCCAGCGCCCACCACTGTGCCGCGGGACGTCGTGCCAGGTGAACCGTCATGACTCTGCTATAGCCGACCCGCCCGGAAGGGAAACGGCGTTCCGCCCGGTTGCGTCGATTCGCGGCAGGCGGGGCGCCTGCGCGCCTGTCAGGATGGGCGGATGGCACACGTCCTGCTGTTCCACTCCGTCATCGGGCTGCGCCCGGCCGTGCTGAGCGCCGCCGAGCGCCTGCGCGACGCCGGGCACACGGTGCTCACGCCCGACCTGTACGACGGCGTGGTGGTGGACACCGTGGACGAGGGCTTCGCGCTGCTCCGCGAGATCGGACCGGAGGTGGTGCAGGACCGCGCCCGGCAGGCGGCGGCAAACCTGCCCGGGGGCGGGGTGCTGGCCGGACTGTCGATGGGCGCGAGCTTCGCGCAGGCCATCGCCGAGCACGAGCCGCGGGTGGGCGGCCTGCTCCTGCTGCACGGCACCGCGGGCACGCCGCGCCGCATGCCGTCGGGCCTGGACGCCCAGTTGCACATCGCCGAGCGCGACGAGTACGAGTCGGCCGACGCGATCATGTCGTGGGAGCTGGCGATGGCCCGGCTGGGGGCGCGCCCGGAGGTGTTCACGTACGCGGGCGGGCATCTGTTCACCGACGACGCCTCGCCCGACTACGACGCCGCGTCCAGCGAGCTGGCCTGGGACCGCTGCCTGCGTTTCCTCGCCGCGCTCAGCTGAGCCGGGTCAGCTGCTGAAGTCGACGACCACCCGGGCCGCCAGCCGCGGGCGCAGCCACCGGGCCAACTCCAGGTGCGCCGGGTGCTCCTGGTATCCGCGCAGGTCGTCCGCATCCAGGTGGGTCGTGATCAGGCACAGGTGCGCCGAGACCGGGGTGCGCAGCTCGTCCAGGTTCGCCTGGAGCGTTCGGACCTGCGGAACAGCCCCGACCAGCCCTTCCAAAAGATCCTTCGCCTTGGCAGCATCGTCTGCGTCGGTGAACGACATCAGCACCACGTGAGAAAGCATCACGACCTCCGGTCAACCACTGTTGCAAACGCCCCCGCGAGTGTAGTTTCGGGAAACAGCGTTTCGCTAGGGGAACCGGAGACACCACATGGCTCCAACACGGGTCGCCGCGGTGCAGCTCGCGGCGTCGCAGGACGTCGAGGCCAATCTCGCCGCCTGCCTGCGCTTGATCGACGAGGCCGCGGCCCAGGGCGCGCAGCTGATCGTCCTGCCCGAGTTCTGCAACCACCTGTCCTACTACGCCGACCGGGCGCAGGCGCACCGCATCGCCACCCGGCCCGGTGACCCGTTCCTGACCGCGGTCGCCGAGCGCGCCCGCAAGCACCGGGCATACGTGAAGATCAACGTCACTCACGCGCACCCGGACGGCCGCACCGGCGGCACCAACTTCATGTTCGGGCCCGACGGCACGGTGCTCGGCCAGTGCGACAAGCAGACCCTGATGGGCGCGGAGAACGACCACCTCGACCCGGCCGGCGAGGTCGGCCCGGTGCTGGACACCCCGCTCGGGCGGCTCGGCATGTACGCCTGCATGGAGGGCGTCATCAACGAGGTCGCCCGCGGCCTGGCCCTGCGCGGCGCGCAGGTGCTGCTCAACAGCCTCAACTCGTTCGCCACCGATGAGGCGAGCCTGCACATCCCGGTCCGCGCGGCCGAGAACAAGGTATGGGTCGTCGCCGCGAACAAGGTCGGCCCGCTGCTGCCCGAGGAACACCTGCCCAGGCTGAGCGCCGCACTCGGCGTGCCCGCCGAGTGGCTGCACGGCGCGGGTGAGAGCCAGATCGTCGCCCCCGACGGCACGGTCGTCGCCAAGGGCCCCCGCACCGGCGAAGCCGTCGTCATCGCCGACATCGACCCGTCCCTGGCCGACGACAAGCGCCGCCCCGACGGCACCGACATCTTCGCCGCCCGCCGCCCGGAGCTCTACGCCCCCATCGCCGCCCCGCCCCACGGCCGCCGCCACCCCGCCGGCGCGGCCACACTGCCCGTGGCGATCGTCCGCGGCGACACCGCCACGGTGGTACGCGAGACCGCCCGCGCCGCCGCCGCCGGAGCCCGCCTCATCGTCACCACCGAAACCGACCCCACCCTGCTCGCGGCCGCCCTCGACGGCACCAACGCCCACGCCGTCACCGCCACCCCGACCGGCCCGGTCCTCCTCGACGCCAACGGCGAGATCGCCCGCCAACCCGTCCTCCACCCCCAAGATCCCGACGATCTTGCGCGAACTGTTGCCGATACGCCGGATTCACCCGTGTCGCTCCCACAGTCCACGCAAGATCGTCCCGGCGAGGGGGGTGCGGTGCACATCGTGGAGTTGCCCTGGGGGCGGTTGGCGATGGTGGCCGGGGCGGACTCGATCTTCCCGGAGGTTTTCCGGTTGGCGGCGCTCGCCGACGCGGATGTGGTGGCGGTGCCGTTCGAGGCCGGTGAGGCGTGGGAGTTGAGTCTCGGGCTGCCTGAGCGGGCGGCGGAGAACCGGCTCAACGTGATCGCGGCCGCGCCGGTGGAGCAGGACAGTGCGGTGTTCGCGTTGTCGGCGGACTTCACGTTGTGGACCGCGTGGCAGGGCCCGTTCACGGGGCGGATCAGCCATCCGGTGATCACCACCGTGCCCGCCGGACAGGTGTCCGGGCGGGCTGACGTCGCCCCTGCGCAGGCCGCCAACCGGCAGGTGTCGCGGCAGACCGACCTCGTCGACGGCCGCCCCTGGCGGCTCGTGCAAGCCCTCACAGAAAGGTAGACCGTGGCCGAGACCCTGCGCCACGTCGAGGACATGGTGGACAACTCCCCCGTCGTCGACGTGCACGAGACCTTCCACCTGTATCAGGAACTGCTCGCCGAGCTGAAGGCGAAGATCGACGCCCGGTTCGAACTGCGGCGCGATCCGTCCACGCTGGAGCTGGAGTCGTACGGGCAGTACCCGGACGGCCCCGGCGGCTCGCTGGCCGCGTACAGCGGTCCCGAGGTCGACTGGATGGTGCACTCCTGGCTGGGCAACCCGTCGGCGAGCTTCGCCAACCTGCACCTGACCGTGTGGCTGGGCCCGCAGGTCAAGGTGCCGCACCTGGGCCTGGCCCTGCTGGTATGGCCGGAGGGCTGGTTCTACCTCGACTCGGTGCCCCGGGTGAACCTCATGGAGGACGGCGAGTACTACGACAGCTACTACGCCCCGCTCGACGCCGACTGGCTGGCCCACCGCGCCGACCCCGAGTTCGAGTACTTCGTCAGCCGGGCGGGCTTCATCCGCGCCAGCCTGAGCCCGACGGCGTACTGCTACTCGTTCGGCCGCAGCGAGCGCAATCTCGACATCGTCCGCAAGCTCACCCACGAGCACGTGGACCGGTGGCTGCGCTGGGTCGACGAGGCCCCGCCGGTGCCCGAGGAGGAGCGCGCCGCGCTGGCCGAGACGGATCTGCGCATCCGGCGCAACATCGCCGAGCGCGACCCGGCCAACGTGATGGGCGTGCGCTTCTTCGGCCAGGAGACCACGGACAAGCTGGTCCGCGGCCTGTGGGGCGGCGACCGGAAGTCGGCCCGGCCGTGAAGGTGATCCGCTCCGTCTGGTGGGCCACGACCGTCCCGGGTCACGAGGCCCCGTTCGACACCGCGCACCTACGCGTCTACTACCCGGCCCGGCCGGACGGCTCGGACCGGGAGCGGCTGTCCGGTGTGATGGCCGCCGACGCCGACGGGGCGCCGTACCCGGTGGCGGTGATCGTGTCCGGGGTGAACGTCGGCCAGGAGGCGTACCGCTGGCTCGCGGTGCGGCTCGCCGAGCAGGGCATCGTGGCGGTCACCTACGACTGGGTCGGCACGCTGTTCGGGGGCCTGCACGGCATCACGCCGGGCGTGGACCTGGACGCGGCCCGGCCGGAGGGCTACGGCAAGCGGCCCACCACGCCGTCGCTGCGGCCGGTGCTCGACGCCCTCGCCGCGATGACCGGGCCGGTCGCCGGACTGCTCGACCTGAACAAGGTCGCCCTGGTCGGACACTCGGCGGGCGGCACGGTCGCGCTGCAGTCGGCGCGATTCGTGCCCGAGGTCAAGGCCGTGGCGACCTACGGGGCGCACACCATGGTCGCGACCATGCTGGGCTGGCCCGCGGGCACGGTGCTGCCGGCCCAGGCCGACTGCCCGGTGCTGCTGGTCGCGGGCACCAACGACGGGGTCATCAACGGTTCCGCCGACCGCTACGGCGAGGACGCGGCCACCCGCCGCGACCCGATCACCCGCACCTTCGACGAGGCGCTGCCCGACCGGGGCGGCGACAACGCGCTGGTACGGCTGGCCGGGGCGAACCACTTCGCGATCGTGCACCCGGTCGACCACACCGCCGCGCGGGCGTTCCTCGACCAGCCCGCCGACGGCGACCCGGCGGCCCACCGCGAACTGCTGGCCGACCTGCTCGGCACGTTCTGCCGGATGCATCTGACCGGCGACCAGGCGTCGTATACCGAATGGGACAAGCTCGCCGGTCACGACGGCGTCGCGACAATCCAGCGGAGGTAAGCCATGTTGAAGAACTTCTGGTACGCGGTCGAGTTCTCCGACCGGGTGACCGTCAAGCCGGCCCGGGTCACCGTGCTCGGCCAGCACCTGGCCCTCTACCGCACGCCGAAGGGCCGCCCGGTGGCGCTCTCCGACCTGTGCGTGCACCGCGGCGCGGCGCTGTCCGGCGGCTGGACCAAGGACGGCTGCATCGTGTGCCCGTATCACGGCTGGGAGTACGACGCCGACGGCCAGTGCACGAAGATCCCGGCGAACCTGCCCGGCCGCGCCATCCCGAAGAAGGCCCGCGTCGACTCGTACCCGGTGGCCGAGAAGTACGGCTTCGTCTGGGTGTACATGGGCGACCTGCCGGAGTCCGAGCGCCCGCCGATCCCGGTGTGGCCGGAGTTCGACGACCTGCAGGAGAACGGCGGCCGCTTCCGGGCGGTGACCGGCGAGTTCCTGTGGAAGGCGAACTACGAGCGCATCCTGGAGAACGGCTGCGACATCGCGCACGCGCCGTTCGTGCACGCGGGCGCGTTCGGCAACCCGGAGCGCCCCGAGGTCGCCGAGTACGAGTTGGAGACCCCCGACGAGTGGTCGGCGTTCGCGACGGTGGACCTGTACCCGCCGCGGCCGAAGGGCATCTGGGCCGCGCTGAACCGCAACAAGGGCGACCTGAACAACCGCCCGCCGGTGCGCACCTCGGCCGGCTGGATGCTGCCCAACATGATCAAGCTGCACGTGCGGCTGCCGATCGGCGAGCTGATCATCTACGACACCAACATCCCGGTCGACGAGACCACCACGCTGGTCAAGTGGGTCGCGCTGCGCACCTTCTTCACCGGCAAGTGGGCCGACAAGAACGCGATCAACCGCACGCTGAAGATCTTCTACGAGGACGCGGAGGTCGTGAACAAGGTGCGGCCCGAGCTGCTGCCCTTCGACCTGGGCGCGGAGCTGCACATCAAGAGCGACCTGATCGCGGTGCACTACCGCCGCCGCCGCCAGGAACTGGCCGAGAAGGGCTGGCTGCTGTCCGAGGAGGACAGCATCACCGGCGACGTGCCGCGCCGCACCGCGACCGTGATCGCGTCCCCGGCCCGCCGGGAGAACCCCGAGCTGGCCCGCGCCTGGGTGCACAAGGCCCGGGGCGAGCACCCGACCGTCCAGGCCGCCTGGGACGCGGCCGCCGCGGCCGAGTCCGAATCCACCCCTGAGGAGTGACCGTGAGCCTGCCCGCCGACCTGTGCGAGCGCACCCTGCAACGTATCCTCGCCCGCCATCCCGACCTGGTCGCGCAGGACACCCCACTGGCCGAGCTGACCAGCCCGATGTCGCCCGCCCCGGTCGGCTCGGTGCGGATCTTCCGGGGCGAGGCGGTGGCCAAGGTCGTGTACGTCGGCCTGGTCGTCCCGATGATCCACCTGGACAGCCACATGATCTTCGCGTTCACTCCCGAGGACTCGGCCGTCCCGCACTTCACCCTCGACTCGGTGTACGGCGGCTCATACCACGCCTTCCACCTGGACCTGATCCCCCGCGCCGACCTGGCCGTCAACCTGCCCTACCTGGACGCGGCCTTCCACCCGCTGACCCCCGTGTTCGAGGCCGCCTCGGCGACCGAGGGCCTGTCCCCGGCCGCGGTCGGCCCGCGCCAGCGCGCCGTCATGTCGCCCTGGATGCTGGTCAACCGCGCCACCGAGGAAGCCTTCGCGAGCATCGACGCGCACGTGAACGCGTACGCCGACCACTGGTCCACGCTGGTCGAGAAGGGCCTGCCCGCCCCGGACGGCGTCGACCTGGCGGCCCGGGACGCGGCGGTGCGCGGCAACATCTTCAGCCGCGACGTCGACCCGGTCTGGGCGCAGGTGTCCCGGCTGCTCGGCGACGCGACCACCGACGCGATCCGGGCCGAGCTGGTGGCCAATGGCTGAGCCCAGCGAGTGGCAGAAGCGCATCACCGGTGAGTGGCACGGCCGGCCGTCGCTGTTCGACGCCACCGGCACCTGGTGCGGATACGAGGACATCCGGCGCTCGTCGGTCTTCGAGAACGGCGTGACCACGTACTACATGGACGGCGGGCTCACCGGGGGCGGGCCGCTGGCCGGGCAGTTCCGGCTGGGCGCGCCGTTCGCGTTCGGGGTCGAGGACGCCGACGACGACCGGGTGTACACCGGGCCGGACTTCTACGGCACCGGCCAGCCCTACGGCTCGTTCGTCGACTCGCACTACTACGGCCCCGGCTGGCAGGTCGACCTGAACACCTGGAACCAGATCCTGCCCGACGGGCAGACCCAGGTGTACTCGTCCGTGCTCTACCAGGGCTGGTCCGTCGTCGGCTGCTTCAACGGCGTCTACACCCGCAGCACCGACCACGACGACAACCCCGCCACCCAGGCCCGGGTCACCGAGTTCCTGGCCGCCGAGACGCGCCGCGGCCCGGTCCCGCACATCATGCCCACCAAACAATCGGGGGCGTACGCGGGCAGCTGCGAACTCTGGGGCGCCGACCAGAAGCCGCGCGGCACCGTCGACGTGCGCATCGCCCTCGAACCGGTCGACCTGCTGCACACCCGCCGCACCCTGACCTGGTCCGGAGCCCTGAACCGCAGCGCCACGGCCTCGGCCCGGCGCGACGGCAACCGGCTGTTCCACGAGGGCCCCGACGCCTGGGGCAACGCGGTCGCCTTCGGTCGCGCCGCGTTCGGCTCCCTGCACTTCACGGATGTCACCAAGGTGAGGTACCGCGAGTTCATGATCGACGCCGAGCCCGGCATGTCGGCGGGCAGACGCCTCGCCGTCGTCTACGAGATCTTCCAGGGCAACGTGCTCGACAGCGTCCTGCACGGCCTCCTGGAGTGGGAGGACGCCGCGTGAGCACAGTCGTCGTCGTCACCGGTGGGACCAGGGGCATCGGGCTCGGGCTGGTGCGGGAGCTGGCCGCACGAGGTGCGCAGGTCGTCTACTGCGGACGGTCCGTCGACTCGGTCAAGCGGGCCGGCGAGCAGGTCCCGGCGGCGTACGGCGTGGTCGCCGACGTCACCGATCGCGAAGCGGTGCAGCGACTGTGGGACGCGGCCGTCGAGCGGCACGGGCGGGTCGACATCTGGATCAACAACGCGGGCATGTCCCCGGCCCGGCGCAAGCTGTGGGAACTCGACCCCGAAGCGCTCGACGCGACCGTGGACCTGAACCTGCGCGGCCTGCTGCACGCCAGTGCCGTCGCGCTGGCCGGGATGCGGGCCCAGGGCGCGGGCGCGCTGTGGAACATGGAGGGCTTCGGGTCCAACGGCATGCGCCGCCCCGGGCTCACCGTGTACGGCGCGACCAAGCGGGCCGTCACCTACACCACGGACAGCCTCGCCAAGGAGGTGGACGGCACCGGGGTGACCGTGCACCACCTGTCCCCCGGCATGGTCGTCACCGAACTGCTGACGCACGACTACACCCCGGAAGAACTGGCGCAGGCGAAGAAGGTCTTCAACATCCTGGCGGACCGGGTGGAGACCGTCACCCCGTGGCTGGCCGAAAAGGTGCTGGCCGGGGCGAAGAACGGGGCCCGGGTGGCGTGGCTGAGACAGGGCAAGGCGTTCTGGCGGTTCCTGACCGCGTTCCGCAAGCGTGACGTGTTCGGGGAGGACGCGTGAACACCAACGACTACCCGGTGATCCTGGCGCTGGAGGACTACGTCCCCACGCTGCTGGCGCTGGCCGGGTTCTGGCTGCTCGGCGGGGCGTCCGCCACGATCGACCGGCGGGCCGCCGCGGCCGGGCGGCTCGGGGGCGCGCTGATCGGGCTGGGCGGGGTGGCCAAGTCCACCTGGAAGCTCATCCTGTCCTCGTTCGGCCACGACCTGCGCTGGCTGGAGCAGTCGCTTTTCCCGCTGATGGCGGCCGGCGCGCTGCTGGTGCTGTGGTCGCTGCACACGACCCTGCGCGGGCGGCGCGCGCCGTGGTGGCCGTACGCCCTGGTGGGTGTGGGGGTCGCGGGGGCGGCGGTCGCATCGGGCGGCGTGCAGCCCGCGTTCGTCGCGGCCACCACCGGCGTCACGCTGATCAGCGTGCTCGGCGCGGTGCTGGCCGGCCGCCGCCGGGCCTGGGTCGCGGTCGTGCTCTTCGTGCTCGGCATCGTCGCCGTCACCTCGCTGGTGCCGCTGCGCAACCACCCCGAGCACGAGACGCTGGCCTTCCAATGGCTGGAGCAGGGCACCAACACCCTCGCCCAGGCCGTCTTCCTGACCGCCGCCCTGCTCACCGTCCGCGCGTCCCGCGCCGCCGGCCTTCGTCCTGTGGAGGTGCCCGCATGACCGACGCACTGGGGTGGCGGCGCAAGTTCGGGGTGATCGCGCCGTCGACGAACACGATCGTCGAGCCGGACTTCTACTCGATGACGGTGCCGGGGGTGACCGCGCACTTCTCGCGGATCCACATCCGCAACCAGGACCTGTCCGACGACGCGAACTTCGAGCACCTGCTGACGCAGATCCGCGACGAGATCGGAGCCGCCTGCGAGCGGGTGCTGACCTGCGAGCCCGACTACGTGGTCATGGGCATGTCGGCGGAGACGTTCTGGGGCGGGGTCGAGGGCAACCGCGAGTTCGTCCGCCAGATCAAGGCGATCACCGGGCTGGAGGTCGCCACCGGTGCCGAGGCCTGCGAGCGGGCTCTGAAGCTCTACGGGGCGCGGCGCATCGGCGTGGTCACGCCGTACCAGCCGGTCGGCGACCAGAACGTGGTGAAGTTCTTCAGCGAGATCGGTTTCGAGGTCACCGCGATCGAGGGCCTGAAGTGCCCGACGGCGGTCGCGATCGCGCACGTGACCGAGGACGAGCTGCGCGCGGCGATCCGCGAGGTCGACGGCCCGGACGTCGACGCGATCGTGCAGTGCGGCACGAACCTGTCCATGGTGCGGCTGGCCGATGAGGCGGAACGCTGGCTGGGCAAGCCCGTCATCGCGATCAACGCCGCGACCTGGTGGATGGCCCTGCGCGACAACGGCATCGACGACAAGGTCCACGGCGCGGGCTCCCTGCTCCGCGACCACTGACCCGCTCCGCCTTGCGATCGACGTCGGCCTACTACATCGACTCCGAGGCACGAAAACTCGACGTGATAGGCCAACGTCTATGAAAACGCGGCCCGCGAACGGGGTCAGCGGGGGCGGGGGGCGGTGACGGGGAGGGCCAGGCGGAGGGCGTCGGTCAGGTCGGCCGGACGGGAGACGCCGTCGGGGAGCGGGTCGGACCAGCCGGGGCCGGCGGCGGCGATGAGGGCCGGTCGGGGGCGGGCGGCCAGGACCGGGCTGAGCTGGGCCGGGTCGCCGGTCGCGGCGAACTGGGACCAGATGAACACGGCGGCGGGGCCGGTACGCCGTATCGCGTCGGCCAGGGCCAGCGGCGGGACGCGGGCGCCGAGCATGCGGCTGCCGCAGCCCTGCTCGGCCAGCGCGGCGGCCAGCGCCTCCAGCGGCAGCGTATGCTGCTCCTCGGCGGCGCAGGCCAGCAGCGTACGCGCGGCGGACGCGCCGAACGGCCGGGGCACCGTCCACAGCACCTCCAGGATGCAGCGGGACAGCAGGTGCTCCACCTCGATCATGTGGCCGTCCGGCTGCTGCCGCCGGGCCACCTCGACCAGCACCGGGCACAGCAGGTGGTCCCAGGCGTAGACGACGCCGCGGCCGCGTACGGCCGAGGCGATGGTCGACAGCATCGCGGGCATGTCCAGGCGCACCGCGGCGATGGTCAGCCCCCGCGCCGACGGGTCGGGCTCCGGGGCGAAGCGGGCCGCGGCGGGTTCGCCGGGCAGCCCGGCCAGCGCGATCCGGGCCGCCTCGTGCGCGGGCACACCCTCGGTGGTCAGCCGGCACATCACCTCGAGCCGGGCCACGTCGTCGGGGGTGTACCGGCGGTGCCGGTGCGCGACGTGCTCGCTCGGCCCGAGGCCGTACCGCTGGTGCCAGGTGCGCAGCGTGGTCACCGCGACACCGAGCCGCCGCGCGACGTCCCCGGCGCTGCGCCCCTGCCCGCCCACGCCGTCGATTCGCTCGCGGTGCTCGCTCATGGCGTCAGCCGCCGGTGATCCGGTGGGCGGCGAGCTTGCCTGAGATCAGCACCATCGGCACGCCGACGCCCGGGGTGGTGCCGGAGCCGGTGAAGACCACGTTGGGCAGCGCCGGGTGCAGGTTGCGCGGCCGGAACGGGCCCGACTGGGTCAGCGTGTGGGCGGCCGCGAACGGGGTGCCCGCGTCCATGCCCAGCTCGGCCCAGTCGGCCGGGGTGACGACGGTCCGGGTCTGCACCCCCGCCTTGAAGCCGGGGTAGCCGCGCGCTTCGAGCACGTCGATCAGCTCGTCGGCGTACCGGTCGGCGAGCCCGCCGCGCCAGTCCTGCTCCCCGGCGACCAGGTTCGGGACGGGCGCGAGCACGTAGTAGGTGTGCCGTCCGTCCGGGGCGACCGACGGGTCGGTGCGGCTGGGGTTGGTGACCAGCAGCGACGGATCGCTCATCAGCTCCCCCTTGCTGATCACCTCGTCGAAGGTGCGCCGCCACTTCCGTCCGAAGTGGATGTTGTGGTGACCGGCCTCGGTGTACTCGGCATCGGAGCCGACGTGCATGACCACGCAGGACGGCGAGTAGCGCAGCCGCCGGGGCTTCGAGCCGGGCAGCAGCGCGTGCGCGGCGGCGGTGTCCGGGTTGAGCACGACCGCGTCGGCGGGGATGCGCTCGCCGTCCGTGGTGATCACCGCGGTCGCCCGGCCGCCGCCGGTCTCGACGCGCAGCGCCTGGGTGCCGTAGCGCATGCGCACACCGTGCTTCTCGGCGGCGGCGGCCATGGCGGTCGGCAGCGCGTGCATGCCGCCGCGCGGGAAGTACACCCCGGCGACGGAGTCGAGGTAGGCGATGACGGTGTACACGGCCAGCGCCTTGTGCGGGGACAGGCCCGCGTACATCGCCTGGAACGAGAAGACCCGCCTGGTGCGGTCGTCCTTGAGGAAGGTGTCGATGCGGTTCTGCAGCCGCCCGAACGCGCCCGCCGCGACCAGCCGCAGCAGGTTCGCGGTGAGCAGGTCGCGCGGGCTGTCGAAGTTGCGCTCGATGAAGTCGTGCCGCTCCAGCTCCCACAGCCGGCGGGCGTAGTCGACGAAGCGCCGGTAGCCGTCGGCCTCGCGCGGGCCGCAGACCCGCGTGATCTCCTCGGCCATGCGTTCCGGGTCGGCGATCACGTCGAGTTTCGAACCGTCGGCGAACCAGGCCCGGTAGGCCGGGTCCAGCGGGGTGAGGGTGAGCCAGTCGGCCATCTCCTCGCCGACCGCGGCGAACGCCTCGGCGATCAGGTCGGGCATGGTCAGCACGGTCGGGCCGGTGTCGAAGGTGTAGCCGTCGCGGTCGAGCCGACCGGCCCGCCCGCCCGGCACGTCCTCACGTTCCAGCACGGTAACCTGCCGGCCCGCCCCGGCCAGGTGCAGCGCGCAGGCCAGCCCGCCCAGCCCTGCCCCCACCACGACCACGTGGTCGGTGTGTCCGGGAACCGTCCGCATGCGTGCGCTCCTTCCGGTCATGCCGCGCGCCAGGCTACGGCGGCGGCCAGTTCACCCAGCGCGGCGCGGACGGACTCGTCCAGCGGCGCGTCCGCGAGCGCGCCCTGCGCGTCGGCCACCCGCTCGGTGATCATGTCGCTGAGCCGCCGCGCGGCCCCGGTCGCGCGGACCACCTCGGCCAGCCGGGTCACGTCGGGCTGCTCGGCGGCGAGCAGTTTATCCAGCTCGGCATGCTGGGCCGCGTTCGCCAGAGCGCGGGCCAGCAGCAGGAGCATGGTCGGCTTGCCCAGGTCGTCGCCGACCGGTTTGCCGGTGACGGCGGGTTCGCCGTACAGGCCGAGCAGGTCGTCGCGCAGCTGGAACGCCTCGCCGACGGCCAGGCCGTAGCGGGTGTAGGCGCGTCCCAGCGGCCCGCGCGCGAACGCGGTGCCGGTGGCCCCGGCGAGCGCCGCGCCGTAGTGCAGCGGCCAGGTGGCGGTGTAACCGGCGGTCTTGAGGCGCGCGGTGCGCAGCGCCCGCTCCGGGGACCAGCTGCGCGCGTGGTCGCCGAGCACGTCCAGGAACTGCCCGGCGATGGCCTCGACCCGCATCCGGTCGTACGCGGCCCGCGCGCCCGCCAGCGCCGGAGCGGGCACCTTCGCCCGGCTCATCAGCCGGTCGGCCCAGACCAGGCACAGGTCGCCGACGAGGATCGCGCCGGAGTCGCCGAAGCGCTCGGCGTCGCCGCGCAGCCGCTGCCCGGCGTGTGCCGCGGCCAGCGCCCGGTGCGCGGTGGGGCGGCCCCGGCGGGTCGCCGAACGGTCCATCACGTCGTCGTGGACCAGGGCGAACGCGTGCAGCAGCTCCAGCGCGGCGAGCGCGGGCAGCACCGGCTGCACAGGCGCGGCCGGGCCGGCCACGCTGCGCCAGCCCCAGTAGGCGAACAGCGGCCGGATGCGCTTGCCCCCACCGAGCACCGCGTCGCGGGCGGCGGCCAGCAGCGGTTCGAGCGCGTGGTCGACGTCGAGCAGTGCCGCCGTCTCGGCGAGCACGAAGTCGCTGAGCGCTTGCTCGACTTGTTCGTGCAGGTCGACGGCGTGGTCTACCGACCCGGGACCCGCGGTCGGGGTAAAGGAAGGAGCGGTCGCGGAGAAGGTGTCGTTTGCCACGCGCTCAGATTAGCGTAGAGTCGAAGTTGCGTCGATTGTTGAGTCGATTTTTCCGAGGAGAGCCCCGTGGAGCCTGAACTCGCCGCCGCGTACGAGCGCTGCCGGCAGCTGCACCGCCGCCACGGCCGCACGTACTACCTGGCCACCCGCCTGCTCCCGGCCTGGAAGCGGCCGCACGTGCACGCGCTCTACGGCTTCACCCGCTACGCCGACGAGATCGTCGACAGCACCGACTACCTGCCGGACGGCGAGCGCGCCGCCCGGCTGCGCGAGTGGTCCGACCGTTTCGTGGCCGGCCTGCACGGGGCTGCCGTCGACGACCCGCTGCTGCCCGCCGTGCTGCACACCATCGAGCGCTTCGACATGGACCGCGCCGACTTCGCGTCGTTCCTGCGCAGCATGGCCATGGACCTGGAGGTCACCGAGTACGCCGACTACGACGACCTGCTCGGCTACATGGAGGGCAGCGCCGCGGTGATCGGCACGATGATGCTGCCGATCCTGGAACCGGCCGACGCCGAGGCCGCCCGCGAACCCGCCCGGCAGCTCGGCCTGGCCTTCCAGCTGACCAACTTCCTGCGCGACATCGGCGAGGACCTGCAGCGGGGGCGGATCTACCTGCCCCAGCGCGACCTGCGCACGTTCGGCGTCAGCCCGGCCGAGCTGCACCAGGCGGCGGCGCGCGGCACCGCCACCACTGCCATCCGGGAACTGGTCCGCTACGAGATCACCCGGGCCCGGGAGCACTACGCGGCAGCGGCCCCCGGCGTCACCATGCTCGCGCCGACCTCGCAGGCCTGCATCCGCACCGCGTTCCACCTGTACGGCGGCATCCTCGACGAGATCGAAAGGGCCGACCTCGACGTGTTCGCCCGCCGCGCGACAGTGCCCACCCATCGCCGGTTGCAGGTGGCCGCCCGCTGCCTGCTCACCCCCGCCGGCACCCCTGTCGCGACGCCCCGCGCGCCGGAGCGGGCGAGCTGATGGACGCGCTGCGCTACCTGCTGATCCTGGCCGCCTGCGTCGCCGTGACGCTGCCACTGGAGGCTGTGCTCGGCGCGCGCGTCTACCGGCAGCCGCGCCGCCTGGTGTCCACGCTGGCCCCGGTGGTGGCCGTGTTCGTGACCTGGGATCTGATCGCGACGGCCCGCGGCCACTGGTGGTTCTCCGACCGGTACACCACCGGCGTCACCGTCGCGGGCCTACCGTGGGAAGAGTGGCTGTTCTTCCTGGTCGTGCCGCTGTGCGCGCTGCTCACCTTCGAAGTGCTCGGCCAGGGCCCGCGGCTGCTCCGGCGTGCCGAGCGAGCCGGGCTGCTCGGCCGTGCCCGCCGTCCCGGCCGGTCGCTGCCGGGTGCCGCCGTTCCGTCGGGCCCGGCCGGGTCCCCCGTTCAGCCGGAAGCCACGGGTGGCCGACGTGGCCGCTGAGTACACCATCGCCGCCGTGGCGGCCCCGGTCGCCGTGGTGGCCCTGGAGCTCGCGGTGCTGCGCACCGGGCTGCTGCGCACGGCCCGGTACTGGCTGACGGTGGCGGTCTCGCTGGCCTTCATGGTGCCGGTCGACGGCTGGCTGACCCGGCCCGACGCGACCGTGGTGCACTACGCCGAGGAGCAGATCAGCGGCGTACGCGCGCCGTGGCACATCCCGGTCGAGGACTACGGGTTCGGCCTCGCCCTGATCACCCTGACCCTGCTGCTGTGGCAGCGGCAACGGCCGGCCGCCGACGGCGAGGCCCGGGATGCGTGACCCGGTGGCGGCGTTCCTGCGCCACGGCTTCACCTACCTGGTGCGCCGGGACCTGCGCGGGGTGTGGCTGCGCGGCGGGCTGCCCCGCGGGCCGTTCGTCTGGGCGGCCAACCACCACAGCTGGTGGGACCCGTTCGTCGCGTCCGTCGTGCTGGAGCGCTCGCGGCACCCCGCGTGCCTGCTCATGCAGCAGGACAACCTGGCCCGCTACCGGTTCGTGCGACGGGTCGGGGTGTTCGGCACCGCCGAGCCCCGCACCGGGCTGCGGCACCTGGCCGACGGCCGCACCCTGGTCATCTACCCCGAGGGCGAGCTGCGCCCCGCCGGGCCGCCCGGCCCGCTGTCGCCCGGCGCCGCCTGGTACGCCCGCCAGGCGCGCGTGCCGCTGTACGCGGTCGCGGTCCGGGTCGTCATGCGCGGCCACACCAGGCCCGAGGCGTACGTCTCCTGCACCGAGGTGACCCGCCGCGGCAGCGACGGCCAGGTCACCGAGCGGCTCGCCGAGACCCTGGCCGCCGACCTGTCGGCCCTGGACGGCCAGCTCGCCGCCGCCGAGCCGCGCCGCCCGCTGGCCAGTTTCCGGCGGGTGCTCGCCGGGCGGCGCAGCGTCGACGAACAGATCGACACCGTGCAGAGGACCGCGCCATGGGCGTCCTGAGCACCGCCGTCGCGGGTTTCCACCTGGTCAAGACGGCCGGGCTGCTGAGCAACGCGCACTCGTTCCCGGTGCTGGCCCGCGGCCAGTCCGCGCCGGGGCGGCCGCGCACGTCGCTGCTGGTGCCCGCCCGCGACGAGGCCGCGCGGCTGCCGTACACGCTGCCCGGCCTGCTCGCCCAGCCCGCCGAGGAGATCCTGGTCCTCGACGACGGCTCCACCGACGGCACCGCCGACGTCGTGGCGGGCTTCGCCGACCCGCGCCTGAGACTGATCACCGGCGCGCCCCGGCCGGAGGGCTGGATCGGCAAGAACTGGGCCTGCCACCAGCTCGCCCAGGCGGCCACCGGTGACCTGCTGGTCTACCTGGACGCGGACGTGACCCTGCGGCCCGGGGCGCTGGACGCGGTGTGGGCGCAGCAGCGCCGCCAGCGGGCCGGCGTGTTCTCGGTGTTCCCGCGCCAGCAGACCGGCACGCTGGGCGAGCGCTTCCTGGTCCCGCTGATCGACGAGAACCTGCTCGGCTTCCTGCCGTTCCAGCTGCTCGACCTGCCGATCCCGGCCGCCGCGGTGGCCAACGGACAGCTGCTGGCCTTCCGGCGCGCCGCGTACGAGCACCTCGGCGGGCACGCCGCGGTCGCCGGGGAGATCGTCGAGGACCTGGAGCTGGCCAGGCTCAGCCGCCGCAAGGGGCTCAAGCTCGGCCTCGCGCTGGGCGGCGACCTGGTGAGCACCCGCATGTACGACGACTACCGCAGCGCGGTGCGCGGGGTCGGCAAGAGCATGCGGGCCGCGCACAACGGCAGCGACGTGCTGCTCGCGGCGAGCTTCGCCGGGAACCTGGTCGCCTATACGGTGCCCTGGCTGCTGTGGCGGCGCGGCCCCGGCTGGCGGGTCGCCGCGGTGCTCGGCCTCGCCGAGCGGGTGCTGTCCAACGCCAAGACCGGGCGCGGGGCGTACGCCGAAGCCGCGCTGGTGCCGTTCACCGCGCCCGCCGCGCTGCCCGTCTACCTGACCGCGCTGCGCCGCACCGCGGTCTGGAAGGGACGGGAGTACCGGTGACGCTCCCCTCCCCTGCGGGCACGCCCCTGCTGGGCCACCTGTGGCGGTGGTCCACCGATCCGGTGCGGCTGCTGCGCGACGGGGCCCGCACCGGCGACGTGTTCCGGCTGCGGCTGTGGCGCACCGCCGTGGTCGGCTACACCCCGGACTGGAACCGGGCCGTGCTCGGCGACCTGGACACCTTCCGCAGCGTCGGCAGCCTCAGCGGCCTCACGCCGTATCTGTCCGCCGGGGTGGTCTACCAGGACAACCCGGAACACGACCCGCGCCGCCGCGAGCTGAACCCGCACTTCCACGCCCGTGCTCTGGGCCACCTGCTGGAACAGCTCGACCTGGTGGCGCGGGCAGACCTGCCCACCGGCCGGTTCGAGGCGCTGGGCTGGGCCAGCGGTGTGGTGCGCCGCATGCTCAACGCCGCGTTCTTCGCCAACACCATGCCCGACCGGCTGCTCGCCGACTTCCTGCACCCGCTGCAGCATCCCGCGCCCGGCCCGATGATCCCGCGCCCGCTGCTGTTCCGGCGGCTCGACGCCGCCATCGCGGCGATCCTCGCCGACCCGCCGCCGGGCAGCCTGGCCGAGGCCCTGTCCGGCCTGGACGACGCCGTCGCGGAGATCCGGGTCGGGCTCGCCGCCGGCTACGACACCACCGCGCACACCCTCGCCTGGGCCCTGTGGCACCTTGCCGGGGCACCCGAGTGGCGGCAGGCCGACACGCTCGGCCAGGTGCTCGACGAGACCCTGCGGCTGTATCCCGCCGGCTGGCTGGGCAGCCGCGTCACCTCCACCGACACCACCGCCACCGGCGTGCCCCTGCCCGCGGGCACGCTCGTGCTGTACTCCCCGCTGCTCACCCACCGCGACCCCCGGCTGTGGGACGACCCGGACACGTTCCGCCCCGACCGCTTCGACGGCGGGCGGCCCGCCTGGGGCTTCCTGCCGTTCAGCGCCGGGCGGCGCACCTGCCTGGGCGCGCACCTGGCCCGAGCCATGCTGCGCGCCGCCCTGCTGCCGTGGTGCGAGGCGAAACTCGTCCAGGCCGAGGGCGATCCTTCGCCGAGCGCCGCGATCGCGCTGCGCCCTCGCGGACCCCTGTGGCTCGAACGCCGCTGGTGACCTCCGCCCATCCCGGAAAGCGCATTCCGGATAGGACAAGGTAGCGACGCACGCCAACGCCCGTCAATGGCCTGTGCGAGGTCGAAAGCCCGAGCGCTGCAACAATCCTGCACACGTTGATCCATTGACTTCATCCCGTTCGGACTGCACCGTGTTAGGGAATGCGCTTTCCCGAAACGCCGGCGGAACGGGCCTCCCGCCGGATGTGACCGGGGCGCGTGGCTACTGACGCCCGACCGTTCCCGATCGGGCGGCTCCGGCTCGAGACGGCAGCCCGCGACCCCGACGATTCGGCACGGGCGCAGCCGCCGCCGGCTTCGAAGGCCCGATTCCAGGTCGCGACGGCACCGACGACCGCTCCACCTCGACCAGAGCACCCTTCCCGGTCGATCCGCGACCTGCCCGGCCACAGGCGACAGGCCCGAAGCCTGGCCGGCGCGCCGCGATCGACCATTCAGCGGCGATGACCCGCGCCCGAACACGAAAGCGAGACGAAGATGAAACGACCAGTCGTTGTGCGACTCTCGGCCGCGCTGGCCGGCACGGCCCTGGCGGCCGCGGTCGGTGTGGCGCTGCAGGCGCCCCAGGCGGCGGCCGCGACCGGCGGCGTCACCGGCTACGCCACCCAGAACGGCGGGACCACCGGCGGCGCGGGCGGCGCGACGGTGCAGGCCTCCACGGGCACCGCGATCCACGCGGCCCTGTGCAACCGGGCCAGCAGCAGCACCCCGATCATCATCCAGGTCTCCGGGACGATCAACCACGGCAACACCACCAAGGTGTCCGGCGACAGCTGCAACACCGCCGCCGACAAGATCGAGCTCAAGGAGATCAGCAACGTCACGATCATCGGGGTCGGCAGCGGCGCGATCTTCGACCAGCTGGGCATCCACATCAGGGACTCCAGCAACATCATCATCCAGAACGTGACCGTGCGGAACGTCAAGAAGTCGGGCTCGCCGCTGTCCAACGGCGGTGACGCCATCGGCTTGGAGAGCACCGTGCGCCGGGTCTGGGTCGACCACGTCACGCTGGAGGCGTCCGGCGGCGAGTCCGAGGGCTACGACGGCCTGTTCGACATGAAGGACGACGTCCAGTACGTGACCCTGTCCTACAGCATCCTGCGCAACTCCGGCCGCGGCGGCCTGATCGGCTCCAGCGAGAGCGACACCGGCAACGGCTTCATCACGTTCCACCACAACTACTACAGCAACATCGACTCGCGTACGCCGCTGCTGCGCGGCGGCATCGCGCACATCTACAACAACCACTACTCGGGCCTGGTCGAGTCCGGCATCAACTCGCGGGCCGGGGCACGCGCCAAGGTGGACAACAACTACTTCCAGAACTCCAAGGACGTGCTCGGCACGTTCTACACCAGCGAGGCCGGCTACTGGCAGGTCAGCGGCAACGTCTTCAACAACGTGACCTGGTCGAGCCCCGGCTCGGAGAACAACCCCGCCGGGCCGAACGTGGTGTCCAACACGACCGTCAGCATCCCGTACGCGTACACCCTGGACGCGGCGAGCTGCGTACCGAGCGTCGTGGCCGCCACGGCGGGCGCGAACAAGGGCCTGCAGGTGTCCAACGGCAGCTGCACGCCGGTGTCGCCGACCGCGGGCCCGAGCAGCCCCGCCCCGTCGGCCAGCCCGTCCCGCTCGACCGCGCCGCCGCCGTCGGCCAGCTCCTCGCCGAGCCCGCAGCCGTCGAGCAGCCCCAGCGGCACCAACCTCAGCCTCGCCTCCGACGCGGGCGCCGACGGCTCCAGCAAGGCCAGCGGCACCAGCTACGGCAACGTGAAGGACGGCAACCTGAGCACGTTCTGGTCGCCTTCCGGGTCGACCGGTGACATCTCGGTCAAGTGGAGCTCCGCCAAGACGGTGTCGCGAATCGTCATCCGCGAGGCGTCGGGTTCCGCGATCGGGTCCTGGCAGGTCCTCAACGGCGCGACCGGGGCCGTCCTGAAGTCGGGCAGCGGCTCGGGCACCATCACCTTCACCGCCACCTCGACCACGAAGGTCACCCTCCGGATCACCAGCTCGTCGGCCACCCCGAAGGTCGCCGAGTTCGAGACCTACGCCAGCTGACGTATGGACAAGGGGTGGGAGCCGTTCGGGCTCCCACCCCTGTCGTGTTCAGCCCGCGACGGCCCGGCGGCGGCGTGGCATGAGCAGCAGGAAACCGACGCCGGGCAGCAGCAGGGCGGTGCCGGCCAGCACGATCACCCAGTGCTCGTCCCCCGGCCCGGTCTTGGCCAGCGTCCCACCCGGCGAGGTCTGCGGCGCGGGTGAGCTGCCGCCGGACGTCCCGAACGAGATCTTCGTACTGGTGGCGTTGGCCTTGACGATGTCGTCCGAGGCCGACGACGGCAGGATCTGCGCCGCGATCACGCACTGGCGCTTGGTGCAGTCGAACGAGCCGAACTTCTTCGCCACCCGCAGCGTCACCGGGGGGATCTTCCCGCTGGCGTCGGCGTTGACGAACTGGGCCCCGCCCGCGAGGTTGCAGTCGGTCGGGCCCTTCACCTCGGCGATGCACTGCCCGATCGCGATCTGCTTGAGGTTCGCGGTGAACCCCGAGCCGTTGACCGTGATCGACGCGCCGTCACTCAGCCCGCTGGACTTGCTCAGCGTCAGCACCGGCTTCGCGGCCGCCGGTGACCCGATCATCGGCACGGACACCGCTAGGACGGCGAGGACCGCGACCGCACGTGCTCTCCACATGGAAACCTCCTTCAGACGGGGGCACCGGACCGGTGCACCGCGGCGGCATCGGTGCCGAGGTAGGCGGCGACCACGGCAGGATGGGCCCTGACCTGGTCGGGTGTGCCGTCGGCGACGACCCGGCCCGCGTCCATGGCGACCATCCGCCCCGCGAGCCGGGCCAGCAGCGGCAGGTCGTGCTCGATGACCAGCAGCGCCACGCCGAGCTCGCGGTTGACGCGCGACAGCAGCTCGGCCAGCGCGACGCCGTCGGCCTGCGACACCCCCGACGACGGTTCGTCGAGCAGCAGCAGGGACGGCTCCAGGGCCAGCAGGCAGGCCAGCTCGACGGTGCGCCGGGTGCCGGTGGACAGCTCCCCCACCTGGCGGTCGGCGTGCCCCGCGAGGCCGAACAGGTCGAGCAGGTCCCCGGCCAGCGCCTGCTGCCGCCGCTGCGGGCCGCGTCCGCCGAGCGCGGCGGTCAGCAGGCCGGTCGGCGCGAGGCGCTCCCCCGCGACCAGCAGCGATTCGCGTACGGTCAGCGTCGGGAACAGCCGCGCGTCCTGGAACGAGCGCACCAGGCCCAGCCCGGCCCGCCGCTGCGGGCTCAAGCCCGTCACGTCCCGCCCCGCGAAGGCGACCTGCCCCTGGTCGGGGCGGGTGAACCCGGCCAGGATCTCGAACAGCGTGGTCTTGCCGGCCCCGTTCGGGCCGATGATGCCGACCACCTCGCCCGGCCCCACCGCCAGATCGACCCCGCCGACGGCCTGCACCCCGCCGAACGCTCGCGCCACCCCACGCGCCTCCAGCAGCGGCCCCGGCCCAGCCACCAGCGGCGACGACCGCCGGGGCAGTGTCACGGCGGATGCGGCGGCAGAAGTCACGGCGGCAGCCGTGGCCGCCGTCACGGCGAGTACCGCCGCCGGGCCGGCGGGTGCCGTGGCGCGGGGTCCGGCGGTCGGCGAGAACGAGGCCGCCTGGATCGCGTTCACCGGGTCACCGGCCGGTCGCGGATGCCTGCGCGGCAACGGTTCCGGGGCGGGTCCGTCAGCCGGGCGCGGCTGGGCGGCCTGCCCTCCGCCGAGCGGCGGTCCGGCTGTCACCGGATCCGTCGCCGCCGCCCGGTCGCGGGCATGCCGTCCGCGCCGGCCGTCGCGGCCACCGGGCAGCCGGGCGACCAGGCGGGCCAGCGGCTCGCCGAGGCCGCCGGGCATCACCACGACGACGAGCAGCCAGCCCAGGGTCAGCGCGGCCTGGCCGAAGATGCCCAGCTCCACCAGGCCGGGCAGGCCGATCAGGAGCAGCGCGCCGAGGACCGCGCCGCCGAGCAGGCCGAGGCCGCCGACGACGGTCAGGGCGACCACGTCGATCCCGGCGGCGGCCGGGAAGCTGTTCACGGTGACCTGGGTCTGGCCGTGTCCGATGACGACGCCGCCGAGCCCGGCGAGCGCGCCCGCGGCGGCGTACACCTGGAGTTTGCGGCGCGGCGCGGGCACGCCCAGGGCGCGGGCCGCGTCCTCGTTGTCGCGCAGCGCCAGCACGACCCGGCCGAAACCGCCGGAGCGCAGCCGGTGCGCCAGCCACAGTGCGAGCCCCAGCATCAGCAGCGCGAACAGGTAGTAATCCTTCGCCAGCACGAGGGCGTAGCCGGTCCACACCGGTTTGGCGGCGCTGACCCCGTCGCCGAGCAGCCACGGCAGCCGCAGCAGCCACGCTTCGGCGGCCAGCGCGAACGCGAGCGTCGTCGCGGCCAGCGCGAGGCCGCGCAGCCGCAACGCGGGCAGGCCCACCAGCACCGCGGACCCGGCGGCGGCCGCGCACCCGGCCACCGCGCCGGTGAAGAAGTTCCCGGTCGCCGCCGCCACGTGCAGCGACACGGCCGCACCGATGCCGGCGAAGGCGAACTGGCCCAGCGACAGCTCCCCGGCCAGCCCGGTGACCAGCAGCACGGACAGCCCGACGACCGCGAACCCGGCCACGGTCGTGAGCGCGGAGGCGGTCTCGTTGGTGACCAGGTAGGCCGTGGCGGCGGCCGCCAGCAGCGCGAGCCCCGCCAGCACCCGTCCGGCCCGGGACGCGGGCGCGGGCACCGCGCGCGGCCAGCGCGCCTGCTCGCCGTCGCGGCGGCCGAGCTGCGGCTGGACCAGCAGCGCCACCAGGATGAACAGGGCCAGGGCCAGGGACACCCCGCCCCGGCCCGCGCCCATCGACAGCAGCACCTGCTCGCCGACCCCGACCGCGAGGCAGGCCGCGAACGCGATCGGCAGCGACGCCATCCGCGCCGCCACCGCCCCGGCGAGGCCGCGCAGCAGCAGCTCGGGCCCGAGGGTGTCGATCGACTGCGCACCCTGGGTGGGGGTGACCAGGGTCGCGGAGAACGCCGCGACGGCTCCGGCCAGCGCCCAGGCGAGTGTGGTCATACGCGCCGCCGGAATGCCGTTGAGCTGCGCGGTGTCCGGCGCGTCCGCTCCGGCGCGCACCGCCAGGCCGAACCGGGTACGCCGCAGGAACAGCGCCAGCCCGCCGAGCAGCAGCGGGGCCAGCAGCGCCATCGCCGTGAAGGCCGGCCCGATCGGGGTGCGCCCGAGCGTGAACGACGGCATACCGGGCGGCTTCGGAAACGTCAGGCCGTTCAGCCCCTGGCTGCTCACCAGCAGCGCGAGGATCAGCACGAACTGCGACAGCCCCAGCGTGGCGATCATGCCGGTGACCCCGGGACGGCCGCGCAGGCGGCGTACGACGGCGACCTCGATCAGCGCGGAGACGCCCGCGGACACGGCCATGGCCAGGGGGAACGCCACCCAGTACGGCACCCCGGCCCCGGTCACCAGCTGGCTGAGCACTGCCGCGCCGAAGACGCCGACCGAGCCGTGGGCGAAGTTGAGGAAGCGGCTGGACCGGTAGACCAGCACCAGGCCCACCGCCAGCAGGCCGTAGGTGAGGCCGGTGAACAGGCCGAGGACGATCGGGTCGATCATGCGTGGCCGCCCAGCATCAGCGACCGCACCAGCTCGGGCCGGTCGGCCAGGTCCCGCGGGCGATGCTCGGCCGCGATCGCGCCGCGTTCCATGAAGCAGATCCGGTCGACCAGCGACAGCGCCACGTTCACCGACTGCTCGACGACCAGCACGGACACGCCGGTCGCGTTCAGCCGACGCAGCATCTCCAGCAGGCCGCCGACCACGATCGGGGCCAGGCCGAGCGACAGCTCGTCGACGAGCAGCACGTGCGGTCGCTGGATCAGCGCCTTGGCGAGCACCAGCATCTGCCGCTCGCCGCCGGACAGGGTCGAGGCGGGCTGGTGCGCCCGCTGCGCCAGACGCGGGAACACCGTCAGCGCGGCCTCGACGGCTTCGCGGGCCTGGGCGGGCGGCATGGCGTACCCGTGCAGGCGCAGGTTGTCGAGCACGGACAGCGAACCGAACGCGGCCTGGCCGACCACGGTCGCCATGCCCAGCCGCACCCGCCGCACCGCGGAGACGCCGGTGATGTCCGCGCCGAACAGCTCGACCCGGCCCGCCGTCGGCCGGTGCAGGCCCGACAGCACCCGCAGCAGCGTGGACTTGCCCACCCCGTTGGGCCCGCACAGGCCCACCATCTCCCCGGGCGCGACCCGCAGGTCCACCCCGAACAGCACCTGCACCGGACCGTAGGAGCAGTCGATCCCGGTGGCCTTGAGCGCATCAGCCGGCAAAGCGTTTCTCCTCACCGCGATAGGTGAAACACGAGCAGCCCGGGTCGTACGCGAGCACCCGGTAGCCGTCGCCGGCCGCGCGCCGGTCGCCGCCGAGCAGCCCGCGGGTGCCCGCGGCCGGGGTGAACCGGTCCCCGAGCGCGGACGCCGCCTGCGCGAAAGCGGCCGCGTTGAGGTTCGCGCCTAGGTCCTTCGCGGCGGCGTGCAGCAGCAGTGCCGCGTCGCAGTAGGTGAACGCGACGCGGGCGTTCTCCCTGGTCTTGAAGCTCTGCCCGCCCTTGGCGAAGATGTCCAGGCAGGCCCGCTCGGCGTCGCCGCCAGGGAAGGGCAGCCTGCTGTCGGGCACGTCCTGGCTCGGGTTGAAGCCGATGCCGACCATGCCGTCGAGGGCCGCGACCGGGATCGTGCCCGGGTTGTTCACCAGGAACGCCGGGTTGTCGAAACTGGAGACGGCGTAGCGGGCGGTGTAGCTCTGCGCGGCCGCAGTGGTCAGGAAGAACGACGCCAGCCGCGCCCCGCCGAGGAACATCACCCGGGCGACGCCCCTGCTGCGGAAGTCGAGGACGGCCTGGTTGAGCCCGGCGTTCAGGGTGCCGAGGTCGGTGGTGTCGACCCAGGACACGGTCGGCGCGACGCCGAGCCGCTTCAGCTCGGGTTCGGCGAGCCGCTCGTAGACGGCCTTGTTGACCGGGGTGTCCGCGGCGACCACGCCGACCGCGTCCGCGCCGGTGAAGAAGCCTTCGCCCGCCAGCGACGACAGCAGCGCTTTCACGAACTCGTCATAGCCGGGATAGCTGGCCGACCACAGATACGGCGACAGCTTGGCGTACGTGGCGTCGTCGTTGGGGACCAGGGTCGCGTCCAGCATCAGCGTGCCGCGCGAGGCGTAGCAGGGGCGGGCGTTGGACTGGAACTGGCCGGTCAGCACCACCGCGAACGCCTGGTCGTCCTGGGTGATCTGGTTGCACAGCTTCTCCTCGGCGGCTGGGGAGTCGTTACTGGCCTCGTACGAGCGGAACACCGCCTGCAGCTTCCGCCCGGCGATGCCACCGTTCGCGTTGACGTGCTCCTCCAGCGCCTTGACCTGTGCGGGCAGGTCACCGGCGTCGGCGGTGCGGAAGCCGAGGCTGCTGCCGGTGGTGCCCAGGTCGACGCCGACGAAGACCACCTTCACGGTGCTGTCGGTGACGCCCGGCCCGGTGCCCGTCAGCGTCGCCGGCTGCCGCTGGTCGAGCGCGCCGGGCATGACGGCCGAGCAGCCGGTGAACGCCACCGCCGCCACCACCGCCGCGGCCGCGGCGCGCAGCGCCGTCGATCTGTCCACGGGTCACCCTCTTTCGCGAGTGGTCAGGTAGGCGTCGAGCGCGTCGAGGTCGACGACCGCGGCGGGCTGCCGCTGCTCGCGTTCCAGCAGGCGGCGCACCTCGTCGGGGGCGAGCTGCCCGCCCGCGAGGCGGCGCATGCGGCCCGCGCCGGGCGCGTCGTCGAAGACGAGGTACGCCCCGAGGTCCGGCACCCGCACCACGGCGGGCAGCAGCATCGGCCCGTCGGCGGCCAGGGCCGGACCGGCGGCACGGGCCCGACGACGGCGCACCAGCCGCCACACCCCGAACCCGATCAGCGCCAGCCCGATGACGTTGAGCAGCACCAGTCCCCACGGGTACGCCTGGTGCACCGCCTTGGCCTGCCCGAGCCCGCCCAGCTCGGCCGTCACCGGGTACGCCCCGAACGCCGCGAACGGGATGGTGACCGCGACCTCGTACGTGCGCGTCTCACCGGGGCGCAGCTCACCGGTGGGCGGGGTGGGCACGGCGTCCGCGCCGTTGCCCACGCGCACGGTCAGCGGAGCGCCGGTCAGCGTCTGCGATCCGGCGTTGCGCACGGTGTAGACCAGGGTCCGGTGCTGGGGCCCGCCGAACCAGGCCGACACCGACCCGCCGCCGGTGAGCCGGGCCTCGACCACGTCGAGTCTGGCCAGGGTCCGCGCCGGGGTCGGCACGGGCCCGGTCGGGTGGCCGGACACGTCGAGCGGGGTGTCCACGTGGCCGCTCTCGCCGGTGCCGACGGCCGCCGCGTGCACCACGCACGGGCAAGGCTTGGGCGGCTCGCCGACGGTCAGCACCACGGAGAACGTGCCGTCCGGCTTCACGGCGGTGGCCAGCGCGCCGCGCATGTCGCATGAGGACGAACCGCCGAGCGCCAGCTCTCCGCAGGTGACCAGCTGCACCAGCCGGCCCGCGGGCCAGTTCGCGCCGGTCACGCGCACGGTGTCGCCGGGCCGGGCCTTCGGCGCGGACAAGGTCACACTCCACCCGTCGGCGAGCGCCGGAACCGGGATCGACAGCAGAACTGCCGACCCGAGCAGCATCGCGACGATGCGACGGCTCATGCGACACCTCGCGGGCGCAGGCGGCGGGCCTGGCGGCGACGCCGGACCAGCAGGAACGCGATAGCGGCGAGCAGGGCGAGCACGCCCAGCGCGGGAAGGACGCCGGTGACGGTGGTGGTCGAGCCGGTGGCCCGCACGCCGCCCTCGGCGGTGGCGGTGACCGTGGTGGTGACGACGTCGACGGGCCACACGCCGCGCAGCGCCGCCCGCAGCCGGGTGCGCGCGCCGGGCACCAGGTCGAGCTGCGAGCCGGGCCCGGCGGCGGTGACGGTGTGGCCGAACAGGCCGGATGCGGTCACCGTGAGCTCCGGCACCAGGTGGATGTTGCCGGTGTTGGCGAGTGTGTAGGTCAGCTCGCCCGCATCGGCGGCGAGGTCCTCGACAGCCAGGCCGGGCACGGTCGGGCCGCTGACGCGCAGGTAGACGCGGGCCGCCACGGCGTGGGTGACGCCGACATTCATGCCGCCCTCGGCGAGCTGTCCGCTGGGCGTGGACTCGGCGGCGACGACGCCGCCGACGTGGTCGCCGGGCGGGGCGTTGGCCGGGACGGTGATGGTGAACGGGATGTCGGTCTGGCGTTTGGCGGGCACGACGACCTCGGCCAGGCCCAGCTGCGTCCACGCGCCGATCCCGCGCTGCCGCTCGGTCTGCGGGAGCAGCCCGAACCCGCCGTCGGCGCTGGTGTTGAAGGCGTCCGCGCCGTACAGGCGCAGGGTCATCGGGCGGTCGGTCAGGTTCGCCACGCGCACCGAGTCGATGACGGTGCGGCCGGGCGGCGACTCCAGGAAGAAGTACTGCCGCGGGGCGGGGCCGGGCTTGTCCGGCGGCGTCGGCACGACCGCCCAGCGCCCGTTGCCGGCGGCGTGGGCGGGGACCGGCGCCGTGACGGCGAGCAGTGCGGCGGCGAGCGCGACCGCGGCCGTACGCGACCAGATGGCCATCAGCCTCTCCCCGGGTGGTGGGATACAGGGGCCGGTGGGGACGGATAGCGCCCGCCCCCACCGGTTTCCGCGTCAGCTCAGCGTGATCGTGAGCGTGGCGGAGTACGAACCGGCCTGCTGGTGGGCGGGCACGGTCAGGGCGAGCGCCGCGGAGGCGTCGAAGCTGCCGCCGGTGCCCGCCGCGTCGGCCGGGGCCGAGCACAGCGTTGCGCCGTCGACCGGACCCGCCGTGCCCGCGGCCGCGGTGACGGCGTTGGTCGCGCCGGCGGTGCCGGTGCAGGCGGGGGTCCAGGACAGGTTGGCCTTCGGGATGGTGCCGCCCGGGGTGCCGGTGAAGTCGGTGAGCGTGCCGACCAGGCTCCAGCCGAAGGTGCTGCCGCGGTAGTCCGTCACCGTGATGACCGGCAGTGTTCCGGTGCTGGTGTGGACGGTGCCGTCGAGCGTGACGCCCGACAGCGCGATGTTGCCGCTGCCTGCCGCGCGGGCCATCGCGAGGTTGCCCGCGGTGACGGTCTGCGACAGGTTGTACGTCAGCGAGCAGGACCCGGTGGTCGCCGCGCCGGTCTTCGCGACGCAGGCGTCGGCCGAGGCCGCCCAGTTCGCGATGGCGAAGAGAGTGCTCGGGCCCACGCCCGACGACGCGCCGAGGTAGGCGGTCGCGGGGTCGTTGACGGTGTAGGTGGTGCTGATGCCGCCGGACGCCGAGGCCGTGATGCTCACCGGTGCGTCCCCGGTGGGGTTCGGCGGCGGGGGTCCGGCCAGCGCCTGGTAGCCCCGGATGGCCACGGTGCTGCCCGGGTTCCAGTTCGTGCCGGTCACCGCGACCGAGGTGCCCGCGCCGCCGCCACCGGGGTTGATGGCGATGGTGGGGGTGCCCAGGATGGTGATCGGCGCGACGACGGTGTTGACGCCGTCGGAGACCGCTACGCTGCGGACCCCGGTGGTGGCGCCCGCCGGCACGGCGATGGTGCCCGTTCCGGCTCCCGACCCGTCGGTGCTGCCCGTGCCGGAGCCTTCGCCCGTGCCCGCGCCCGCGCCGTCTTTGAGGGACGCGGTGAGCGTCGCGCCGGGCGCGAGGCCCGCCACCGCGAAGGTGACGGTGTTGCCCGCGCGGGCGTGCGTGGTGACGGTCTGCCCGGACACCGCGGTCACGGTGGCCGAGCCGTCGAACACGTTGAACGCCTCGACGATGGTGCTGGCCTGGGGCGCGGCCTTGTGGTCGCGGTCCCCGGCGTTGGAGCAGTACGTCGCCGCGGTGGTGTTGGCGAACTTCACCCGCGTCACCGTGGCGGTGGCCGCGCCGGCGTTCGGTCCGGCGACGAACGTGCCCGTCGCCGTGATCGCGCCGAGCGGCGTGTACGGATCCTTGGCCGACGTCGGGTACGGCGCCAGGTTCAGCGTGACCGTGCCCGACTGCGAGCCGCCGAGCGCCACCGTGGCGACCACCGGGACGTCGCCGGCGACCAACGGGGCGGGCCCGTTGAGCGGTCCGGCGGCGGCCGTGAGCGTGACCGTGACGGTCTGGCCCGGTGCCGGCGTGGCCGGTGACAGGGTCAGCCCGAACGTGTCGCTCCAGGTGGTCGGTGACGAGCCGGTGCCCGCGTCGCCGAAGTAGAGCCGGCAGCCCAGCGAATTCGCTGTCGGCCCGTACGCCTGGGCCGGTGCTTCGATGAGACCCAGCGCGGCGACGACAGCGATGCTGCTGGTGACGACCGCCCACTTACTTCGCATGGAACCTCCCTTCTCCTTCTTGTTTCGCTAGACGAAACAATGTTCTCGTCAGCGATACGTCAATGAAGTCAGCGGGGACCCGGCTTGTCAACCGTCCGACCGGAGATGTTTACGGACGGCCACTGGAAACCCTTGCACCATCAGGGCGGGGAGGTTTAGCTTTCCCACTGACGAAACGGTGTTCCCATCTACGAAACACCAGGGCGGCCCAGATGATCTCTGTGTTGATGGCGTCGATCGCGGCGTGCATGCTGATCCTGGCCGGGCTGGCGGTCCGCCGCCGCAGCACCGCCGGACCGGCCGCGATCCTCGTCGCCGTGATCTGCGTAGGCCTCGCCTACGACTGCGCAGCCGTCGCCGCCGGACGGCTGCTCGGCTTCGGCCCGGCCCTGGAAGCGGTCAACGCGCCGCGGTACTGGATCCACGCCGTCTTCACGCCGCTGCTCGTCGTCGCCGCCGCGGCGCTCGCCGCCCGGCTCGGCGTGACCTGGCTGCGGCGCAAGGCCGTACGCATCGCCGGAGGTGTCCTGGTCGCGGCCCTGATCGCGCTCGGTGTCGCCGCCGACGTCGTCGCGCTGCGCCTGGAACCGAAGGAGTACGCCGACACCCTGCGCTACGTCAACGCGGCCACCGCCGGACCACCGATCCCGGCGATCGTCACGATGCTCGTGGTCGTCGTGATCGGCGCGCTGGTGTGGCGCACGGCCCGGTTCCCCTGGCTCTGCCTGGGCGGGATAGCCATGTTCGCCGCCGCCGGGGCCGGAGCCGCGCACTTCTGGCTCGGCAACGCCGGCGAGCTGCTACTGCAGCTGGCGGTCCTCGCCACGGTCCTCCGCACTACCCGCCCGGCCCCCGACGCCGCGCGCTCCCAGCCGACCCAGGAGCCACTCCCGCAAACCTGACCTCCGGCGGGCGGAGACATCTCTCGCCGTGCGGCTACATCTTTTTTGATGTGGCCACATCAAAAAAGATGTAGCCGCACACAGGGACACCTGTCTGCGCCCGGCCTTGCGGAACGTCACACGGTGGCCACCTCGGCGCTGTGGACACTCGATGCCCGACACCGTTCGGGCGCGACCCGGGCGCGTGGCGCACCATGGTCATTCGACTTGCCCGGCAGGTGGGCCAATGAGCGGCCGAGATACGCACAGGTGCCAGGCAAGTCGGGTGATCTTGAGTGGTCGCCGGACGCCGGGCGCCGGGCGCGGCGTGCAGTGCGCGTGACGCGCGGCGCGAAACGACGCAGCTTCCGCTCCACGGGCCCGGACAAAGGTGGAAGTCCGTAGAATTCAGGCATGTCGCGGCAATCGGCGGGGCGGCGGGCACGGGTCCTGGTGACCGGGGCGACCGGGTACATCGGCGGGCGGCTGGCCCCACGGCTGATCGAGGCCGGTCACCACGTGCGCTGCCTGACCAGGTCGGCAGGGCGGCTGCGGGACGTGCCGTGGGCGCACGAAGTCGAGATCGCCGAGGCGGACGTGCTCGACCTGGACGCCACCCGCGACGCCCTGCGGGACATCGACGTGGCCTACTACCTGGTGCACTCGCTGGGCACGCCGCAGTTCGAGGACGTGGACCGCCGGGCCGCGCACACCTTCGCCGAGGCCGCGCGCCAGGCCGGGGTCAAACGCATCGTCTACCTCGGCGGCCCGGAGCCGCACCCCGCCCTGGACGGCACGCCGGCCTCGGCGCACCTGCGCTCCCGGGACGAGGTGGCGACCCTGCTGGCCGCGTCCGGGGTGCCCACGGTGACGCTGCGGGCGGCCGTCATCATCGGCTCCGGCTCGGCCTCGTTCGAGATGCTGCGCTACCTCACCGAGCGGCTGCCGATCATGGTCACCCCGCGCTGGGTCGGCACCCGCATCCAGCCCATCGCCGTGCGCGACGTGCTGCACTACCTGGTCGCCTGGGCGAGCGTGCCGGGCGAGGTCAGCCGCTCGTTCGACATCGGCGGCCCGGACGTGCTCACCTACCGCCAGATGATGGACCGGTACGCCCGCATCGCCGGGCTGCGCCCGCGCGTCATCGTGCCGGTCGGGGTGCTCACGCCCTGGCTCAGCTCGCAGTGGGTCAACCTGGTCACGCCGGTGCCCGGCGCGATCGCCAAACCGCTGGTCGCGAGCCTCATCCACGAGGCGGTGTGCCGCGAGCACGACATCGCCCGGTACGTGCCCGACCCGCCGGAAGGGCTCAAGGGCTTCGACGAGGCGGTCACGCTGGCGCTGGTGAAGATCCGGGACGCCGACGTGGAGACCCGCTGGTCGACGGCGACCTGGACGGGCGCGCCCGCCGAGCCGCTGCCCACCGACCCGGACTGGTCGGGCGGCAGCGTGTACATCGATCACAAGACGCGCCGGGTGCACGCGCCACCGGACGCGCTGTGGAACGTCATCGTGCGCATCGGCGGGGAGACCGGCTGGTACTCCTCACCGCTGGCCTGGGTGCTGCGCGGCTGGTTCGACCGGCTGATCGGCGGGGTCGGGCTGCGCCGCGGCCGGCGCGACCCGGTCGAACTCTACGTCGGGGAGGCGCTGGACTTCTGGCGCGTCGAGGAGATCGAGCACGGCCGACTGCTGCGGCTGCGGGCGGAGATGCTGCTGCCCGGCCGGGCCTGGCTGGAGTTGCGGGTGGACCCCGACCTGCTCAGCCCGGAGCACGTCTGCCGCTACGACCAGCGGGCGGTGTTCATCCCGCACGGGCTGACCGGGCACCTGTACTGGCAGTGCATCTCGCCGTTCCACCACTTCATCTTCGGCGGCATGGCCCGCAACATCGCCCACGCCGCGGAACGCGCCGCGTCCCCGACCGAGCCGACGCCACCGCCGGTCCGGGCGTTGTCACCGACCCGGGTCCGGGCCGAGGGCTCCCCGGCCGGCCCGTAGCGCGCCGCGCGAACGTGCGCGGAGGCGCCACCCAGGGGTGCGGGTGGCGCCTCCGTCATTTCTTTCCGGGGAGGATCAGGTCAGAGGGTCAGCGACCATGTGTCGATACGCCCGGTGTCCAGGGAGGCGGCGTCACGGACCCGCAGGGTCCAGGTGCCGTTGGCGGCCTCCGTGGAGAGGTTGACGGTGAAGGTCTGGTTGATGTTGTCGGCGCTGCCGCCGGTCCGGTTGTGCAGGTTGTACACCGAACCGTCCGGCGCGACGAGGTCCACGACCAGGTCACCCTTGTAGGTGTGGATGATGTTGACCGCGACCGCGCTGGTGGACGACGCGTTGCGGGCACAGCCCGAGATGGTGATGGTGCTGGTCACCGTCGTGTTGTCCGGGATGGTGACGTCGGTCGGGTTGGTGCCCGTGCAGCCCGGCGCGCCGTTGACGGTCAGGCTGTAGGTGGTGGTCCGGGTCGAGCTGGCGCCCGTGCCCGTCACGGTGATCGCGTACGTGCCCGCCGGGGTCGACGAACCCGTCGCGATGGTCAGCGTGGACGAGCCGCCGGCCGAGGTGATCGACGTCGGGCTGAACGACGCGGTCGCGCCGCTCGGCAGGCCGCTGGCCGACAGGCTGACGGTCTGCGCGCTGCCGTTGGTCAGGGTCGCGGCGATGGTGCTGGTCACCGAGCTGCCGGGGTTGACCGAGCCCGACGCCGGCGACGCGGCGAGGGAGAAGTCGTTGCCGGTCGGGCAGGCGGTGTCGCTGCCGGCCACGTTGACCGCGGTCCAGGCGGCCTGGACGGTCTTGTACTCGACCGAGCAGGTGCCGTAGAGGTCCGTGGCGGCACGCAGCGTGTAGGCACGGGCCGTGTTGGCCGGGTTGCTGGTCAGCACGTAGCGGGTGCTGGAGGTGAAGTACACGTCCAGCGCGCGGTACCAGATCTTCTCGGCCTTGGCGCGGCCGATGCCGACGACGGCCGGAGCCGAGCCGCAGACCGGGCTGGTGCCGTACGACGTGGCGCCGGTGCCCTCGGCCAGGTTGAAGAAGAAGTGGTTGCCCGGGCCCGAGCTGTAGTGCACGTCGACGCTGTTGGTGCTGGTCGACCAGCAGCCGTGCGACGAGCCGTCCAGGGTCGGGTTGTACATGTAGCGCAGCGGGGTCCCGTTGCCGTTGATGTTGATCTTCTCGCCGACCTGGTAGTCACCCGGGTCCGACGGCGCGGCCGCGTAGAACTCGACCATGTTGCCGAAGATGTCCGAGGTGGCCTCGTTCAGACCGCCGGACTCACCCGAGTAGACCAGGCCCGCCAGGGCCTCGGTCACGCCGTGGCTCATCTCGTGGCCCGCGACGTCCAGCGACACCAGCGGGCGGCTGTTGCCCGAGCCGTCGCCGTAGGTCATCTGCGCGCCGTCCCAGAACGCGTTGACGTACGCGTTGCCGTAGTGGACCCGGCTGGGCACGCCCGAGCCGTTGCCGAAGATGCCGTTGCGGCCGTGCACGTTCTTGAAGTAGTCGAACGTCTTGGCCGCGCCGAAGTGCGCGTCCACACCGGCGGACTGCCGGTTGGAGTTGGCTCCCGTGCCCCACGCGTTGTCCGCGTCGGTGAACGTCGTACAGGTCGACGTGCCGTTGTTCATGTCGCAGGTGCGGCCGTTGCCGCGCACCGGGTCGATCATCTGGTACGTCGAGCCCGACAGGGTCGTGTCGATGCTGACGTTGCCGGAGTAGATGCCGTTGCCGGTGCCGGTGACCGTCTCGATCTCGTCGAACGAGCCGATGAGCGCGCCCGTCTGCGCGTCGGTGATGACGTGCAGCTTGGACGGCGTCTGGCCGTCGGCCAGCCAGCCGTGCAGCGTGGTCTCCCAGGCCAGGCGGCCCTGACCGGTGCTGGCGTCGACGAACAGCTCCGAGCCGCGCTCGGCGGTGATGGTGCCGGCGAAGTTGGCCTTGGCCGTCTCCAGCGCCTTCGCCGCGGTGACCTTCGGGGTGGTCGCCACGGAGATGGGCGCGATCAGGCCGTTGGACACGCCGGCGTAGGCGCCGCCGGCCTTGGTGTGCACCGTGAAGTCACCGCCGTACACGCGCAGACCCTGGTAGGTGCGGGTGTACTTGGTGTGGGTGGCGCCGTTGGCGTCCTTGCGGACGCGCTCGACGGTGTAACCGTCCGACGCCGACGAGCGGATGTCCGCCGCGTTCGCGCCGACGGCCGCGGCACGTTGCGCCGCGGCCGCGTCGGGCGCTGCCGCGCCCGAGGTTGCTGACACTGCCACGAACGCGACCGCGGTGACGGCCACGCCGGCAGTGGCGAGGATCTTCCTCACGAGTCCTCCCCGACTCTCCACAAAGTTCTCGTGGCGGTAGCCACGAGTTCCCTATGGATACCTTGTTTCCTCCTCACATTGAAAGACTTGAGTATGCAGATTCATGTGTGACATACTCGCGCGCGATCCCGCGACTGCCGTCACACTTTCTGACCATCCGGTCACTCAGGGATGTTCTGTGTACCGATGCGCTTGCGGAAGACCCAGTAGGTCCAGCCCTGATAGAGCACCACGATCGGCGCGAACACCACGGCCACCCAAGACATGATCTTCAAGGTGTACGCCGACGACGACGCGTTGAGCACGGTCAGGCTGTTGACCGCCGGGTCGATGGTCGACGGCAGCACGAACGGATGCAGCCCGGCGAACAGCGACGCCACGGCCAGCGCGACCGCCGCGGCGGTGCCCGCGAACGCCCAGCCCTCGCGGCGGCCCTCGCCACCGCGGGCCGGCAGCCGGTTCGCGATCAGCCCGCCGACCAGGCACAGCGCCGCGAGCACCGACAACACCACGGCCACCGGGCCGCCCCGGTGGGCCAGCGTCAGGCCGAGGAACAGCACCGCCAGCGCGGCTGCCCCGAGGCCGGCCCGCCCGGCCAGCACATTCGCCCGCCGCCGGATGTCGCCGCTGGTCTTCAGCGCGATGAAGATCGCGCCGTGGGTGAGGAACAGCGCGACCATGGTCGCCCCGCCGAGCAGCGCGTACGGGTTCAGCAGGTCGAGCACGCCCCCGACGTAGTTGTGGCCGGAGTCCAGCGGCACCCCCCGCACCACGTTGGCGAAGACGAGCCCCCACACGAACGCGGGCACCGCCGAGCCGAAGACGATGCACCAGTCCCAGCGCCGCCGCCAGGCCGCCTCCGGGCGCTTGCCGCGGAAGTCGAAGGCGACCCCGCGCAGGATCAGCGCCAGCAGGATCAGCAGCAGGGGCAGGTAGAACCCGGAGAACAGGCTCGCGTACCACTCGGGGAACGCGGCGAACATCGCCCCGCCCGCGGTGATCAGCCAGACCTCGTTGCCGTCCCACAGCGGGCCGATGGTGTTGATGACGACGCGGCGCTCCCGGTCGTCGCGGCCGAGCACGGGCACCAGCATGCCCACGCCGAAGTCGAAGCCCTCCAGCACGAAGTAGCCGACGAACAGTCCCGCGATCAGCAGGAACCACAGGGTGGTCAGTTCCATGGCGCACCTCTCCTAGTACGCGAAGGCCAGCGGGCGGTCCTCGTCGGACTCGGCCGGTGGTGGCGGGGTGACGTCGGGCAGTCCGGCGCGGGCGTACTTGAGCAGCAGCCGCACCTCGATGAACGCCAGCACCCCGTACACCAGGGTGAAGACGGCCAGCGACGTGATCAGCTCGCCCGCGCCGACGTTGGGCGAGTTGGCGGCGGCCGTCTTCAGCTCGCCGAACACCACCCACGGCTGGCGGCCCATCTCGGTGAAGATCCAGCCGGTGGAGTTGGCCGCCAGCGGGAGCAGCGGCAGCAGCGGCAGCGTGCGCACCAGCCAACGGTTCGTCGGCGTGCGCCCGCGGCGGATCGACCACAGCGCCCACAGCGCCAGCAGCGCCGCGGCCGAGCCCAGGCCGATCATGAAGCGGAACGTCCAGTAGGTCAGCGGGATGTTGGGCGAGTAGTCGCCTTCGCCGTACTTCTGCTCGTACTCGGCCTGCAGGTCGTTGATGCCCTCGACGCGACCGTCGAAGCTGCCGGTGCCGAGGAACGACAGCAGCCCGGGGATCTCCACCGACCAGACCGGGCGGCTGCCGTCGAGCGTGCCGACGGTGAGCACCGAGAACGGCGCGGGCTGCTCGGACTCGTAGAGCGCCTCGGCGGCGGCCATCTTCATCGGCTGCACCTCGGTCATGATCTTGCCCTGGATGTCGCCGGTGAGCAGCATCGCGCCCATCGCGACCAGGGTGGTCCACGCGCCGATCTTCACGGCGCTGCGGTACGTGCCGGTGTCCTGGCCGGGGCGGCGCACCAGGTGCCAGACCGCGACCGCGGTGACCAGGCCGCCCGCGACCAGGAAGCACCCGGCCACGGTGTGCGGCACGGTGATCAGCGCGACCTTGTTGGTCAGCACGGCGACGATGTCGGTCAGCTCGGCGCGACCGGTGTCCGGGTTGATGCGGTAGCCGACCGGGTTCTGCATCCACGAGTTCGCGGCCAGGATGAAGTACGCGCTGAGCACCGTGCCGACCGCGACGACCCAGATGCAGGCCGCGTGGATCTTCTTCGGCAACCGGTCCCAGCCGAAGATCCACAAGCCGAGGAACGTCGACTCCAGGAAGAAGGCGACCAGCGCCTCCATGGCCAGCGGCGCGCCGAACACGTCGCCGACGAAGCGCGAGTACTCGCTCCAGTTCATGCCGAACTGGAATTCCTGCACGATGCCCGTGACGAGGCCCATCGCGAAATTGATCAGGAAGAGCTTGCCGTAGAACTTGGTGAGTTTCAGCCACTTCTCGTCGCCGGTGCGCACCCAGGCCGTCTCGAAGGCGGCCACCATGAACACCAAGCCGATGGTGAGGGGCACGAAAAGGAAGTGGTAGACGGTGGTGACACCGAACTGCCAGCGGGCCAGATCCGTCACGTCCATGCCGGGACTCCTGCCTGTGCGAGGCTACTGGCAGCAGAGTGCTCCCTGAATATGAGCTGAATGACGGGGTATCCCCGGGATGCGAGCTGAGTCACGCTCGTGCGTCACTGTCCGCCTTCGCAGCCCCTCCGGAAGACATTTCAAAACGTCTATGCGAATCCCCGCCCTGGCTGAATCCTGAGGCCCTGGAAGCGCTCCCACATTCGCTCTCAGGAAAGGGATTCCCGTGTATCTCTCCCGCAGGCGCCCGCCGCCCGGACGGCGTGCCGCACATCTCACCGCAGCCGCCGCCACCGCGCTGGCCTCGGCCCTCGCGCTCGCCTCCGGCCTGCTGCCCGGCCAGCCGGACCGCCCCGCCCACGCGGCCACCGTCGAGTCCGTCATCACCGTGTATCCGACCACCGGGGCGTGGCTGACCGGGCCGCGCCAGGACCAGGTGCTGCGCCGCGCCGAGGTCACCGTGCCGCTGCCCGCGGGCCGGCGAAAGGTGCGGCTGGCCAAGGGCGAGGGCTTCGCGGAGCTGGACTTCCTGTCGGTCACCCCGCCCGCGGTGCCCGGCCCCGGTCCGGAGCCGTCCCCGCAGCCGAGTCCCTCGGCCTCGACGGGGCCGTCACCGAGCGCGCCGCCCGCAGCGCGCTGCACGGCCGCGCACCGGCCGACGACGAAGGCGGCCCGCCTGATGACGGGCGGGCCGCCGCCTGCCGCCGTGCCGGGGCGGGCAGGGCCCCGGCACGGTTCACCCGCCCTGGCCCGGCGGTCCGGGCCGGGTGGCGGCCGATCACCGCCACCCGGCCCCGGTGTCAGCAGAGCCCGCCACAGCCGCCCGTGCCGGGCAGCGTCGGCGGCACCCGATCCATCGGGTCCGGCAGGTCGGGCCGGCCCTCCGGCAGCGGCATCGCGGCCAGCCGGGTCGGCTCGACCAGCACGTACAGGTCCCCGGCGGTGTCGTCGACCAGCATGATCGTGCTGGGGTCGCGCACGTCGTCCGGCGTCCCGTCCGTTCCGGGCGCGTGCCAGCCCTGGACCACGTCGACCGCCGCGCCGCGCAGCCGCAGCACCCCGTCGACCATCTCCTCGGTGACGATGCCGCCGTACGCCTCGTCGGGGTTGACGTAACCGCCGTCGTCCTCCGGGTAGTCGCTCACCCCCGAGTAGCTGTCCTCGGGGCCGTCGAGGTCGTCGCGGGAGGTGCCCTCGTGCGTCGACTCCTTGTCACCGTCGGGTTGATAGCGCTCGCCGCGCATGTCGCGCACCGCCGCCGCGCCGTCCACCCGGGTGTCGTCGAATCCGTTCCAGTTGCTGTTGGTCTGGCCCTTCTCGTCGCTGTAGACGATCTGCACGTGGTGGCCGTCCCGGGTCACCTGCTCGGTCGAGCCGTCCCGGTACCGGTTGACCGTGCCGCCGTCGCCGGCCTGCTCGGCCCCGAGCCAGCCGCCGTGCGCGAGGTGCGGGTTGGCCGTGCCCGCGCTGACCAGGCTCGCGTCGAAGCGGCCGAGCTTGACCCCGGCCGGCCGGCCGGGCTTGGCGGTCAGCCCGTCGAGGCCGAGGGAGAAGCCGTCCCGCTCCAGCGAGATCCCGTACTCGTCGAGCTGCTTCGCGGAGACGCCCAGGCGGGTGAGGGTGTCGGCGCGTTCGGGCAGCGGGAACGCGCCCAGCGGGTCGACGCCGAGCTTCTGGCGGGCGGCGATGATCTCAGCCGGGAACAGCACGAAACCGCCCACGCCGTACTCGAACGTCGGCAGTGCCCGGCTCGCGGCCAGCTCCGCCACGTGCCGCAGCGGCGGCCTGCTCGCCGGGTCGTGCGGGTCGGTGCCCGCGGCGACCTCGTCCACGTCGCACACACCGTCGCGATCGGAGTCGTAGGCCCGCCAGGAGACGTAACAGCCGGTCGGGTCGCACAGGCGCAGCACCCGCCGCTCGCGGTTGCGCTCCTCGGCCGCCGCGCCGGGCACGCCGCCGCCGATCGCGAGCACTCCGGACAGGACGGTCGCCGTACCGATACTGAGGATTCTTCGAGGCATGCGGCGACGGTCGCACCGAGCGCTCCGGCAGACCGCCCGCTGTCGGCATCCCGCCACTCGCACCCCCTCTCCACCTGGGGATTTCCCTGGTACGACCCCACTACTCTGTGCGCGTGTTCTTCGATGTCGATGCCGATCGGCTGCTGGCCGACGCCCGGCGAGCCGGCGAGCCGGTGGCCGCCGCCCGGCTGATCGCCGAGGCGTTCTTCAGCATGTCCCGCACCGCGGACGCGACCGTCCTGAGGCCGCTGGCCGACCGGCTCGCCGCGCTCCGCTCCGACCCGGCCCGGCCGCAGACAGAGGTGCTGTTCCACACCGTGGCCGGGGTCGTCGGCGTACGCACCAGGAAACCGCACGCCACCCGGCACCTGGAGACGGCGCTGCGGCTCACCGAGACGCACCGACTGCACACCGATTCGCTCTACCTGGAATGCGCGCTCATCTGCACGCTGCAACTGATGCGTCCGCAGGAGGTCCGGCCGCGCTTCGCCCCCTTCGTGGCCCAGGCCGACGCCGACCCCGCCCGCCGGGCGCGGCTGGCGTCCATGCTCGCGCTAGGCGACGCCTGGAGCGGCGACCTGCTGCGCGGCCGGGCCGGGCTGCACGAGGCGCGGCGGCTGGCCGGCGCGGCGGGACGGATCGATATCGAGGCCGAGGCCGCCTCCTGGCTGATCAAGATCGAAGCGATGTGCGGGGACCTGACCGCCTCGGCCGCCTGCCTGGCGCAGTCCCGCGACCTCGCGGCGCGGTCCGGGTCGGCCTGGGTCGCGGCGCACATCGCCGAGTGCGCGGCCGCGCTGCACCTGGCCGCGGGCGACACCGACGCCTGGCTGGGCGTACTGGAGTATCTGGTCGGCACCGTGGTCGGGGCCAACTCGGGCCTGATCTTCGAGCACCGCTGGGAACTGGCCACCCACTACGCCCTGCACGGCCGCCCCGAGGCCGCCGCCGCGCTGCTGGCCGGGATGCCCGACCCGCCGCTCGGCTGGCCCGGCGCACCCGCGCTGCCCGCCTGGCGCACCTGGATCGCCCAGCCAGCCGACCCGGAGGCGATGGCCCGCTTCGAGACGTCCCTGGCCGGGCTGAACCGGCCCGTGGAGCGGCTCTCCCGGCCCCGGATGGCCTGGCTGCTGGGCGCGCAGCATGCCCGGCTCGGCCGCCGCGCCGACGCGGTACGGCTGCTGGAGGCCGCCTGCACCGGGTACGCCACGATCGGCGCGGCCGGCCTGCTCGCCCGAGTCATGGCCGACCTGCAGCGCCTCGGCGTGCCGGGCGGCCCGGTCGGTGTGCCCCGCATCCCCGCACCCCGATCCGCCGAGCCGCAACCGACCCGGTCCGAAGCGCGGGTTGCGCCGGACGATCCACGGCCCGCCGCGGCCGAGCCGCGACCGGACCCGTTCGACGGACCGCAGCTGACCGAGGCCGAGGCCAGGGTCGCCCATGCCGTCGCGAGCGGCCTCAGCAACCGGGAGGTCGCGGCGCAACTGGGGGTCTCGGCCAAGACGGTCGAGTTCCACCTCGGCAACATCTTCCGCAAACTCGGTGTACGCAACCGCACCGAACTCGCCTCAGCCACCCTGCCCCTCCGATCTTGACGGTTTCCGGTCGTCCCGGTGACTACAGGCCGTCAAGATCGCGACGTGCTCAGGTCGTCGCGCAGGTCTCCCTCGGCACGACGGGCATGGTGACGGCGACCGTCAGCTGATCTGCTCGACCGCCGGAGCGCGCCGGGTGCGGCGGGCAAGTTCGCCGAGCCCGATCAGCAGCAGGCCGAGCAGGAAGAACAACACGGAGAAGACCAGGGCGTTGACCGCGACCGCGCCGTAGCCCAGCGCCGCCACGTCGATGAAGGGGTACGGGTACCGGCCCGTGATCGCGCCGCGTACCAGTGCGAACGCCAGGTAGGCCAGGGGGTAGGCCAGCCAGGCCCCGGCGTGCCACCAACGCACCCGGTCGCGGTTGACCAGCAGCCAGTCGGCGGCCGCGAGCAGCGGCGTGGCCGTGTGCAGCAGCAGGTTGTGCAGGGTCTCCGCACCCGGGTCGGCGGTGAAGAACGGGCTGGCCGGATTCGTCAGCACCAGGTGGTACACGGTGCCGGTGATCGCGATGTAGAGCGTCGCCGCCCCGCGCAGCCGCACGTCGCCCCGGCCGAACGCGGCGAGCCCGAACACGGCCGCGACGATCAGGTTGCTCTGCACCGTGAAGTAGACGGCGATGCCCGCGTCGCCGCCGGTGTGCACCAGCAGCAGCACCACGCCCGCCAGGGCGCAGCCGGCGGTGAGGGCGCGCAGCGCACGGGCGATCGGCATGCGCGAGAACGTACCAACGGGCGGTCGCGGTGAACAGCCCCCGCCACGAGCCTGTTGCGTTCGGACGGTCGGCGGTATTTCATGACCTCCGGCGATCGAAAGATCGGCATGGTCACGCCTTGGAGGACGCGATGCTCGCACGGCTCGGTCGGATCACGGCCCGGGGGCGGTACGCCGTGATCGCGGTCTGGGCCGGGATCGCCCTGTGCGGTGCGGTCTTCGGCGGCACCGTGTACGACCGAACCCAGCCACTGGACGACCTGCGCCCCGGCGCGCCCTCGACCGTCGCGCAGGCCCGCCTCGACGCGTTGACGCCGACCGGTGAGCAGGTGGTGGCGGTGCTGTCGGGGCGCAACTTCTTCGCCACGGACCTGGTCAACCAGGCCACTCAGATCATGTTCGAGATCCGGGCGATCCCGGGCGTCGTCAAGGTCACCGACCCGTGGACCGCCGGCTCGGCGCAGATCACGGCCGACAGCCAGAGTTCGCTGGTCGTGGTCGAGCTGGCCCCGGCGCTGGACGACGACGCGGCGCTCGCCGTGGCCGACCAGGTCAGCGCGGCGCTGCACCGGGTCGCCGTGCCGGAGGTGCGGGTCGGCGGCAAGCTGCTCGCCGAACGCGACTTCGGCGACCAGGCGATCGCGGACGCCGCGCTCGGCGAGTCGGTGGCGCTGGTCGTGCTGTGCGGGGCGCTGGTCGTGATGCTCGGCGGCCTGGCCGCGGGCAGCCTGCCGATGGGCGCCGCGCTGGCCACGGTCGCCGGGACGCTGCTCGCACTGACCGGCCTGGCCGGTGCGATCGGCGTCAGCGACTACACGGTCAATGTGGTGACCCTGCTCGGCCTGGGCCTGGCCGTCGACTACAGCCTGCTGATCGTTGCCCGGTTCCGCGAGGAGCGGGCCGCCGACCCACGCGCGCCGATCCCGGACCTGCTGGCCCGGACGGTGGCCACCGCCGGGCGGGCCGTGCTGGTGTCGGGGCTGGCGGTCGGGGTCGCGCTGTCGGGCCTGTTCGTGTTCGCCGATCCGCTGCTGGCCGCGATGGCATTGGGCGGCGCGCTGGTCGTGCTGCTGGCGACCGCGACCGGCCTGACGCTGGTGCCCGCGCTGATCGCGGTCGCGCACCGGCGCATCCCCGCGCCGGGCACCCGGACCTGGGTGTGGCGGCGGCCCGCCCGGCGCGGCCCGGGGCTGCTGGCCCGCTCCGCGGCGTTCGCGCAGCGCCGGCCCGTCGCGGTCGCGCTGGCGGTGAGCGCCGCCCTGCTCGCGCTGGGCGTGCCGCTGCTGCACGTGAACCTGGCCGACTCCGACGCCCGCTCGCTGCCCGCGAGCAGCGAGTCCCGGCAGGCGTACGAGGCGTACGAGCGCCACTTCGCCGCGAAGTATCCCCAGCCGATACCCGTGGTGATCGAGGCCGGGGCCGCCGATCCGGCGGTGCAGTCCCTGCTGGCCCGAATCCGCGCCCTGCCCGGCGTGACCGATGTGGACCTGCGTGAGAACGTGCCGCCGCAGGCCGTCGTCGCCGAGGTGGAGCTGCCCGGCCCGGCCGCGGGCGAGCGCACCCAACAGCTGGTACGCGACCTGCGCGCGCTCGACACCACCGTGCCGGTGCTGGTTGCCGGTCCCGCCGCGCAGCTCGTCGACGCGAAGGACGCCACGGGCGACCGGCTGCCCGTCGCGCTCGCCGTCGTCGTGGCCGCCACGTTCCTGCTGCTGTTCCTGCTCACCGGCTCGCTGGTGGTGCCGGTCAAGGCGCTGCTGATGAACCTGCTGACGATGGTGGCCACACTCGGCGTGCTGGTCGCGGTGTTCCAGTGGGGCTGGGGGTCGGGCCTGCTCGGCTTCACGCCCTGGGGTGCGCTGGACCTGACGACGCCGCTGCTGCTGTTCGTGTTCATCTTCGGCCTGTCCATGGACTACGAGGTGTTCCTGCTGGCCCGGATCAGGGAGGAGTGGACTCGCCGCGCCGGCGACTCCCGCGCCGCCGGCGACCGCGCCGTGCTCGCCGGGATCACCGCCACCGGCCCCGTGGTCACCGCCGCCGCGGTGTCGATCGGCATCGTGTTCCTCGGCTTCGCGCTGGGCGAGCTGATCGCGGTCAAGGAGATCGGCGTCGGCATGGCCGTCGCGGTGCTGCTGGACGTGACCGTGGTCCGCGGGCTGCTGCTGCCCGCCGTGATGTCCCTGCTCGGCCGCGCCAACTGGTGGCCCGCCCGCGGGGCCGCGCTGCCGGCAGGCACCGCGCCGACCACTCCGTCCCCGCCGACTCCTCCCCGCCCTCGCCGCGCGCAGCCCGCGAAGGCGGTCTCCGCCGCTCGCCCGCCCCGTTCCTCATAGACGTTGAAAGTCGCCTCCGGCGCGGCCGGCGCGGCGAGCGCGTTAAGGTGCCGTGTGCCGATCCCCCACCCCGACGCCGCGCTGCTGCGCGCCCTGCTCGTCCGGCATGAGGACGCGTCGGGCACCTGGCCCGCGCTGCTGTGGCGAGCCGGCGACGGCTGGCAGATGATCTCCAGCGCGGTACTCGGCGGCGGACTCGGACCGCGAGCGTGGGTGCTCAACGCCCAGGTCGGCCACGGATACACCCGTCTGGACCCGGACCGGCACCTGGCCGAGATCGCCCAGCGGCACGGCATGACCGGCCGCGGCGTGGGCCTGATGACGGCCGCCCGCGTGACCGAGGGCGCGTTCGCCACCGACGGCGGCGTCGAGGCACTGGTCACGGCCGGGATCGGCGTGTGCGGCTGGGCCGCCGAGCCCGCGACGACTGACCTGGCAACGTCGGCGCAAAGGGCGGTGCCGGTCCCCGGCACCGTCAACATCGTCGTCGCGCTGCCGGTGGCGCTGTCGCCCGGCGCGATGGTCAACGCGGTGGCCACCGCGACCGAGGCGAAGGTGCAGGCGCTGCTGGCCGCGGGGTTCGACGCCTCGGGCACGCCCACCGACGCGGTATGCGTGGCCGCGCGGGAGGCGGGCGAGGAGGTCCCGTTCTGCGGGCCGCGTTCGGAGTGGGGATCGCGACTGGCGCGAGCAGTGCATACGGCCACATGGGAGGCCGCTCTGCGATACCGCGCCCGGCGACTTTCGTAGAGACGGCAAGAACTTTTGCAGTACTGATCGAAAGATATGGACAGCGCGATCGAAAGCGTCTAATGTCTCGATCCACCCTCCGATGTTTCTGGTGTGTTAATCGTCGGCGTCGATGACCACCCGGGCACGGCCACCTCTCTCCTCCCCCAGGAGCAACGATGGGCAGACGACTGCTACGCCGAATTCGCGGTCCCGTGCTGGTATCCCTGGCCCTCGCCCTCGCGGGCGGGGTATGGGCAGCGCCCGCCGCGGCGATCCCGACCCAGGAACCCGGCGTCACCCTGCGCGTGTTCGACCTCCAGGTGCCGCTCAACGAGATCTGCGTCCTCAAGCCGGGCCAGACCCCGAACGTCGACAAGCTGATGCCGACGGTCAACTGGACCACCGCGGCCGACTTCGGGTTCGAGGACCTGTTCCTCGCCCAGGTGCTCGGCAACGTCAACATCACCACGGCCGGCGCGTACACCTTCCGGCTCACCAGCGACGACGGCTCCGAGCTGATGATCGACGGCGCGATGGTGGTCAACCACGACGGCCTGCACGGCGCGACCGCGATGGAGGGCACGGTCAACCTGACCACCGGCTACCACGCGCTGCGCATCGACTACTTCGAGCGCACCGGCGGCCAGCAGCTCACCCTGGAGTGGCGTACGCCGGGCTCGTCGACGTTCACGCTGGTGCCGAACTCGGCGCTGAGCACCGACGCGGGTGTGGTGCGGGTGACCGCGCCGGGCCGCAAGGAGTGCGAGGGCGTGGCCGACTCCCCCGGCGACGGCCTGCCGCTGACCGGCGTGCACCCCGGGTACACGCTGACCAACCTGCGGCCGGGCACGTTCCAGCCGAAGGTCACCGGCATGGACTGGCTGCCCGACGGGCGGCTGGTCATCTGCACCTGGGGCGGCACCGACCAGTCGGGAACGTCGCAGGCCGGTGAGGTCTACGTGCTGGGCAACACCGGCGGGGCGACCAGCCCCGGCAACGTGACCACGAAGAAGATCGCGGGCAACCTCAAGGAGCCGATGGGTCTCAAGGTGGTCGACGGCGTCGTCTACGTCACCGAGAAGCAGCGGCTGACGCAGCTGCTCGATACCAACGGCGACGACGTGGCCGACCAGTACAACACCATCGCGACCTGGCCGTTCGGCGGCAACTTCCACGAGTTCGCCTTCGGCCTGCTGTATCAGGACGGGTTCTTCTACCTGAACCTGTCGGTGTCCATCAACTACGGCGGCGCGACCACGGTGCCGCAGCCCGCGACCAACCGGGGCACCACGATCAAGGTGAACAAGGCGACCGGCGCGGTGTCCTACATCGCCGGCGGCCTGCGCACCCCGCACGGCATCGGGTGGGGTCCGGAGAACGGCGTCTTCGTCACCGACAACCAGGGCGGCTGGCTGCCCTCGTCGAAGCTGCTGCACATCAAGCAGGGCCGCTTCTTCAACCACTACACCACCCCGGCCGGACCGTTCGACACCGCGCCGGTGACCCCGCCGGTGCTGTGGATGCCGCAGAACGAGATCGCCAACTCGCCGAGCACCCCGATCCTGCTGCTCAGCGGCGTGTACGCCGGGCAGTTCGTGATCGGCGACGTGACCTACGGCGGCCTGCAGCGGGCGTTCGTGGAGAAGGTCAACGGGGAGTACCAGGGCGCGCTGTTCCGGATGACGCAGGGCCTGGAGGCCGGTGTCTCCGAGGTCAACATCGGCCCGGACGGGGCGATCTACCTCGGCGGCCTGGGCGCGGGCGGCAACTGGGGCCAGTCCGGCAAGCTGACCTACGGCCTGCAGAAGCTGACCCCGAACGGCACGTCGGTGTTCGACATCCTGGCCGTGCGGGCCACCGGGGCCGGGTTCGAGATCGAGTACACCCAGCCCCTGTCGGCGGCGACGGCGGCGAGCCTGGCCTCGGCGTACAAGCTCAAGCAGTGGCGCTACCAGGCCACGGCCGACTACGGCGGCCCGAAGCTCGACGAGCAGACGCTGACCGTGACCTCGGCGACGCTGTCCGCCGACGGCAGGAAGGTGACCCTGGCGGTCGACGGCCGGCTGGCCGGGCGCGTGGTGCACATCCGCTCGCCGCGCCCGTTCACCTCCAGCACCGGCGCTTCGCTGTGGAGCACCGAGGCGTGGTACACCCTCAACGCCGTCCCCGGCCAGACCCCGCCCCCGGCGGACGGGATCTACCAGGCCGAGTCGGCGGCCCGCAGCGGCGGCGCGACGGTCGCCACCGACCACACCGGCTACACCGGCACCGGCTTCGTGGCCGGGTACGGCACCCTCGGCGCGACCACGACGTTCACCGTGACGGCGGGCACGGCCGGGACCTACCAGGCGGCGCTGCGCTTCAGCAACGGCCCGAACCCGTTCGTCGGCCCGAAGACCGTCAGCCTGTACGTCAACAACGTCAAGCAGCGGCAGGTCACCCTCGGTAACACCGGCAACTGGGACACCTGGTCGACGATCACCGAGAGCGTCGTGCTCAACGCGGGCGCGAACACGATCGCGATCAAGTACGACAGCGGCGACACCGGGCACGTCAACCTGGACGCGCTGACGGTGTCCGGCGGGGCCGGGGCGATCGTCGGCATCGGCGGCAAGTGCGTCGACGTCGACAACGCGGGCACCGCCGACGGCACGAAGATCCAGCTGTACACGTGCAACGGCAGCAACGCGCAGCGTTTCAGCCGGGTCGGCAGCGCGTACCAGGTGCTGGGCAAGTGCCTGGACGTCGACAACGCGGGCACCGCCAACGGCACGAAGGTGCAGCTGTGGACCTGCAACGGCACCGGCTCGCAGGTCTGGCAGCCGCAGCCGGACGGCACGCTGCTCAACCCGCAGTCGGGCAAGGTGCTCGACGCGCTGGGCGGCAGCTCGGCCAACGGCACCCAGCTGCACATCTGGCAGGCGGCCGGGGTGCTCAGCCAGCGCTGGGCGGCGGCCGGCAGCGGGCAGCGCATCCAGCTGTTCGACGGCGACGACGTGGCCTCGTGGCAGAACTCCAGCGGCGGCGCGGCGACGTGGCCGTTCTCCGGCGGCTCGCTGGAGTCGCTGGGCGGCGACATCCGCTCCCGGCAGGCGTTCGGCGACTTCAAGCTGCACGTCGAGTGGTACGAGCCGCTCTACCCGGCCAACGTCACCGGCCAGCAGCGCGGCAACAGCGGCATCTACCTGCAGGACCGGTACGAGCTGCAGGTGCTGGACTCGTACGGCGACACCGCGCTCGACAACACCGAGGCGGGCGCGATCTACACCAAGGCGGCCGCCACCGTGAACGCGGCGGGCGCGCCGGAGACCTGGCAGTCGTACGACATCGTGTTCCGGGCGGCCCGGTTCGACGGCTCCGGCAACAAGATCGCCGACGCCCGGGTGACCGTGGTGTGGAACGGGTTCGTGGTGCACAACGACATCACGATCAACGGGCCGACCGGTGCCGGTGCGCCGGAGGGCGCGTCCGGTGGCCCGCTCCGGCTGCAGGACCACGGGGACGCGGGAGCGAACCCGCGGTTCCGCAACATCTGGCTCGAACCGCTGTAGCCACCGCCCGCAAATAGGACGAAAGCTGCGCCCCTGCTGCTACAACAGCAGGGGCGCAGCCCTGTGACCAGGCAAGAAATCTAATCTCGACTAATCCTACCGGCCTTGTATAGAATAAGCACCGTCCGCCACCTCCAGCCCCGAAAGGCGTACGCCATGAGTGACCTGACCCCGCAGCAGACCGCCACCGACTCCAACGCCGTCGCCCGCGCCCTGCGCGCCGCGCTCAACGAGGACTGGCTGGCCACCGCCGTCGGCCTGCTCCTGGTCGCGCTCGTGCTGACCGGCGTCATCCCGACGGGCCTGGTGCCCTGATGGTCGCCACCGAGGAGGACCTCGCGCCCGCGACCGCCGAGCGCACCGCCCGCACCTGGCCGTGGCTCGTCCTCGGCGTGCTCATCGTGCTCGTCCTCGGTTCGGTGGCCCGCTACCTGGAGGACACGGTCCCGGCCGCGGCCAAGGGCACCAGCCTGGAGAAGTTCGCCGCCGCCGTCGAATACCCGATCTACGCGATCGCGCTCGGCCTGATCGGCAACGTGATCGTCTACTACGCGGGGCTGCGCGAGCGCATCGCCGACGCGGTGCGCACCGAGTTCTTCATCAAGACCGGCCTGGTGCTGCTCGGCGCGTCCATCAACCTCAGCCTGATCGTCAAGGCCGCCGGGCCGGCGATCCTGCAGGCCGTGCTGCTGATCAGCAGCGTCTTCCTGATCACCTGGTATCTCGGCGGCCTGCTCGGCCTCGACGAGAAGCTGCGCGCCCTGCTGTCGGCCGCCGTGTCGATCTGCGGCGTCAGCGCCGCCATCGCCGCCGCCGGAGCCGTGCGGGCCAGGCGCGAGCAGCTCGCGTACGCGGCCAGCCTGGTCATCATCTTCGCGCTGCCCTCGATCTTCCTGCTGCCGTGGCTCGCCGACGTGTTCGGGCTCAGCCCCGCCGTCGCCGGAGCCTGGATCGGCGGCAACATCGACACCACCGCCGCGGTCACCGCCGCCGGAGCGATCGCGGGCGAGCAGACCCTGCAGATCGCCACCATCGTCAAGGCCACCCAGAACGCGCTGATCGGCATCGTCGCGGTCGCGCTGACGGCCTACTTCGCGTTCAAGGTGGAGAAGGACGCCGACGCGCAGCGCCCCGGCCTGCGCCAGCTGTGGGACCGCTTCCCCAAGTTCGTGCTCGGCTTCATCGCCGCCTCCGCCATCGGCTCCTGGTACGCCGGCACCGTCAGCGCCGCCGAGGCCAAGGCCCACATCGGCGTCATCAACGACCTGCGCACCTGGTTCCTGATCCTCGCCTTCGTCAGCATCGGCCTGCAGTTGCGCGTCAGCGCCCTGCGCGAGGCGGGCTGGCGCCCGGTCGCCGTGTTCGGCGGCGCGACCCTGGCCAACCTCGCTATCGGCCTCGGCCTGGCGTCGATCCTGTTCGCGGGCTTCACCGCCTGACGACCCGAACTCCGCGCGCCGGTCGCTGGGCCACAGGACCGGCGCGCGGCCCATGTCCGGAACCCGGCACCGGCGCGCGGCCCGGCCTTGCGTCCGCCGGACACGCGCGGCCCTATCGTCCTTCCATGGACACCCCTGCACTGGTCGGCGCGTTCAACGACGCCTGGAACGACCACGACCTCGAAGCCGCGCTCGACCTGTGCACGGCCGACGTGGTGTTCGAGAGCACGAACCCCGCCCCGGACGGCCGCCGGCACGAGGGGCGCGATGAGGTGCGTGAGGCCTGGCGGCCGGTGTTCGAGCAGCTCGAAGGCCGGTTCGACATCGAGGAGCTGACCGTCGCCGGTGACCTGGTGGTGCAGCGGTGGCGCTACGGCTGGGGCACCGGGCACGTGCGCGGCGTCGACGTCATCCGGGTCCGCGACGGCCGGATCGCGGAGAAGTTCTCCTACGTCAAGGGCTGACCGGGCCGTCCGCGGGCGGCTCTCCCGCGCGGACGGCCCGGTGCCTGCTCAGCCGAGCGGGGCGTCGACCTCTGCCGGGTTCATGGTCGCGGGCGGCGTACGCGGCTCCGGGTCCACGGCCCGCAGCAGCTTCGTCGGCTCCGGCACCGGCTCGCGCAGCGGAGGCGGCGGCAGTGCCAGCGGTGACTCCTGCGCCGCCTGACCCGCGGCGCCGGGCGGTGCGACCGGGACGCCTCCATCCGATGCCGACGGTCCCGCCGACGGCGTCGCGGACGGCGTGGCCGAAGGAGTCGCCGATGGAGCCAGGATCGGCGGTGCCAGGCCCGGCTGGGCAGCGGTCGCACTGGGCTGCGCGGCGACGCTGAGCTGCGCCGAAGCGCTGGGCTGTGCGGTCATGCCGGGTTGCCCAGTTGTGCCGGGCTGCGCAGTTGTGCCCGTCACCGGCGGACCGGCGCTCAGGCTCACCGAAGGCGTGACACCAGGCGAGACCGCGGGAGCGACCACCGGCTGCGCCGAAGCGGACGCGCTCGGCGGGGCCGATGCCGACGAGCTGGGCCGGGCTGCTCCCGACGGGCTCGGCGGGGCGGCCGCGGACGCAGCGGCCGAGGGCGGCACGGCGGGGACAGCCGAGGGCGCTGGCGTGGACGGGCTCGAGAACGCCGACGGACTCGGCTTCGCCGATGCCGATGCCGACGGGCTGGGCTTCGGCGAGGGCGACGGGCTCGGGCTCGGTTTCGCCGACGGGCTCGGGGCCAGGTCGGCGTCGTCGTCGGAGCAGCCGCCGCAGCTGTAGTACAGGATGTCCCAGTGGTTGCCCTCGTCGGTGTAGACGTTCCCGGACGGGGCCTTGTACTGGTAACCCCAGCCCTTGATGTAGCCGACGTAGCGGAAGTACCGCTTGATGTAGCGGCCGACGCAGTCGTACTTGCTGATGTCGATCTTCCAGCCGTTCCAGTGGGTGTACGTGCCGGAGCCGTGGCCGGTCTCGGTGCCGCCGGTGACCCGCAGGTCGCACTTGCTTGCTTTGCGCAGGGTGAGCAGGCCGTCGACGGTGCTGCGGCGGATGCGCTCGAACGAGGTGCAGTTCGGGTTGTCGCGGTCGGAGCACTTGCCGCTGGACCAGATCGAGATCCCGGCGTCGCGGAAGATGTCGACGGTGGTGCGGTGGCTCAGGTAGGCGGCGGCCTGCGCACTGACGCCGGGCCAGCCGAGGACGAGGACGGTGGCCGTGGTCAGCAACAAGAGACCACGTCGCACGGTGCGGCGCATGGGTTCTCCACTGCTAGGGGAAGGTCGGGCTGCCCTGACGCTACCGACAAACAGCGTAAACCGGACAAGAATTCGCAAAATTGCCGAAATGCCCCATTGGTCACCGAGCGCCGCCGCCGGCAACCACAAGATCTGTTTTTGTGGACGCTAGGTGCCGCGATAGGGGCAGCTAGCGTCCACAAAAACAGATCTTCATCCGCAACCGGCCGGTGCCGGCGTCATGCGGGGCGCAGGCGAGACGGCGCGCCCCTCAGCCGCCGAGCACTCGGCGCACCGACGCCGCAGCGGCCTCGTGCGTGCCCCGGTCGAGCCTGGGCGCGTCGGCCCGCACCTGACCCGCACCGCCGACCAGCGGGCCGCCCGGGTGGAACGGGGCCAGGTTGAAGTGCAGGTGCGGCACCCGGTCGCCGAAGACGGACACGTAGACCTTGTCCGCTCCGGTCGCCTCGCGCACCGCCGCGGTGGCGCGGGCCAGCACCGGCCCGAGCGTCGCCGCCTCAGGCCCGGCCAGGTCGGTGATGTACGGGATGTGCCTGCGCGGCTCCAGGTGCGCGAACCCCGCGACCGCGCCTCGGAGCACCACCGACAGCCGCCAGTGCTCGTCCTCCCACACCCGCCGGCGTTCGAAGAACCTGTCCGCGTCGGCGGGCCGGCACAGCAGGCAGTCCTCCTCGACGGCTGCGGGCGCAGCGGAGTCATCCGGCATGCCGCTATTGTGCGCCAGGCGCAGGCCACCCACGGGCGTGGTCACGGTGCCGGTGGCAGGGTCGTCCAGGCTCCCGCGCGGGAGGTGAGCACGGTGAGGGCGTCGGGGGCCAGGCCCGCGTGGTCGTCGGCGGTCAGGTTGAACACGCCGGTGACGCCCACGCAGCAGGCGCGTTCGAGCTGGTCGCGGGCGGCCATCTTGTCGCGGTGGCCGAGGAATGCCTGGTGCAGCAGGGTCACCGCGTCGGCGGCGTACCCGGCGGACGGGGCTGGAGCCGTGCCCAGCTCGGCGGCGAACCGGCGCACGCTCGACCAGTTCGCCAGCACCTCCGGAGCCTCGGCGGCCACCGGCAGCCACGGGCTCACGGCCCGCGCCCCCGCCGCCGCCTCGCCCGCGAGCTGGTGGAACGTCGCCGACGCGGCGTCCGGTGTGGACAGCACGGGTCCGGTCCAGCCGGCGGTCTTCGCGGCTGCGGCGGCCGCGGCGGCCAGGGGCGCGGGCAGGTCCAGCAGCAGCGCCTCGGGGGTCGCCGCCAGCAGCGCCTTCACCTTGTCCGCGAGGCCCGTGCCGTCGAGCGGCACCGTCTCGGTGGACCCGATGCGCGCACCCTGCCCGGCCGCCTCTGCGGCGAGCGCCTCCCGCAGTGCCGGGGTGTCGCGCGCGTCGAGGCGGAGCACCCCGGCGGTGCGCTGGCCGCCTGCCGTCATCGCGGCGAGCAGCGCCCGGTGCACCTGCGCGTCGGTGGGCGCACTGCGGAAGGCGTACGGCGACGACGGGGCGGCGCCGGTGGCCGGGAGCACGAGCGGGGTGCAGGCGGCCTGCGCGGTGCCGGTGACGGCGTCGTCGAGCCAGCCGGCGGGCGGCCCGACGATGGCGTGCACGCCCCGGTCGAGCAGCCGGGACACGGCTTCGCGCGCGGTCGCCTGGGTGTCGCCGACGTCTTGGAGCAGCAGTTCGAGTTGCGCTGCGGGGTGCGCGCCGCCGTGCCCGGTCGCGCCGTTGATCCCGTCGGCCCGCCGCTGCACACCGAGCAGGTGCTGGCGGCCGTACTCGACGAGGCCGCCGGTGCGCGCGGCCAGCACGCCGACGCGCAGCGGGGGTTCGGCGGCGGCCGACCGGTGTGCGGGCAGCAGCGGCGCGGCGGCCAGGCCCAGCCCGGCGGCGAGCACGGATCTGCGGGTCAGCTGACGGGACATGGCGTACCTCCGCGCACTGGGTCGTTGCCGTGGATGATCCACCGGACCGCGCAGGCATAACATCCGATTTGTCCATTTGACGACACCGCGATCACACCCGGGGAGCAACAGCACACCCGACCGTGGCAGCCTGTACGGGTGATCAAAGCGGTGGTGTTCGACTGCGACGGCGTGCTGGTGGACTCGGAGATCATCAACAACGCGGTCTTCGCGGAGCTGGTCACCCGGGCGGGCCTGCCCACGACGCTGGAGCAGAGCATCGAGCGCTACATGGGCCGGGCCACGGTCGAGTGCGTCGCCGACGTCGAGCGCGAACTCGGCCGCCCGATCGGCTTCGACCTGCCCGCCGAGTACGAGCGGGAGGTGCTGGCCCGCCAGCACACCGAGCTGACCGCCGTCGACGGCGTACGCGAGCTGCTGGACCTGCTGCGCGCGGCGGCGGTGCCGGTGTGCGTGGCGTCCAGCGGCACGCCGCCGGAGATCGCCTTCCGGCTGCGGGTCACCGGGCTGACCGGCTACTTCGGCGAGCACCTCTACAGCGCGTCGATGGTCGCCCGGGGCAAGCCCGAGCCCGACCTGTTCCTGCTGGCCGCCGACCGGATCGGGGTCGACCCCGCGGACTGCGTGCTGATCGAGGACAGCCCGTTCGGGGTGCGCGGCGGCCGGGCGGCGGGCATGACCGTGATCGGGCTCGCCGCGCTGGCCGCCGCGGACACGCTGCGCGCCGCCGGGGCCGAGCACGTGGTCACCGCGATGGCGCAGGTCCCGCCGCTGCTCGGCCTCGGCTGAGGGCTCACAGCTGCTTCAGCCGGCCCACCACGTGCTCGCCGAGCCCGTCCAGGAAGGCCACCGGCTCGGCCGTGTACGGCATGACGTGCACCTGTGTGACGCCCAGCTTCGCATACGGCTCCAGCGACGCGACGAACTCGGCTCCGCCGGCCGCGTCCGGGGTCACCGGGGCCGACCAGGCGATCGTCTTGCGGATGCGGTCGTAGTCGGTGCCCTCGCGCTCGCAGTGCCGCTTGAGCACGTCGAGCTTCGCCGCGATCTCCTCCGGGGCGCTGCCCGGCCCGGCGAACAGGTTGCAGGCGTCGGCATACTTCGCGACCAGGCGCAGTGTCTTCTTCTCTCCCCCTCCGCCGATCATGATGGGCGGGTGCGGGGCGGACAGCGCCTGCGGCGAATTGACCGTCTCCGCGAGCCGGTAGTGCCGCCCCTCGAACGGGCCGTCGTCGTCGCTCCACATCTGGCGCACGATGCGCAGCGTCTCCTCCAGCCGCTCGAAGCGCTCGGCGACCGGCGGGAAGGGCACCCCGTAGGCGGCGTGCTCGCGGTCGTACCAGGCCGCGCCGATGCCGAGCACGGCCCGGCCGCCGGACAGCACGTCCAGCGTGGTCACGATCTTCGCAAGCAGCCCCGGGTGGCGGTACGTCACGCCGGTGACCAGCAGTTGCAGCGCGGGGGTGCGGGTGCTGGCGGCCAGGAACCCCAGCGTGGTGTACCCCTCCAGCATGGGCATCAGCGGACCGCCCAGGTCCATGCCCTCCATCTGCAGGTAGTGGTCCATCACCGACAGGTTGGCCACCCCGGCGTCCTCGGCCGCCCGGCCCGCCGCGGCCAGCGTCGGGCCGATCGCCGCCGTCCCGCCCGGGAACGTGAAGCTGACCAGGTGCACTCCGAGATCCATGACGATCCTCCTGCCGACGGCCGCCCGGCCCGCCACACCGCGGCACCACGCGAACATGCACGAAAGCACCATCCTATGTCCGCTCCCGCGGCATCGCGCGAAGATCACTCATGGCTGGTACGCCGCCGCCGGTGGCACAATCGCCCGGTGCATCTCGACGACGTGTGGCTGCGCTACCGCCGCGGCGGCCCGTGGGTCCTGCGCAACGTCACGGCCCGGGTGGAGCCCGGCGGCATCGTGGTGGTGCTGGGCCGCAACGGCGCAGGCAAGTCCACATTGCTCCAGCTCGTCGCCGGGGTGCTACGCCCGGCCAAGGGCCGGGTGCGCGACCGTCCCGCCGTGGTGGGCTGGGTCCCGGAGCGCTTCCCCGCCGACCAGCCGAGCACCGTCGACGGTTACCTGCGCGCCATGGCCGCGGTGCGCGGGCTCGGCCCTGCAGCGACCGGGCGGGCCGTCGACGAGTGGGTCCAGCGGTTCGGGCTCGGCGAGTTCCGCGACGTCAAGCTGCCCGAGCTGTCCAAGGGCACCGCGCAGAAGGTCGGCCTGGCGCAGGCCCTGCTCGTCCCGCCGGACCTGCTGATCCTCGATGAGCCGTGGGAGGGCCTGGACGCCGCGACCCGCGACCTGGTCCCCGGAATCGTGCTGGAGGTCGCCGCGCGGGGCGGGTCGGTGCTGGTCAGCGACCACCGCGGGGAGACCGTGCGGCTGCCGGGCGCGGCGACGTGGACCGTCGCCGACGGCACGCTGAGCACCGCCGCCGCCGACACCGGCCCGCGCTGCGTCGTGGAGGTGGCGGTCAGCGCCGCCGACCTGGCCGGCGCCGTCGCGCGCCTGCGCGAACAGGGCCACCACGTGCTGCGGGTACGCGAGGAGGTCGGCTCGTGATCGCACTGACCCGGATGCGGCTGAACGGCTTCGTCCGCACCGGCCGGGCCGTCGCGCCCCTGATCGCCGCCCTCGCCGCGCTGTCGATCCTCTACGGCGGCGGGCAGGCCGAGCCCGGTGAGGCGTACGGCGTCTCCGCCCTGGTCGCCTTCCCCGTGCTGGCCTGGCAGACGAAGATCCTGCTCGACGTCGAGCCGGACGTGCAGCGCCGGCTGGCCCGGGTGGCCATCGGCTCCGCCGCGCGCGAGACCGTCGCCGGGCTGCTGACCGCCGCCGTGGCCGGGCTCGGCACCATCGCCGTCGCGCTCGCCGCGCCCTGGGTGTTCCAAGCCGTCGAGGTCGACCCCGACGGCACCGTCGGCCGCGCCGTCCTCATCGGACTCGGCGTGCACCTGCTGGCACTGGGACCGGCCGTGGCCCTGGGCGCGCTGGCAAGCCGGGCGGTCACCCGTACCGCCGGAATGGGTGCGGCGGTCCTGGTCACAGGCTCCGTCCTGGCCGTCGTCCTGGGCCTGCACGGCTCCCCCGTCCCCTGGCTGGTGCCCCCGCTGATGGCGGCCGCCCGCTACACCGCCTCCGGCGGCCCCACCCTCACCGCCCTGACCCTCACCACCCACGCCCTCCTCTGGACCACCGCCACCGCCTGCGCCTACACCCACCTCCGCCACACCCGCCCCTGACCCGCCACCTGCCGCGACTCTTGAAGAGTCGCGGCATCAGCCCGCCGCCCAAGGCGCGACTCCTTAAAAGTTGCGGCAGGGGTGGGCTGGCAGGATGGGGTGGGTGGAGCGCTTTCGATCATGGGATGGGACCGAGCTCGCTTACCGGGTGTGCGGGGACGGGCCGCCGCTGATGTGTGTGCCGGGCGGGCCGGGGCAGGCGGTGCGGTATCTCGGGGAACTCGGCGGGCTGTCGGCCACGCGGACACTGATCCTGCTCGACAACCGGGGCACCGGGGACTCGGCCGTGCCCGCCGACCCGGCGAGCTACCGGGTGGACCGCATCGCCGACGACGTCGAGGCGCTGCGCGCCCACCTGGGCCTTCCCACCATGGACCTGTTCGGCCACTCCGCCAGCGGCGGCGTGTGCTTCCTGTACGCCGACAGGCATCCGCACCGCCTGCGCCGCCTGGTCGTCGTCGACCCGTCGCTGCGGGTGCTCGGGCTGCCGTCCGATCTGGACCTGGCGCACGTGCTGGCCGAGCGCTCGCACGAGCCGTGGATCGACGACGCCGCCGCCGCACTTACCGCCGAAGCAGCCGACGACGAGGACCTCGAACGGCTGCGGTGGCTGTCCGCCCCGCTGCTGTACGGACAGTGGAACGACGCCGCGAAGGCGCAGGCCGCCGCCGAGCCGGCCGAGTTCGCCAAGCCCGCCACCGACGGCTTCTACGCCGGCTACGAGCCCGATCCGGCGCTGGTGGACCGGCTGGCCAGGCTCGCCGCGCCGATGCTGCTGGTGGTCGGCGAGCACGACATCTGGCCCACCCGCCACGCCGTACGCGCGCTGGCCGAGCGGCTCAGCTCGGCACGGCTGACGGTGCAGCCGGCGTCTGGTCACTTTCCGTGGGTGGACGATCCGGCGGTGTTCGCGGCGACGGTGGAGTCGTTCCTGGGCGCAGCAGCAGCATGAGACCGCCGGCCAGCAGGCCCCAGAAGGCCGCCCCGATCCCGAGCAGCGCCACGCCCGACGCCGTCACCACGAAGGTGACCACCGCGGCCTCCCGCCCCCGCTCCTGCTCCGTCGCCGACGCGAGCGCCGCGCCGAGCGCGCCGAGCAGGGCCAGGCCCGCCACCGCCTCGATCAGCAGCGGCGGCGAACTGAGCACGAACGCCGTCGCGGCGCTCGCGCCCAGCCCGAGCACGATCATGCCGGCGCCCGCGGTCACCGAGGCGATCCAGCGCCGCCGCGGATCCGGGTGCGCGTCGGGGCCCGCGGCCAGCGCGGCGGTGATGGCCGCCAGGTTCACCGCGTGCGAGCCGAACGGCGCGGCCACCGCCGTCGCCGCCCCGGTGCCGAGCAGGACGCCGCGCAGCGGCGGGGTGTAGCCGTACCCCTGCAGCACGGCCATGCCCGGCACGTTCTGCGAGGCCATGGTGACCAGGAACAGCGGCACGGCCAGGCTCACCAGCGCCTGCCAGGTGAACACCGGCGCGGTGAGCACGACCTGCGGCGCGGCGGCGGCTCCGCGCAGCGCGCCCGGGGAGTCCAGCACGATCACGACCGCGGCCGTGGCCAGCGCGGCGGGCACCGCCCAGGCCCGCGCGAAGCGGTTCAGTACCAGCCACACCAGCACGATCGGCGCGGCGAGCAGCGGCACGTCGACCAGCGCGCGCACCGGGGCGATGCACAGGTCGAGCAGTACGCCCGCCAACATCGCCGCCGCGATCGGCCGCGGAATCGCCGCGATCGCCCGGCCCAGCGCAGGGAACAGCCCCGCCGCGATGATCAGCGCGCCGGTGACTCCGAACGCGCCGACGGCGGCGGCGAACCCGCCGTCGACCGCGCCGGTGGCGGCCAGCAGCGCCGCGCCCGGGGTGGACCAGGCGATGCTGATCGGGATGCGGTGCCGCAGGCCCAGCACGATCGCCGTCGCGCCGCCGGCCACACATACCGCCAGCAGGCCCGACGCGGCCTGGGCCGAGTCCGCGCCGACCGCCCGCAACCCGGCCAGCACCACGGCGAACGTGCTCGCGAACCCGACCACCGCCGTGACCACCCCGGCCAGCACCGGCTGCAGCACTCCTCTGCCCACGTGTGCTCCTCGCTCCCATCATCGTTCCGCAAACGGAACGGACGTCCGTGGTGCACGATAGCCCCATGAGCGCGCGTCCGGCAACCGTCCGCAGCAGCCCGCCCTCGGCCCTGGAGCCCGGTGCCGAGGGCGTCGGCCCGCGGCTGCGCCAGCTGCGGGAGGCCGCCGGCATCTCGCTGTCCGAGCTGGCCCGGCGGGCGAACGTGGGCAAGGCGACGCTGTCGGGGCTGGAGAACGGCACCCGCAACCCGACCCTGGACACCCTGTGGTCGGTGACCGCCGCGCTCGGCGTGCCGATCACCGCGCTGCTGTCCGGGCAGCAGGCGGGCGTGGTCCGCGGCACCGCCGTCGAAGCCACACTGCTGCAGGTCTTCGACGACGACGCGGTCACCTACGAGCTGTACCGCATGGTCGTCCCGCCCGGCGCCGTCCAGCACTCACCCGCGCACCACGCCGGGGTGACCGAGCACATCACCGTCTTCGACGGCGTCCTGCGCGCCGGCCCCGCCGACGCCCCCCTCACCGCCCACCCCGGCGAGCACATCTCCTGGCGGTCCGACGTCCCCCACCTCTACGAGGCCGTCGGCGCCCACCCCGTCCACGCGAGCCTCCTCATCCGCTACCCGCGCCCCTGACCCCCACCCGCCCGCCCGACGCGGCGCGGCGCGGCGCGGCGATGACGATCGCTGTTGCGGGTCAGGACCTGAGGTCAGGCCTCACTTTCCGACCGGAAACAGCGATCTTGCCCGCACCGGACAAGACCGCGCATCACGGCCGATGAGCGGCGAGCAGGAACCGCTGAGAATGGGCGACGAACGGGCCGTCGGCGCGGATCCGCGCGTCCATGGCCGCCAGCCGGTCGTGGTGCTTGTCCACGGAGAAGCCCGGCACCGTCCAGATCACCTTGCGCAGGAACACGATCACCGCCGCGACGTCGTAGAACTCGGTGCGCAGCGCCTGCGGCCGCAGATCAGTCACGACGAGCCCGGCGGACTCCGCCTCAGCTGCCAGGGTCTGCGGCAGGCGGCCGGTGCCCGGGTCGACGGGGCCGAGGAAGAACTCGCTCAGCTCCCGCATCGAGCCCGCGCCGATCTGCTGGGACAGGTACTGCCCGCCGGGGGCGAGCACCCGGGCCGTCTCGGCCCAGTTGGTGACCGTCGGATGCCGACTGGCCACCAGGTCGAAGGACGCGTCCGGGAACGGCAGTGCCGCCCCGTCGGCGGCCTCGGCCACGGTCACGCCGAGCGGGGCGAGGACCCGGCGGGCCAGCGCGAGGTTCGGCGGCCAGGACTCGGTCGCGGCGGCGGTGGCCGGTCGGCGCGGGGCGCGCGCCAGCACTTCGGCGTACACCTCGCCGCCGCCGGTCTGCACGTCGAGCACGGCGGTCGCGGTCCCGGCGCGTTCGGCCAGCAGCCTCGCGTAGCCCCAGGACGGGCGCTGCTCGGTGGCCCGCCCGGCGAACCAGCCGAAGTCCCACCCGTCGACAGGCGCGTTCGCGCCCTCCACCAGCAACTCTTCGAACGATCTCACGGGGCCAGTCCATCGCAGGGCGCCTGCCCCGGCAACGGGTTTACGACAGCTCGGCACCTTAACGTGCCGTAGCGCGTTATGCGGGATGACGGCAGGAGACGATTGATGTCAAGGCCCCAGCCACGACCCAGATCCTCTAGCGACGCCCGGCGCACGTCCCACGGCACGACTTACGTCGGCCGGACGGCGATTCAGAGCCGCGCCCTGACCATGGTCACCGAGGGACGCCAGCGCTGGAACGAGCACCACATGCAGGTGCAGGGCATCTGCGACCGGTGCGGGCACACCTACCCGTGCGAGGACGCGCTGCAGGCGGCCTGGCAGATCGTCTACTGGGAGCCGTACCTGCCGGCCCCGGGCCTGGTCCGGCCATACGTCGACTGAATCACCTAGCCATCCTAGGCTAAAACCTAGTATCCTTAGGTTCATGGCACGGGCAGGGCTTTCGGCGCACCGGGTGACGCTGGCGGCGGCCGACCTGGCGGACACCGCCGGGCTCGACGGCGTCACCATCTCCGCGGTGGCGCGCGGCTTCGGCGTGAAGGACGCGAGCCTCTACTCCCACGTCCGCAACCTGCAGGACCTGCGGCACCGCATCGCCCTGCTGGCCGGCGGCGAGCTCGTCGACCGCATCGGCGCGGCCGTGGCGGGCCGATCGGGCCGCGACGCGCTGCTCGCCTTCGCCGACGCCTACCGGGCCTACGCCCTGGCCCACCCCGGCCGGTACGCCGCCACCCAACTCCCCGTGCCACCGGAACTCGTGGCCGCCGACCCGGTGGCGTTCCGGCGCACCTACGAGCTGACCTACGGCATGCTGCGCGGGTACGGTCTGTCCGAACCCGATCTCACCGACGCGGTGCGCCTGCTGCGCAGCACGTTCCACGGGTTCGTGAGCCTGGAGGCGACCGGCGGCTTCGGCCACCCGCGCGATGTGGAGCTGTCGTGGCGGCGGTCCGTCGAGGCGCTGCACGTGCTGCTCGAACACTGGCCGGCCGCGACGCCCGGCGACACCCCCCGAGAGGAAACCCCCGCACCATGAACCGGCACCACCTCCTCCAGCAGCGTGTGCAGCAGCGCGTCGACGAGCTCGTCGGCTCGGGGCAGGAGACCGGCGTGCAGGTCGCCGCGTACCTGCACGGCGAGCCGATCGTCGACGCCGTCGCCGGGGTGGCCGACCCCGCGACGGGACGGCCGGTCACCCCGGGCACGCCGTTCTTCAGCTTCTCCACCGGCAAGGCGCTCACCTCGACCGTGGTTCACGTGCTGGCCGAGCAGGGGCGGCTCGACTACGACCTGCGCCTGGCCGAGGTGTGGCCGGAGTTCGCGCGCCACGGCAAGTCGGGCGTGACGCTGCGGCATGTGCTCACGCACACCGCGGGCCTGCCCGCGCTGCCGCCCGACGTGACCACCGCCGACCTCGCCGACTGGGGCCGCATGTGCGCGATCCTCGCCGACACGGCGCCGGAGTGGGAGCCGGGCACGGCGCACGGCTACCACGTGTGGACGTACGGCTGGCTGGTCGGCGAGACGGTCCGGCGGGCCACCGGCCGCACCCTGTCGCAGGTGCTCGCCACCGAGGTGGCCGCACCGCTGGGCGTGCCCGGCGAGCTGCTGCTCCGCGTACCCGATGAAGATCTTGACCGGCTCGCCGTGCTCGACGACCGGAGCTGGTCGGACGCGCTCAAGCAGCTCAGCGCGCAGCTGCCGAACTTCGACCGGGCGGTGCCGCACGGCGCGCGGCCGGACGCCGACCTGGGCAACGACCGCGCCTTCCTGCGCGCGGAGGTGCCCGCCGTCGGCACCATCACCGCCCGCGCGGCGGCCCGCATGTTCGCGGCGCTGCTCGGCGAGGTGGACGGGGTCCGTCTGATCTCCCCGGCGCGGCTGCGCGAGGCGACCCGACCGGTCACCCGGGGTCCGGAGTGGACGTTCGGCATGCCGGTGCGGTGGACGCTCGGCTACGCGGTGGACGGTCCGATGATCGAGGTGGGCGGGATCGGCGGCAGCCTGGCCGGAGCCCTGCCCGAGCTGGGGCTGACCATCGCGGCGACGAAGAACTCGCTGGCCGTCGGCGACGGCGACCCGATGGAGCAGCTCCGCGAAATGATCATCTCGGCGGTCCGGGAGGAGACACCGGCGACGCTGCCGTCCCGGATCAGCCGCGAGTGAACGCGCCCAGAACCGCCTTGAATATCCGGCTTTTTCATAGAATGGGCATCGACTTCGGGACTGACCCACACTACCATCCATAGAGTTGAATTCGTACGCACACGAGGGGGCGACGATGTCGACCGGCAGTGAAGTCATGGCGGCCCGCACCTATCCGTTCGGGGACCCTGACCGGCTCAACCTCAACCCGCTCTACGAGCAACTGCGCCGCAGCGAGCCGCTGACCAGGGTGCGTCTGCCGTACGGCGAGGAGGCCTGGCTCGCCACCCGCTACGACGACGTGCGCATGGTCCTCGGCGACGCCCGGTTCAGCCGGGCCGCCAGTGTCGGGCGCGACGAGCCGCGCACCCACCCGCACCAGGGCGAGTCCGGGATGCTCGCGATGGACCCGCCCGAGCACACCCGGCTGCGCAAGCTCATCGCCAAGGCGTTCACGGCCCGCCGGGTCGAGACGCTGCGCCCGCGCACCCAGGAGATCGCCAACCAGCTGCTCGACGACATGGAGCGGCTCGGCTCTCCCGCCGACCTGGTCGAGCACTTCGCCACCCCACTGCCCGTCACCGTCATCTGCGAGCTGCTCGGCGTGCCCTTCGCCGACCGCGACCGGTTCCAGCTGTGGTCCGAGGCCATCATCTCGACCACCTCGCTCACCCCGCAGCAGATCATGGAGTACCTGGGCAACCTGCACGCCTACATCGCCGGGCTGATCGCCCAGCGCCGGGTCCAGGAGACCGACGACCTGCTCGGCGCCATGGTCAAGGCCCGCGACGAGGACGAGGACCGGCTCACCGAGGCCGAACTCGTGCAACTGTCGGCCGGCCTGCTGGCCGCCGGGCACGAGACGACGGTCACCCAGCTGCCCAACTTCGTGTACGTGCTGCTCACCAACCCCGACCGGCTGGCCGAGCTGCGCGCCGACCCGTCGCTGATCCCGGCGGCCGTCGACGAGCTGATGCGGTACATCCCGCTGGGCACCGCCGCCGCGTTCGCCCGCTACGCCACCGAGGACGTCATGCTCGGCGACGTGCTGGTCCGCGCCGGGGAGCCGGTGCTCGGCGCGCTCGCCTCCGCCAACCGCGACGAGAAGGTCTTCGACCACCCCGACGAGCTCGACTTCCACCGCGAGAGCAACCCGCACATCGGTTTCGGGCACGGCCCGCACCACTGCGTCGGCGCGCAACTGGCCCGGATGGAGCTGCAGGTCGCGCTGCACACCCTGATCACCCGTTTCCCGAAGCTCGAACTGGCCGTCGCCGAGGAGCAGCTCCCGTGGAAGAAGGGCATGCTGGTCCGGGGACTCAAGGAACTGCCGGTGCGCTGGTGAGCGGGCAGTGGAAGGTCACCGTCGACCGCGACCGGTGCATCGGGTCGGGCCTGTGCGCGGGCACCGCGCCCGAGCACTTCGAGCTGGCCGACAAGAAGTCCCGGCCGCTGCGTGACCTCGTGGACCCCGACGAGGCGGTCAGCGACGCCGCCGACTGCTGCCCCGTCGAGGCCATCCTCGTCACCGACCCCGCCACCGGCGACACCGTCGCCCCTGTCTGACCCATCCGCACCGTTCAGCCCGGCGGCCCGGCCCCGCCGGGCTGAACGGTGCCCAGCGGTGAGATGGGCGACAGTACGGGGTGCGTTCGGCGGCTGATTCGGTCATCGTGCGGGCGTTTGCGTACAGTTTCCGGGCGAGGTTGCAGGCGAGCACGGAACGGGCAGCGGGATGACGATCACTGAGCAGGAGCGCACCGGGATCGATGCCGCGCGCCTGGAGGCGTGCCTGAGCGTGCTGGCGGAGGTCGAGAACCTGCCGACCGAGCACCCCGACGCCGTGGCGGTGCGCCGCGCCGTGGGGCGGCTGTTCAAGACCGTCAAGCAGCAGCGCCGCCGGGACAAGCGCGAGGAGGTCCTCGCCGCCGACGAGGCGGTGACCGCGGCGACCGCGACCGGCGCGCCGGGGCGCATCGACGACGAGACTGCGGGCGTGTTCGGGCTGACCTCCCCCACCAAGGGCGACGTCGCCGGCCACCTGCGCCAGCCGCGGGCCTGCTACATCTGCAAGGACCGCTACACGCAGGTGGACGCGTTCTACCACCAGCTGTGCCCGCCGTGTGCGGAGCTGAACCACGCCCGCCGCGACGCCCGCACCGACCTGACCGGCCGCCGCGCGCTGCTCACCGGCGGCCGCGCCAAGATCGGCATGTACATCGCGCTGCGGCTGCTGCGCGACGGCGCGCACACGACGATCACCACCCGGTTCCCGTCGGACGCGGTGCGCCGGTTCACGGCGATGCCGGACAGCGCCGAGTGGCTGCACCGGCTGCGGGTGGTCGGCATCGACCTGCGCGACCCCGCCCAGGTGGTCGCCCTGGCCGACTCCGTCGCCGCGCAGGGCCCGCTGGACATCCTGATCAACAACGCGGCGCAGACGGTGCGCCGGTCGCCGCAGGCGTACGGGCAGCTACTGGCGGCCGAGTCGGCCCCGCTGCCGGACGGGCCGCTGCCCGAGCTGATCAGTTTCGGCCACTACACCGGGTCGAGCCCGGCCGCCGCGGCGATCCAGGCCATGCCGCACCAGCAGCTGAGCCCGGAAATGATCACGTCGCTGGCGCTGACCACGGGCGGGGCGAGCCTGGAGCGCATCGCCGACGGCTCCGCGATCGACGCGGGTGGCCTGGTGCCCGACCTCGACCCCAGCAACAGCTGGGTGCAGGTGGTGCAGGAGGTCGACCCGATCGAGCTGCTCGAAGTGCAGCTGTGCAACGTCACCGCTCCGTTCGTGCTGGTCAGCCGGCTGCGGGCGGCGATGGCCGCGTCCCCGGCGCGCCGCAAGTACGTGGTGAACGTGTCGGCGATGGAGGGGCAGTTCAGCCGCAAGTACAAGGGGCCGGGCCACCCGCACACCAACATGGCCAAGGCCGCGCTGAACATGCTGACCCGCACCAGCGCCGGGGAGATGCTCGACGACGGCATCCTGATGACCGCGGTCGACACCGGCTGGATCACCGACGAGCGCCCGCACCCGACCAAGATCCGGCTGGCGGACGCGGGTTTCCACGCCCCGCTCGACCTGGTCGACGGCGCCGCCCGGGTGTACGACCCGATCGTGCGCGGCGAGCTCGGCGAGGACCTGTTCGGCTGCTTCCTGAAGGACTACAAGCCCTCGCCCTGGTGACGTAGCAGCTCGGCGGCGTCGTGCTCGGTGACCGCCGACGGCGTGCCGAGCACGGTCAGCGCCCCCTGGTAGCCCGCGCCCGGCGCGAGGGTGAACATGCGGGCGGCCTCGACGACCTCGGGCCGCCCGTCGAAGCGGTGCAGGCGCGGGGCCTGCGCCGGAGCCGACACCTCGATCTTCGTCATCGCCACGCGCAGGCCGTCGCCGGTGGCCTTGAGCACCGACTCCTTGCGCGTCCAGTACGTGTAGAAGCCGTCCTGATCGAGCGGCGAGCAGGCGGCCAGCTCGGCCTCGGACAGCGCCAGCCGGGCCACGCCGAGGATGTCGCGCTGCGGCTGGGCCTGCTCCACGTCGACGCCGACCGGCCCGGCCAGGCTCAGCACGACGGCGATCCGGTCGCCCGAGTGCGACACCGACACGTCCGGGCCGCCCGGCACGGTGGGCCGGCCGTGCGGGACCGCGCAGGTGGTGCACGCGCGCTCGACGCGTACCGCAGCGGGTCTCTCGCCCAGGTGCCGGCCGACCAGCAGGCGCAGCAGCGCCGCGGCCACCGTCTGCCGGGCGCGGTCCTCGGGCCGGCGCAGCGACTCGCGCCGGGCGCGCTCGCCCTCGCTCAGCAGCCCCTGGTGCCAGGGCTGCTCGTCGGCCGGGTCCGCCCAGTAGACCAGGCACTCGCCCGGAAGGTTCACAGTTTCGCCTCGAACTTGGCCACGCCCGCGCGGCTGCCGTCGGCCGACAGCCGGCCCTTGGCCGCGGCGTCGCCCCACAGCGCCCAGCGCAGGAAGTCCGTCATGGTCTTGATGGTCTGGTCGAAGCCTTTCGCGCCGGGCCCGAGGAACGTGCCGTGGTCGCCGCCGAGCAGCGTCAGGAAGGCCCGCGGCCAGGACGTCGCGTTGTACGCGTCCCGCCCGGCCTGGTAGCGCACCACCGCGTCGGCGTCGCCGTGCACCCACAGCACGGGGGTGCGGGCGCCCTTGAACGCGCCCATCGAACCGCCCGAGATCACGATCGCCGCGTCCACCCGGGCGTCGCGGTTGTTGGCCAGCATGCCCGCCGACGTGTACCCGCCCGCGGAGTGGCCCGCGACGCCGATGTGGGCCCCGTCGAGGTGCCCAGCGAACAGGTCGCCCGACTTCGCGTCGAGCTTGAGCAGCGCGGTGAGCACCGCGGACCCGTCGGCGGGCTGGTTGGCCATGTCGAGCTGCTTGAACGGGTCCGCGTTGTGGTTGGTGAACGGGTACGCCGGGGCGGCCACCACGAAACCCGCCGCCGCGAACCGGGTGGTGAGCTGCTGGTAGTAGGTCGGCAGCCCGCGCAGGCCGTGGCTGAACAGCACCACCGGGAAGCGCCCGGCGGCGACGGCGGCGTCCTTGCGCGGCGAGCCGCCCGCCTTGCCAGTCGCCGGATACCAGACCGTGGTGGGCAGTGCGCGGTCGCCGCGGGTGAACTTCAGCGTGCGTACGCCCACCGCCAGCGCGCTCTTCGGCGCGGCCCGCACCACCGGCGACGCGGACGGGCGCACGCTCGCGCTCGCCGACGGCGCGGCGGACTGCGCGCCCGACGCCGCGGCGGTGCCGCTGGGCGGGGTGAACACGGGCGTTGCGGGAGCGGGCGAGGAGCACGCGGCGACGCTCAGCACCAGGCACAGCGCGAGCAGGCGGAGGGGGGCACGACGGTCCGGCACGCCGCCGACTCTACCGGCGCGAGCCGGTCGGGCAAGGCCGCCCATCCGGATGCGCTCCGGCCCCGAATCCCTGCCGAGACCAAGCCGAGACCAGGGGGTGGACCGTGAAATCAGCGAAGCACGGCCGGGGCGGGACGCCCGGGGCGGCCGCGTCGATCCGGCTGCCGGGCGGCCGGGCCAGCAACGTCCTCGCCCGGCAGTTCGTCAGCACCCAGCTCGGCGCGTGGAACCTGCGCGACCCGGACGGGGACGCGCTCATCCTCGCCTCCGAGCTGGTGAGCAACGCCGTGCTGCACGGCGGCGGGGCGGTCGCGATCCGGCTGGCCCGCACCGCCGCGGGGCTGCGCATCGAGGTGACCGACCGCAGCCCGCGACCACCGGAGCAGCGCTCGCCGGGGGTGGACGGCGGCTTCGGCCTCGGCCTCGTCGACGGCCTGTCGGCCCGCTGGGGAGTGGTGACCGGCCGCACCGGCAAGGTGGTCTGGCTGGAGTGCCGCCTGCGCTGAGCCGCTAGGCCAGTAAGGAGGCGTCGCCGAGCAGGCGGGTCACGGCGATCTCGATCGCGACGCGGTTCGGGTTGACCCGGGGTTCGCGGTAGCGGGCGGTGTACCGGGCGACGGCGTCGGCGACCCGCTCCGGGTCGCCGGTGACCGTCGCCTCGCCCTGCAGGGTGAGCCAGAAGCGGCCCTCGAACTGGCACAGCGCCACGGCCGGGTTGCGGCGGGCGTTGGCGGCCTTGCGGCTGGCCCCGTCGCAGATGACCCGGGCCAGGCCGGTCGCCGGGTCGTAGGTGAAGCCGACCGGGGTGACGTGCGGGCTGCCGTCGGGCCGCAGGGTGGTCAGCGTCGCCAGCCGCCGCTCCGCGAGGAAGAGCAGTCCCGCGCTGGAGAGGTCCCGTCCGCCGCCGTCCATTGCACTCCCCCGCCGTCGCAAGCTCCGTCCACACCGATCCAACAGCATGGACGGAGCTTCGGGCGCGCCTACACGCGGGTGACCCGCACCGCGTCGGCGATGACGTAGCCGGTGGCGCTGGTCCACCGGCTGACGCCGACGGCGTTGTAGTCGCCCGCGGCGAGGTTGAACGTGCCCAGCGAGCGCCACGCGCCGCCGCCGGTGCGCTGGTCGAGGTGAACGGTCTGGTTGCCGCCCGTGGTCACCACGACGTGCGGCGCGGAGCTGCTGTAGCCGGGGTCGGCGGCGTGCCAGACGTCGACCCGGTAGTTGGCGGTGGCCGGGATGTTCACCTTGAACCAGGCGGAGTCGCTGGCCAGCACCGGGTTGGCGAAGCGGTAGTCGGCGCCGTACCGCTGGCCTGAGAACGTCGAGGTGCCCCAGTTGGCGCTGGCCGTGAACCGGCCCGCGGTGGCGTTGTCCACGATGGTGCTGAAGGCCGGCGGCGGCGCGGTCAGGCCCAGGTACGACGCGATGCCGTTGGCGTGGCCCTGCGCGGTCGCGGTGAGGAACGCGGCGCTCTTGAGCAGGTTGGCGTCGGCGACGGTGTCGATGAACAGGTTCTCGGTGAGCACCGCGGGCATGTTCGACTCGCGCAGCACGTGGAAGTTGGCCGTCTTCAGGCCCCGGTCGGTGACCGAACCGGCGGTGCGCATGCCCGAGAGCACCCGCGAGTGCATGGCGTTGTGCAGGTTGACGGTGGCCGTGTCGGAGGTCAGGTAGCGGTAGCTCTCGAAGCCCGTGCCGCCGCCGGAGTTGATGTGGACGCTGACGAAGATGCCCGCGCCCCAGGCGTTGGCGTCGTCGGTGCGCTGGGCGAGGCTGACGGTGGCGTCGGTGGTGCGCGACATCCGCACGTCGACGGCGTAGTTGGCCTGCAGGATGTTGCGGATCTGCAGGGCGATGTTCAGGGTGAGCGTCTTCTCCTGCAGCCCGTTGGCGACCGCACCGGGGTCGGTGCCGCCGTGTCCGGGATCGAGGTAGACCTTCGGGTTGGCGGCGAAGGCGGGGCTCGCCGCGAACGGGGCGGCCGCGAGACCGGCCGCGGCGGCCAGCAGGGTGCGGCGGCGCACGGAGGGGTTACCGAGCATGAGCACCTCTCAGGGTGGTGGGGGTCGGCTCGGCGCGACTATAACGACGTTCGATAGATCAAAGAAAGATGTCTACCGAACTCTTTGGATCTCCGTAGTTTTCCTACCTCGGATACACCACCGCCGGTGACGACACGGCCGGGAAGCGGCGCAGGGTGTCGTCACCGGCGGCAGGCCGGACGCGGGAGGGGTCAGCGGGTCGGGCGAATCACTTGATCTTGATCGAGACCGGCACGCTGCGATCAGTGCCGACCCTGGCGAACAGCTGGTATGACCCCGCCGCGGGCACCGGCCCGGTGGCCACCCGCACCTGGTTCTTCGCGCAGGCGCTGCTCGACTTGCCGTTCCACTGCACGGTGAACACCATCTCGCGGCCCGCGGCCAGCGCGGTGACCTGCTTGCCCTTCGGCGCGCCGCAGTGGTCCGAGGACCAGACCTTGTCGGTGCCGTGCATCAGGAACAGCTCCTGCGCGTCGGCCCCGATGTCGCGGTTGCAGGTGTGCTTGGACAGGTTCTTGATCACCAATGTGAAGCCGATCGGGGTGCCACCCTTGACCTCGGTCTTCGACGCCCGCGCGATCACCTGAAGGTCGCCGTCGGTGCAGGACTCCTTCGCGGCGACCGGCTTCGGCTTGGCCCCGGCGGCCTGCGGCGCGTACCGCACGCGGTAGATCTTCGCGGTCGACAGGATCGGGTTGTAACCCTGGTCGGGATAGAGCCCGGAGAAGTACAGCCCGTCCGGGCCGGCCGCGATCCCGGCGACCGTCGTCTTGCCGTACCCGTTGTATTCGACCAGGGTCTTCGGCTTGGAGACGGAGCCGTCCTGGTTGAACGTGAACTCGACGATGCGCTTGCCGCGCAGCTGCGGGCCGGTGCCATAGGTCGGGCCGCTCTCCGACACGAAGGCGTTGCCGAGTTTCGTGTCCGGGAAGCCGGCGGTCTGGTTGCCCTCCTTCTGGATGAAGGTGATGCCCACCGGCGCGTGCGTCGGTGCCCAGTTGTAGAGCGCCTTCTTCTTCAGGCTCGACGTGTTCGAGTTCCAGCCGTAGTCGCCGCCCTTGACGATCCGGGCCAGCCGGTCGTTGTTGGTCGAGCCGTTCTCCACCGAGTAGTGCTGGCCGTCGGCGGCTCGCCACGCCCCGCCGAACGGGTTGCGGAAGCCCGACGCGAAGACCAGATCCTTGACCTTGCTCTTGTCCGCCGGGTCGTAGAACGGGTTGTCCTCGGGCGCGGAGCCGTCCAGGTTGACCCGCAGCACCTTGCCGCGGGCGTCGGTGAGATCGCGGGCGCTCTTGGGCACGAACCCGTCGCCGATGTGGATGTACAGCTTGCCGTCCGGCCCGATGGTCAGGTTGGAGATCTGGTGCGAGGCGACCAGCGGGTCGTCCTTCAGGTCCAGGATCGTGGTGACGGTCTTGCCGGTCAGGCCGCCGTCCTCGCTGTGGATGCGCACGACCTTCGGGAAGAACTCCGCCCCGGCCTGGTACAGCATACTGGCGAACAGGTCCCCGGTCGTCGGTTCCACGACCACCCCGGTCAGGCCGATCTCGCCGGTGCCGGGGAAGTCCGCGTACGGGTTCCAGTTCAGCAGGTTCTTGGCGTACACCCCGACCTTCAGGTCGCCGCGCACCACCTTGATGGTGCCGTACAGCTCGGTGACGTAGAACATCGGCTTGTCGGGGGCGACGGCATGCGAGGGCACCATGGCGATGTTCACCGGCAGCTCGAACCCCGACGCCACCTCCTCGACCTTGTACCCGGGCTGGGCCACCACCCACTGCGGAGCGCCGGGCAGCGGCTTTCGCTCCTTGTCGGTCCGGAACGGCCGGCTGGTGTACGGGCTCCACTCCGTCGCCGGGTTGCCGCTGCTGTCCTTGTGCCGCACCCGCAGCTCGTAGTCGCGGTCGCCGGGCAGGTCACGGCGCTGTGCGAAGGAGTTCTCGAAGACGCCGTCGCCGAAGTGGGTGTGCGTCTTCTGCACGCCGCCGATGCAGCCGGCGAACCAGACCCGCTCGTGCGGCTGCGCGGTCCAGATCTCCCAGTCGGTGCAGACGTGCTCGCTGCCCGCGTCGACGTCCTGCATGGGGCTGGTCTCCATGTGCACGTCCGCGCCGCTGAGCAGCGCGCCGTCGGTCTCGGGCTCGGTGATGACCGGGCCGAGCGGGGCCGACGTGGCGGGCAGCACGGGGCCGCCGACGTGCTCACACGCGGCGACCACACCCATGATGGTGAGCAGGACCGCGACCAGGATGGACTCGCCGGCGAGCGCGATCTTGCGAGCGTTCATGCGGGCTGTCCCCCGGGGTCGTGTCGTCACCTCACGCAACTCGGGCGAGGGTACAGAGACTTTTGGGGGCTGTTGTGTATTACACGCCCATTGTTACAAATTACGGCCTGTTTGTCCGTTTAAGCGGAACGGCACAATCGACTGGCGAGGGATGCTCCGGCTGTGGCAGGGTGCTCGCCATGACACACGGAATCGAGCTGTCCCCGGTCCGATGACCCAGGTGGACGAGCGCGAGGCGCTCGCACCCCGGACGATTCTCGAACACGCCGAACTCCTGCACTTCACCCATCCCGACGGCCCGCTGCCCCAAGCCGGCCGGCCGTATCCGGACGAGGACCGCTACCGCGCGCTGCCCCGCACCGAGCGACGGACCGCGGAGAGCAACCAGGCGATCGTCGACCTGCTCACCTCCGCCTATCGGGCCGAACCGTCCCCCGCCCGGGCACGGTTCCCGCTGGCCGAGGCGCTGCGGTCGGTGGTCGCCCCGTCCCGCGGCCACGGGCCGCTGCTGGAGGCGGTCGCCTCCTTCGACCCGCGCTGGCGGCACCGGGTCGGACGACATCTGGCCTGCACGGGCACCGAGCGCGGCCAGGTCCTGGTCGGGCTGATCCTGCTCGCCGGAGCGGCCGGTCCGGACGACGTGCTGCCGGTACGCTTGCTCGGCCTGCTGGGCAGGCACTTCGGCGAGTCGGCGATCCGTGTGCTCCGGCAGATCCCCGGCACCGCCGACGACCTGATCTGGCTGGCCGAACGATCCGACCCGATGAACCACGCGCGAGCCGTCGAAGCGCTGTGCACCTTGGCCGAGCCGGCCACCTTCGCCTGGCTGCTGCGCGAAGGCGTACGCCCCGACGGGCCCTCCGTCGTCCACGCTCGAGCAGTCGCCGAAACCGTCGACCTCGCCGCCCTGCTCAACGCCGATACGCCGATGGCAAGGTGCCCTTCCTCTACAGATGGCGATGGGAAGGTGCCCTTCCTTCGCTCGGGTGGGGAGGGGGAGGTCGTCGCACAGGTGGGCAGGGTGTTGGTGGCGCTGATGGGGCATGAGGCCGGGAGTGCTGAGCTGCGGCGGTACGCGGGCGCGGCGGCGGCGCTGGCCGGGTTCGCGGGCGCGGCCGGGAGAATGCGGCCGGATCTGGACCGGTATGCGCTGGTCGTGACCGTGCTCGCCGATCTCCACGCTGGTCAGGCGGCCACGCTCGACCTGCCCGAGGGGGAACCGGCAGCGATGCGGGCGACGCTCGACGGGTTGCTCGACGAGCCCGCCTGGGCCGCCGTTCGGGCGGATGCCGAGCAGTCGGCAGACCCGATGAGCCGCCGGCGGGCGCAGTGGGCGCTGGCCACCCGCATCAACTGCCGACAGACTCCGTTACCGGCCGGATCGGCCACTGCTGAGGAGACCGAGATGACGCGACCCGACAGCGGACGGAGCACCTTCGCGATCCGGGTGCACGTGGGCGACCCCGGGCGCAACGGCGGCGTCGAGACAAGGGTCTTCATCGACGGTCGCCCGATCATCAGGGAGGCGTTCGACAAGGGACCGTCGGAGCAGCCCGAATACCTGCTCGGGCCGGAGCACCGGCTGCGGGCGGCCGACGAGCCGCACGAGGTGCGGCTGGCCGAGGCGGACTGCACCGAGGGCTGCTGCGGGGCGCTCTACGTCACCGTCGAACGCCGGGGCGGCGAGGTCGTCTGGCGCGACTGGCGCGACCCCGATCGGACCGGCCTCGACCTGCCAGTCTTCCGCTTCGCCGCCGCCGACTACGACGCCGAGGTGCACCGGGCCGAGAACGACCACTCCTGGGAGTGGCCCGACCGGACCGTCGCCCGGCTGCTGCGGGCCCGGCTGCGGGCGGACCCGGACCTGCTCGGCCGGTGGGACTGCGATCTCGGCTGGATATCGACCTGGCCGCGCGACTGTGGCCGGGTGCAGGTGTCGTACCTCCACCCCCGCCGCCCGGCCCTGGACGACGAGCCGTGGCTGCAGTTCGTCGCGGTCCTCGACGTGCCGCCGGGCGAGCCGGACGCGGTCGCCGACGAGCTGGTCCGGCAGCTCGCCGAGACCGACCCGCGCCGCCCCGAGTGGCTCTCCGGCGGCAGCGCCGAGGCGGCCGAGGCACTCGGCTTCGACTGGCCGCCCGCACGCCGGCCCTGATGACGATCGCCGTTTCGGGACGACAAGTGCGGGCCACCCGCACGTCGTGACCCGGAACGGCGATCATGCCCACCGGCTCGCGGTGGCCGAACGGGACGGTCGATTTCGGCCGTCCACGGCGCGGGGTCCGGGCCGGGCAGCGAGAATTCAGGCATGTGGGAGCCGGTGCTGGACCGCGACGCGCGCGCCGCCGCCGCACGGGCCGCCGCCGCCCGGCTGGCCTCCTCGGGCATCCACGCCGTCGCCCTGACCTGGGTCGACAACGCCGGGGTGACCCGGGTCAAGTCGGTGCCGACCGAGCGCCTCGACCACGCCGCCGCGTGGGGCGTGGGCATGTCGCCGGTGCACGACGTGTTCTGCGTCGATGACGCGATCACCGCCGGGGACCTGATCGGCGGCCCGGTCGGCGACCTGCGGCTGCATCCCGACCTGGACGCGCTGACCGTGCTCGGCGCGATGCCCGGCTGGGCCTGGGCCCCGGTGGACCGGTGGACCCAGGACGGCGAGCCGTACCCGGTGGACCAGCGGCTGTTCGCCAAGCGCATGGTCGAGCGCGGCCACGCGGCGGGACTGCACCTGCGGATGGCCTTCGAGATCGAGTGGTACCTGGCTCGGCCCGACGGCACGCCCGCGGGCGACGGTCCGGCGTACGGCATGGCGCGGCTGGCGGAGCTGGCGGACTTCGGCCGGGACCTGCTCGCGGCGCTGGCCGCGCAGGGGGTGGCGGTGGAGCAGTTCCATCCCGAGTACGGCCCTGGGCAGCTGGAGGTGTCGGTCGCGCACGCGGACCCGGTCACCGCCGCCGACCGTGTGGTGCTGGTGCGCGAGACGATCCGGGCGCTGGCGTTCCGCCACGGGTTTCGTGCCTCGTTCGCCCCGGTGGCCGTGGTGGAGCAGGTCGGCAACGGTATGCACCTGCACTTCTCGGTCTGGGCCGGCGGGCTGAACCTGTTCGCGGGCGGCGACGGCCCGTACGGGATGACGCGGCGCGGCGAGTCGGTGCTGGCCGGGGTGCTGCAGCGGCTGCCCGCGCTGGCCGGGCTGGGCGCGCCGAGCCCGGCCAGCGCCCTGCGCCAGGCTCCGCAGCGCTGGGCCGGGGCCTACCAGTGCTGGGGGCACGAGAACCGGGAGGCGGCGCTGCGCTTCGTCACCGGCGCGAGCGGTGGCCGGGACACCGCCGCCAACGCCGAGATCAAGTGCGTGGACGCCTCGGCGAACCCGTACCTGGTGGCGGGGGCGGTGTGCGCGCTGGCCACCGACGCCGCCGGCGCCGGGATGCGGCTGCCCGACGAGGTGCGGGTCGATCCGTTCACGCTGGCCGAGGCGCGCCGCCCGCCCCGGCTGCCGGACTCTCCCGCGCTGGCGGCCGAGCGGCTGCGAGCCGACGCGGGCCTGGTCGCGATGCTGGGCGAGCCGCTGCTGGACGCGTTCGGCGCGGTGCACCGCGCCGAGGCCGACACGCTCGGCAGGCTCAGCCCGTCCGACCTGGTGGCGGCGGTGCGATGGCGCTACTGACCGCGGACCTGCCGCTGATCGACGGGCACTGCCACGCGATCACCGTGGCTCCGCTGGACGACGCGGCGTTCGAGCTGTGGTGCACGGAGGCCGACGAGCCGCCCGCACCGGGCACGTCCTACCTGGACAGCCGGGTGGGCCTGGCACTGCGGCGCTGGTGCGCGCCGGTGCTGGACCTGCCCGCGCACGCCCCGGTCGCGGAGTATTTGCGACGGCGGCGCAGGCTCGGGCCGGACGAGGTCTCGACGCGGCTGCTGCGGGCCGCGAACCTGTCCGCGCTGCTGGTGGACACCGGTCCGGTCACGGGCGGGCTGGTGGACCGCCACGTGCTGGGCACGCTGGCAGCAGCGCCGACCCACGCCGTGGTACGCCTGGAGCTGCTGGCCGAGCAGGTCGCGCCCGGCACGGACGCTGCCGGGTTCGCGGCCGCGTTCGCCGTCGCGCTCGACGAGGCCCGGCTGGAGGCGGTGGCGACGAAGTCGATCGCGGCGTACCGGCACGGCCTCGACCTGGACCCGGCGCGCCCGGAGCCGCACGAGGTGACCGCCGCCGCGGCCCGCTGGCTGCGCGACGGCGGGCGGCTCACCGACCCGGTGCTGCTGCGGCACCTGCTGTGGAGCGCGGTGGACGCCGGGCTGCCGATCCAGGTGCACACGGGCTTCGGCGACCGGGACGCGGCGCTGGCCCGCGCCGACCCGGCGCTGCTGCAGCCGTTCTGCGAGGCCACCCTGCCGCACGGGGTGCCGCTGGTGCTGCTGCACTGCTACCCGTACCACCGCCAGGCCGGCTGGCTGGCCCAGGTGTACCCGCACGTGCACGCCGACCTGGGCCTGACCGTGCCGCACCTGGGCGCGCGGGCCACGGCGGTGCTGGGCGAGTTCCTGGAGCTGGCCCCGTTCGGCAAGCTGCTCTACTCTTCCGACGCGTACGGCCTGCCGGAGCTGTACCTGATCGCCGCCGCGCAACTGCGGCACAGCCTCGGGCTGGTGCTGGCGGAGGCGGTCGACGACGGCGCGGCGAGCGCGGCCGACGCGCGGCGCATCGCCGAGCAGATCGGCGCGGGCAACGCCGCCCGCGTCTACCGGCTGGGCTGATCGGGCCCGGCACACCGGCCACCGGGTAGACGATCAAAACGTGAGGGAATGGGTATGGGCCAGAGGTCAGCCGCACCCACCGGATCGAGGTGACACATGAACCCCGCCGCCAGAACGCGCTACGGCACCCCCGCTGGTACCGCTCCGTACCGTAGGCCCCGGCGGAACCTGCTGCCCCCTCCCGCCCCGCCCGTGCCGGAGCACGAGGAGGCGGCCGGGCACGAGACGGCCACCGGCCCGACCCCGATGACGCCGCACGACCAGGTGCTCGTGGAGGGGCCGTTCAACCGCGTCGACCTGCGCGGCATCCGGCAGCGCATCCACGAGCTGGGCGAGGCGTGGCGGCTGCCGGAACCGGTCGGCTGGGCGCTGGAGCTGGTCACCACCGAGCTGGTCGTCAACGTCGTGATGCACGCCGACGGGCGCGGCAGGCTGCGGCTGTCGCGCTACCCCGGCTGGGTGTTCTGCCAGGTCAGTGATGTCGGCCCGGGGGTCAGCCGGCCCTACACGGCGGGCTGGCAGCCGCCGACCGGCACGCAGACCTCCGGCCGGGGGCTGTGGATCGCCCGGTGCTTCTCGGAGCGGCTGACCATCGACTCCAGCACGCTGGGCACCACGGTCACCGCGAAGATCTGGGCCCCGTCCGGGCCGCGCTGACTCAGGGCCAGCTCGGCCGCAGCGGCATGCCGCCGGCGCCCTTCGGGTCGAGGCGTACGCCCAGCACCTGGTGCAGCTGCACCTGGTCGCGCTCGAAGCCGAGCCGGCAGCCGGCCAGGTAGAGCCGCCACACCCGGGCCCGGCTCTGCCCGATCTCCTCGACGGACTCGGCCCAGTGCCGCTCCAGGTTCGCCGACCACTGGGCCAGCGTCAGCGCGTAGTGCTCGCGGAAGTTCTCCTCGTGGCGGATCTCGAAGCCGTTGGCGTTCATCACGCCGATCAGGTGCCCGACGCCCTCCAGCTCCCCGTCGGGGAACACGTACTGGTTGATGAACGTGCGCCGGTAGCGTCCCGGGTCGCGGTTGTCGGGCCGGGTGATGCAGTGGTTGAGCAGCCTGCCGCCGTAGCGCAGCCGCTGCTGCAGGAACCGGAAGTAGCCGGGCAACTGGGCCCGGCCGATGTGCTCGGTGAGCCCGATCGAGCTGATCGCGTCGTAGTGGCTGACCGGCACGTCGCGGTAGTCCAGGTGGCGCACCTCGGCGAGGTCGGACAGGCCCGCCTCGGCGATCTCCTTGGCCGCCCACTCGGCCTGCCGCCGGGACAGGGTCACCCCGAGCGCCTTCACGCCGTACTCGCGGGCGGCGTGCATGACCATGCCGCCCCAGCCGCAGCCCACATCGAGCAGGCGCATACCGGGCTGGAGATCGAGCTTCTTCGCGACCAGGTCGTGCTTGGCGAACTGGGCCTGCTCCAGGGTCGCGGCCGCGTCGGGGAAGACCGCGCAGGTGTACGCCATGGACGGGCCGAGCAGCCACTCGTAGAACCTGTTCGACACGTCGTAGTGGTGCGAGATCGCGGCCTGATCGCGCTCCTTGGAGTGCCGCCGGCCATGCAGCCGCGCCTCCATCGGCGGCCGGGGCGGCGGGTTCAGCAGCCGCAGCCCGCCCAGGTCGCGCAGCGCCTGATACCGCCCGGACCAGGACTGGTCCAGCTTGAGCCCGTTGACGGCGACCAGCGCCTCGTACATGTCGCCGTGCACCTCCAGGTCGCCGGAGACGTACGCGCGGGCCAGGCCCAGCTCGTGGCGGCCGGTGACCAGGTAGGACAGCGCGCGCTCGCTGCGCACCTCGAAACCGACGGCGGCGTCGGACGGGCCCGCCTCGCTGCCGTCGAACGCGGAGAACCGCACCGGGACCGGGCCCGTGACGAGCCCCTGGACCACCTTCGCAATGCTCATCTCGACCTCACCGAACGCACTTGTCGTACAGGTCTGGCAGCCGACCGTCGGGGTCGTACTCGCCCTTCACCGCCGCGTACGCGGGGCCGTTGTAGAGCTCCCAGAACTCCTCGCGGGGGTAGTGCACCGTGGAGTAGAGGGACTTGTGCCCGCCGAGCGCGTCGACGCGCGCCTCGATGAGCCGGTTGTGGAAGTCCGCGGCCTGGCCCGGCCGCCGCGCGACGCTGGACCAGAAGCCGAAGTTGACGTACAGGTCATCGGGCTTGAGCGGGTACAGCGGCCACGGCACGGGATCGCGCAGCCGCAGCGGGCACAGCCACACCGGGGTGATGCCGACCTCGTCGAGGAAGAAGTCCAGGAACTCCGGGCCCTGGCGCACCGGCACCTCGACGTCCTGCACCACCGCCTCCTGTGCCGGGCGCCCGCGCACCTTGTCCAGCCGCGCGCTGAGGCCGTGGCGGCGATCGAACGCGACCATGCGGTGGTAGACGTCGGAGCGCCGGTAGCGGCGCGGCCACACGCGGCGTACCAGCGGATGCTGCGCGCCGAACGCGCGCGAGCACCAGAACCAGTCGGTGTCCCAGCGCCACAGGTAGTCGCGGACGCCCAGGTAGTCGATGGGCCGCCGGGACGGCGACCGGTAGTAGATCTCCTGGCCGGTGTAGTCGCTGGTCCACGGCGCGGTGTCGGTGAAGGTGCCGATGGTCAGGTACATCTGGCGGCCGTGGAAGACGGTGCCGTCGAGGAAGTCGACCCGCGCGTCGCCGTCGCGGCCGGACGTGCACAGCTCGTCGAGGGCGGCGAAGCAGGCCGCGGCGTTGTCGAAGCGCCGGTGCCGCAGCCGCACGTACGGCTGCACCGGTTCCAGTTCGATGGTCAGCCGCAGCGTGTAACCGAGCGTTCCGTACGAGTTGGGGAAGGCGCGGAACAGCTCGGCGTGCTCGTTGTCGGGCCGGGCGGTGACCACCCGCCCGTCGCCGGTGAGGATCTCCATCTCCAGCACCGACTCGTGCGGCAGGCCGTTGCGGAACGACGACGACTCGATGCCCAGCCCCGCCACCGCCCCGCCGATGGTGATGGTCTTGAGCTGCGGCACGACCAGCGGCATCAGCCCGAAGCGCAGCGTCTCGTCGACCAACCGCTCGTAGGTGACCATGCCCTGCACCTGGGCGGTGCGCTCGGTCTCGTCCACGTAGATCACCGAGTCGAACGCGCTGACGTCCAGCCCCGGCCCGGCTTCCGGGCGGCCGAAACGGAACAGGTTGGACGTGCGCTTGGCCAGCCGCACCGGTTCCGTGCGGGGCAGGGCCTGGTACTGCGCCTTCAGCGCGCGTACCGCACCGGCATGGTCCTCAACGGATGGCCCCACGCTCGCAACGTACCGCCGCCCGGTGTGCCGGGCGTCATAAATCACTCAACTCCGATGCCCGCCCGTGATTGACTTCAGGTGTGCGCAAGTACGTGATCATGGGCGTTCAGGGCAGCGGCAAGGGCACCCAGGCCAAGCAGCTGGCCGCCGACTTCGACCTCGTGCACATCAGCGTCGGCGACGTCTACCGCTGGCACGTGCAGTACCACACCAAGCTCGGCGCACAGGTCCGCCGGGCGATGAACGCCGGTGAGCTGGTCGACGACAGCACCACCGAGACCGTGGTCCGCGACCGGCTGGCGCTGCACGACTGGAACTACGGCTTCATCCTCGACGGCTTCCCCCGCAACCGCCGCCAGGCCCAGTTCTTCCTGGAGAGCTACGACGTCGACGCGGTGATCCACCTCGACCTGCCCGACAGCGAGGTGCGCCGCCGCGTGCTGGCCCGCCGGCTGTGCTCGAACTGCGGCATGGACTACAACCTCATCGAGCACCGCCCGGCCCGCGAGGGCCGCTGCGACGCGTGCGGCGGCGAGCTGGTCACCCGGGCCGACGACACCGAGGAGGCGCTGGCCGCCCGGCTGGCCGACTACCACGCCAAGACCGATCCGGCGCTGGAGCTGTTCCGCGGCAAGGAGCTGGTGATCAGCGTGGACGCCACGGCGGCCAAGAGCGCGGTGCAGCGGGCCATCCGCGAGCAGCTCGGCCTGCCCCAGCCGGTACGCAAACCGCAGGCTGACCGGCGCAGATAATCTGCTACGGATCTATTCGGCGTACACTGGCGGGCATGACCGCGATGGCGCCCACCCGCACCAGCCCCGACCTGTCCTTCCTGCTCGACCACACGAGCCACGTGCTGCGCACCCGGATGGCCGCCGAGCTGGCCGAGATCGGGCTGACCGCGCGGATGCACTGCGTGCTGGTGCACGCCCTGGAGGAGGAGCGCACCCAGATCCAGCTCGCCGCGATCGGGGACATGGACAAGACCACGATGGTGGTCACCGTCGACGCGCTGGAGAAGGCGGGCCTGGCCGAGCGCCGCCCGTCGAGCATCGACCGGCGCGCCCGGATCATCGCGGTGACCCCGGAGGGCGCGAAGGTGGCCGCCCGCAGCCAGGAGATCGTCGACCGGGTACACGAGCAGGCCCTCTCCGCCCTGCCCGCGACCCAGCGTGAGACCCTGCTGCGCGCCCTGGAAAGCCTGGTCACGGGACATCTGTCCGCCCCGGCCGAGTCCTCCGCACCGGTGCGGCGGGCCCGCCAGTAGCCAGTCCAGTTCCGTAAAAGATTGTCTGCAACGAAACTATCCGCTACGGTCTCTCCTAACGGCACCGTCCACAGGAGGACCGCATGTCCACGTCCACGTCCGCCCCGTCCCGCTCCCGCTGGATCGCCCTGGGGGTGATCGCGACCGGGCTGCTGATGACCGTCCTCGACGGCAGCATCGTCACCGTCGCGATGCCCGCCATCCAGCAGGACCTGGGGTTCACCCCCGCCGGCCTGAGCTGGGTCGTCAACGCGTACCTGATCGCCTTCGGCAGCCTGCTGCTGCTGGCCGGGCGGCTCGGTGACCTCATCGGCCGCCGCCGCCTCTTCCTGGCCGGCACCGCCGTGTTCACGGCGGCGTCGCTGCTCGCGGGCGTCGCCGACACCCCGGCCCTGCTCATCACCGCCCGCTTCCTGCAGGGCGTCGGCAGTGCCATGGCCGCGGCCGTCGGCCTGGGCATCCTGGTCAGCCTGTTCCCGGCCCCGGCGGAGCGGGCCAAGGCGATCGCGGTGTTCAGCTTCACCGGCGCGGCCGGGGCCTCACTCGGCCAGGTGCTCGGTGGTGTGCTCACCGACGCCCTCGACTGGCACTGGATCTTCTTCATCAACCTGCCCATCGGCGTGGCCGCCCTCGCCGTCGCCGTCGCGGTGCTGCCCGCCGACCGCGGACTCGGCCTGGCCGCCGGAGCCGACGTGATCGGAGCGCTGCTGGTCACCGCCGGCCTGATGCTGGGCATCTACACCGTGGTCAAGGTCGAGGAGAACGGCTGGACGTCGGCGCCGACGCTGACCACCGGCGCGGTCGCGGCGCTGCTGCTGGCGGCGTTCGCGGTCCGGCAGGCCACCGCGCGGCGGCCGCTGATGCCGCCGCGGGTCCTGCGCTCGCGCAGCGTCACGGGGGCGAACCTGGTGCAGATGCTGATGGTCGCCGCGCTGTTCTCCTTCCAGATCATCACCGCCCTCTACCTGCAGAAGGTGCTCGGCTACGGCGCGGGCGAGACCGGGCTGGCGATGCTGCCGGCCGCACTGATCATCGGCGCGGTGTCGCTGGGTGTCTCGGCCCGGCTCAACACCCGCTTCGGCGAGCGCCGCGTACTGCTGACCGGCCTCGCGCTGCTGATCGTGCTGCTGGGGCTGCTGGCACGCATCCCGGTGCACGCGTCGTACGTCATCGACCTGCTCCCGGCGATGCTGCTGGCCGCCGGGTTCGGGCTCGCGCTGCCCGCGCTGACCACGCTCGGCATGTCCGGGGCCGGTCCGGACGACGCGGGACTCGCCTCGGGGCTGTTCAACACGACCCAGCAGATCGGCATGGCGGTCGGCGTGGCGGTGCTGTCCACGCTGGCCGCGGGCCACACCGGGCACGCGCTGGCCGGGGGCGCGAGCCAGGCCGAGGCGCTGACGGGCGGCTACCGGCTCGCGTACACCGTCGGCGCGGGGCTGTTGACGGCCGCCTTCCTCGTCGCGTATGCCCTGCTCCGCAACCCGCACCACACCACCCAGCCGCTACCGGACCACTCCACCCTGCCCGCCACCGCCTGACTCCGGTTTCCATGAACGTTTTTCCATAGACGTTGGCCTAGCTCATCGAAATTACTCGCCCGGGTTGGGTGAGATAGGGCAAAGTCTATGACGAGCGGGGTGGGCGCCGGTCGTCGTTTGCGGGGATGAAGCCGGCGGGGATCTGGGGGGACGGCTGCGCGGCGTGGCGGCCGGGGTCGGGGACGGGCTCGCAGGCCATGTCCAGTTCGGCGGTCTGGGGCGGGACCAGGCCGAGGCGCACGGACGGGGTGGGCAGGATCGCGTCGAGCAGCCAGTCGGCGGCGACCCGGGCGCGATTGCCGGGCAGCGAGAGCAGGTGGTAGCCGCGGGTCACGGCCATCGCGGGCAGGCCGGACAGCGGCACGCCGAACGGGTTCGCGGCCGCGTCCCAGCCGCCGAGGTCCACCAGGAAACCCAGGTCGTGGTGGCGGTACGGCTTGCGGGCGCCGACCCCGCACGAGGCGGCGATGTTGTGCGCGGCGACCCGGCCCTGCCGTACGGCGTGCTGGGCGGTCATCGGGGTGTGGTGGCCGGGGCGGGTCAGGTCGGGCACGGCGGCGGCGTCGCCGCAGGAGAACACCTCGGGGTGGCCCGGCACGGCGAGGTACTCGTCGACGATCAGGCGGCCGTCCACCGACGGCAGCCCGAGGCCGTCGACCAGCGGGTCGGGGCGTACGCCGACGCACCAGATCAGCGAGCGCGTAGGCACGTACGAGTCGTCGGTGAGCTGCACACCCTCGGCCTCGGCCTGGCGCACCGAGGTGCGTGTGCGCACGTCGACGCCGCGCCGGGCCAGCACCCGCGCCGCGGTGCGCGACAGCCGCGGATCCAGCTCGGGCAGCACCCGCTCGGCGGTGTCCAGCAGCAGCCAGCGGGGCCGTTCCCGCAGCCGGGGCAGCGACCTGGCCAGCGCGTCGGTGAACAGCTGCCCGTGCGCGGCCACCTCGGTGCCGGTGTAGCCCGCGCCGACCACGACGAAGGTGCAGCGGGCGCGGCGCTCCTCCGGGTCGGTGGCCTGCGCGGCCAGCTCCACCTGCAGCGTGATGTGGTCGCGCAGGAACATCGCCTCGGCCATGCCGCGCAACCCGTGGGCGTACATGCCGACGCCCGGGATGGGCAGCAGCCGGTTGACGCTGCCCGGAGTGAGCAGCAGCCGGTCGTAGTCGAGCGCGTTGCGCGCGCCCTCGGGACCCGTGTAGGCGAGCCGCCGGTTCGCCAGGTCGACGGCGGTGACCATGCCGGGCACCTGCCGCACGTGGCGTAGTGTCGCGGCGAGCGAGACCGTGATCCGCCTCGGCTCCAGCAGGCCCGCCATCACCTCGGGCAGCAGCGGCACGTAGAGCAGGTAGTCCGCCGGGTTTATCAGGGTGATGTCGGCGTGGCCGCGGGAGCTGCGCGACAGGCTGCGGGCAGCGTGGAAGCCCGCGAATCCCGCTCCGACGATGACGATGCGAGGCCGGGCCATGGCTGACTCCATTCCCCGGGACGGCGTTCGGCAAACCTGCCCTGACCAGCTCTCGCGCACACTCTGTCACAGAATGGCAACGCTCCGCCGCCGGTTCCTCGCGCTTGGTAATGTCCTGACAGGCCTCGGGTTCCGCGTGGCTCACCCGGTTCCCATACGGCCTTCGGTTTTGGATCGGCGCTCGCGCCGGCAGAGCAGGGGGTGCGACACATGTTGGACGTTCGGAGCGAACGGCTCGCGCGGCGGTTCCGGCTGTGGGACACCGACGGCAACGGCCACGTCGACCGGTCGGACTTCGAGGCCGAGGGCCGGCGCATCGTGGCGGCCTTCGGCGAGGACGAGCAGTCCCCACGCGGCCGGGCCGTGCTCGACTCATACCTGGCGATGTGGGAGTACCTGGCCGCCAAGGCGAGCCTGGCCCCCGAGGACACGCTGTCGGCCAAGCAGTTCGACCGCATCGCGCAGACCGAGATCATCCTGATGGGCAACACCGGTTTCAGCACCGTGCTGCGCCCCACCATCAGCGCCACCCTCGACCTGTGCGACACCGACGGCGACGGCCAGGTCAACCCGGCCGAGTTCCGCCGCTGGATCGAGGCCATCGGCGTCACCAAGCCCCACGCCGAGGAAGCCTTCGACCAGATCGACGAGAACCACGACGGCCAGCTCAGCATCGACGAACTGGCCCAGGCCGTCCGCGACTACCACGCCGGCCTCCTCGACATCCCCCTCCTAGGCCGCTGACAAAGGCCCACGAAGGAAGGGCACCTTCTTATCGCTATGCGTAGAGGAAGGGCACCTTGTTAACACCGCAGGGCTCCGACCTGCGGCGATAAAGCCGTCAGCGGGCAGGCGGCGCGAGGGCGGGTCGGCAGCTCGTCGTCCGGCCCGCGGCCGCCGCGGCAGCGGGCCGATCCGGCGTCGCCCGAGCAGCCCGCTGCCGCGGCCGCTCGGGCGACGGTGTGCGGCATGGTCAGGACTCGGCCGCCACATCGGACGCGGACTTGTCCGGGCGCAGGCCGCGCCAGGCCGGGTGGCGCAGCCGGCCGTCGCGGGTCCACTCGGTGAAGCGGACCTCGCCGACCAGCTTCGGCGTCGCCCAGTGCGCGCCGCGCGCCTCACGGATCGGTGGCCCGGCCGCGAACGGCGACGTCTTGCGCTCCAGCATGGACAGCCGCTGCCGCAGATCGTCGAGCATCTGCCGGGTGAAACCGGTGCCGACCGAGCCGACGTAGCGCAACCCGTCCGGCCCCGGAATCCCCAGCAGCAGCGCCCCGATCGTGTCCGCGCGATTGCCCTGCCCCGGCCGCCACCCGGCGATGACCACCTCCTGCGTACGCAGGTTCTTCACCTTGATCCACGCCCGTGACCGCCGGCCCGGCTCGTACGCCGAGTCCAGCAGCTTCGCGACGACGCCCTCCAGACCCTGCTCGCGCGAGGTCTCCAGCAGCCGCGTCCCGCCGCCCTCGGTGTACGGCGGCGTGTCCCAGTGCGCCCCCGACAGACCCAGGCCCTCCAGCAGCTCGCGCCGCTGCCGGTAGGGCAGCTTCGTGGTGTCCCGCCCGTCCAGGTGCAGCAGGTCGAAGAGGACGTACGTGACCGGCGTCCGCGCGGCCAGCAGCCGCACCCGAGCCGCGTCCTGCACGTGCATCCGGGGCTGCAGCGCGCCGAACGAGATGCGGCCGGAGCTGTCGAAAGCCACCAGCTCCCCGTCGAACACTGCAGTCGTCGACCCGAGCGCCTCCCCGAACGCCCGCAGCTCCGGGTACGCCGCCGTGACGTCGAGGTCGTTGCGGCTCATGGCGCGCACCCGGCCACCCTCCACGTAGACGACCGCCCGCACCCCGTCCCACTTCAGCTCGTAGCCATAGCGGCCGTCCTGCGCCTTCGACGGCAGCTCCCCCAGCGTCGCCGTCATGGGCCGGACCAGATCGGGTGGCGCGGTCCGGTCGGCCGGCGGCGGGTCCATGCGGTGCATCAACCACTGGGTGCCCCTGGTACGGATGAGCACGTAGCGCCCCTGCACGCGGTGCCCGTGCAGCACCACCTTGACCTCGCGATCGCTCCACTTCTCCAGGTCGTAGGTGCCCCGGTCCCAGATGGCGACCTCGCCCCCGCCGTACTCGCCCTCGGGGATGTGACCGGCGAAGTTCGCGTATTCGAGCGGATGATCTTCGGTGTGGACCGCCAGGCGGTTGTCCTTCGGATCCAGGGGCAGGCCCTTGGGGACGGCCCAGGAGACGAGCACACCGCCGTGCTCCAGGCGGAAGTCCCAGTGCAGCGCTCGGGCGTGGTGCTCCTGGATGACGAAGGTGTCGTCGTGCCCGCGCGGCAGCGGCCCGGCCGCGGGCACCGGCTCGGGCGTACGCGCCGCCGACCGCTTCCCCCGGTACGGCGCGAGCTTGTCGGCCACAGTGCAGTTCTACCTCGGCGCTGTCGCCGCGTGGGCCGGGTTTGCCCATGCGGCCGGTATTTCTCCGGCCCGAAGACGCCCTGCATGCGCAGCCGGCCCGGTTGGCACGTGAACTCGCCGCCACGGGCGGACCGGCACCGCTCACGTGCGCAGCTACATCTTTTTTGATGTGGTCACATCAAAAAAGATGTGACCCGTCACCGCGCCATGTCGTCCAGCGCATGCGCCACGGTCGATCATGAACTTGGGGCAGGGACACACCGTCGAGCCGTGCCATAAGTTCATGATCGACGCGGATAGCCGCGTACCCGAGACTGGCTTGTATCCTCGCGTGATGTTCGACGCCGCCGTGGCCGCCGGGATCGCCGCCTTCCTCAACCACCCCGACCACGACGAGGACCAGATCGTCGCCGTGCTGCGCGAGCAGGGGGTGGCCGACTGGCTTGCCGAGCGCCTGGTGACGTACCTGCCGATCGTGTTCGGGCGGTACCTGCTGCGGGCCTGCACCTTCGATCCGGACGTCGTCGACGGCGAGGGGCGTCGGCCGCTCGACAGCGACCCCGTCTTCCGGGCGGCCCACGCCCGCGCTCAGCACCCGACCCACGAGGAGCTGAAGCAGATCGGGCTGCGCAGCGCCGAGGTCAACGCCGTGAACCAGATGCCCGACTCGAAGCTCGAAGACCTCGTCTTCAGCGCGACTCACCTGCCGAGCCCGCTCCCGCCCGCGGAGCCGGGCGACGGCGGTGTGCCCTCGCCAGGTGTGCGGTTCGCCCAGCTGCTCGACGGCCATGGCCTGACCACCGGCCACGACGCACACGGCTGGTACGCGGGCGAGCTGCGCTTCGGCGCGAGCCTGATCACCCACCCGGCGCCCATGGTGCTGGGCCAGCTCGACTTCGCGGTACAGCACCCCGCGCTCGCCGTCGACCGGCTGGTGGAGAGCGTCGCCGCGCACGGGGACACCTGGCGGGCGTCCATCGATCGCGGCACGGCGATGTTCGCCGAAAGCAGCCTGCATGTCCTGCTCGCCGCCCTGGTGGACCGCGCCGCCCACACCGACCAGGTCGAGTGGGAGCGGTACGAGCACCCTTCCGGCCCGTTCGACGTCTGCGTCGGCCCGCAGATCAGCTTCTTCGCACAGGACATCCCGCCGGCCGGTGACGCCTTCGGTGCCGTGCTGACCGCACTGCACGCCGTGCCGCTCAGCCGGCAGGCACACGGACTGCGGGTGTTCCTGTGCTACCAGAACGGCCGGTTGATCACCAACGAGGTGCTGCTCGACAACGAGCCCTGCCCGGCCGGCATGGCGACGGTCCCCGAGCAGCGCGACGACCTGCCGCAGCAGATGGCCGCGTTCCGCATCTTCGCGATGCTCGTGCCCGCCTAGCACGCGCGGCACGTGACGCTGAGTCGTCCGTCCCCATCGGAGTGTCATGGCGTATCCGTGACACGGCCCGTGACAGTGCCACCATCCGTACACATGATTTCGATCTCCATCGATCATCTCTAGCGTCCCTCCCACATGCATGGGAACGGCGCGGACAACCCCACCGCGCCAGGGGCAGGAGAGGTGAATCGATGGACCTGAGGCGCTCCCTCAGCACACTCGGACTGACCGCGCTCGTCGCGGCGTCCACGCTCACCGGAGGGGCGGCGGTCGGTGTGGCCGCGGCGCCCGCGCCGGTGTGCGTGGAGCCGGCCGCGGCGGCCAAGGCCAAGCCGGGCGGTTCCGCCAAGCAAGACCCCAATGAGCTCACCGCCGAGCAGGTGACCGCCAACGAGAAGGCGCTCGAAGCCGCCCTCAAGGCCAAGGGCAAGGCCCGCGCGGGCACGGCCGCCGTGGCGGCGGCGACCGTCACCATCCCGGTGGTCGTACACGTGATCTCCGAGGACGGCACCCGGGCCAACGGCAACATCCCGGACTCGATGATCAACAACCAGATCAACGTGCTCAACCAGGCGTACTCCGGTGGCACCGGAGGCGCGGCGACCGCGTTCGCGTTCCAGTTGCAGTCGATCAACCGGGTCACCAACGCGGCCTGGTACCCGATCGTCTACAACTCCAACGCGGAGAAGGCGATGAAGGCGGCGCTGCGCGTCGGCGGCGACGGCACCCTGAACATCTACACCGGCCTGCTCAGCCAGGACCTGCTCGGCTGGGCCACCTTCCCCCAGTCGAACATCACCTCGTACGACGGCGCGGTGATCCTCGCCGAGTCGCTGCCCGGCGGCAACGCCAGCCCGTACAACCTGGGCGACACGGCCACCCACGAGATCGGCCACTGGCTGAACCTCTACCACACCTTCCAGGGCGGCTGTAACGGCCAGGGCGACCAGGTCGCCGACACCCCGGCGGAGAAGACCGCCGCCTTCGGGTGCCCGACCAACCTGGACACCTGCAAGAGCAAGCCGGGCCTGGACCCGATCCACAACTTCATGGACTACACCGACGACTCCTGCATGTACGAGTTCACCGCGGGCCAGGCGACCCGCATGCTCGACGCCTGGAACGCGTACCGCGCGTGACGACAGGCGGGGCCCGGCGCGCGCCGGGCCCCGCCGCTGATCTCCGGGTCCCGGCGACAGGTGGGTGCCGGGACCCGGTGTCCGTCAGCTCTGCCGCAGCGCCGGCATCGGCACGGGGACGCAACGCACCATGATCGTTCGACTTGCCAGGCAGGTGGGCGAATGCGGGGTCAAGATACGCACAGGTGCCTGGCAAGTCGAACGATCAACGTAAGGAAGGCGGTGGGTCAGGCGTTGGTGCGGGCGTGGGCGGTGGCGGCGCCGGTGCGGGTCATGCGGTGCCAGCGCAGCCGGTCGCCGACCAGCGCCATGACCGTGGACTGGATGACCACGAGGTACATCAGCTGCCGGTACACGATCTGCTGCAGCGGCAGGCTCCACAGCGGGCCGTAGCGTTCCCCGTCGAGCTTGAGGGCGTACGCCGCGGTCAGCACCTGGACCAGCGTGAAGCCCAGCCACACCGCCGCGACCTGCGCCGGTGGCAGGAAGATCGCGCCGTACACCCCGTAGACGTCGACCATCGGCGCGGACAGCGGCAGCAGCACCTGGAACAGCGTCAGGTAGGACAGGCCGCGGCGGCCCAGCCGGCCCGACGCCCCGCGCTCGGTCAGCGCGCGGCGGTGCTTCCACATCGCCTGCATGGTGCCGTAGCACCAGCGGTAGCGCTGCCGCCACAGCTGGCGCAGCGAGGCAGGGGCCTCGGTCCAGGCGATGGCGTCCGGCGCGTACACCACGCGCCAGCCGGCCCGGATGATCGCCATGGTGAAGTCGGTGTCCTCGGCCAGCGTCTGCGTGGACACGCCGCCGACGTCGACGACCGCCTCCCGGCGGAACGCGCCGATCGCCCCGGGCACGGTCGGCATGCACTGCAGGATGTCGAACATGCGGCGGTCGAGGTTGAAGCCGATCACGTACTCCAGGTGCTGCCAGCGGCCCAGCAGCCCGCCGCGGTTGGCCACCTTCGTGTTGCCGGAGACCGCGCCGACGAACGGATCGGCCAGCGGCTGCACCAGCTCGCCGATCGCGTCGGGTTCGAAGACCGTGTCGCCGTCGACCATCACCAGGATGTCGCCGCGGGCGAACATGACGCCGGTGTTCAGCGCGGTCGGCTTGCCCGCGTTCTCCTGCTCCACGACGTACACGTTCGGCAGCCGCAGCCGGCGCACCAGCTCGGCGGTGCCGTCGCTGGAGCCGTCGTCGACGACGATGACCTCGACGTTCGGGTAGTCACCGCCGATCAGGGAGCGCACGGTCGCCTCGATGTTGGCCGACTCGTTGTAGGCGGGCACGATCACCGACACCGCGCCGACGTACCGCTTGCGCCTGCGGGCCTGCTTGCGCACCCGGCGCACGTGCACGCGGGCGCACCACACCTGCACGATCAGCCGCAGCACGGCGAGCACCACCGCGGCGAGCATGAGCCAGGTCATCGCGCCGGCCAGCCAGCCCGCGCCGAGCTGCGCGAAGCGCAGCGCGTGCCCGCGCACCCGCTGCCCGGTGGCCGCGGCGGGGGTGTCAGGCAGCTCCAGGGCCTGCGACACGGTGGTGAAGCGGTAGCCCTGCTCCTGCAGCCGCGGAATGAGGATCTCCAGCGCGGCGACGGTCTGCGAGCGGTCGCCGCCGGCGTCGTGCATCATCACGATCGCGCCGGCACCGCCTTCCGGCGTGGCCGCGGCGACGATGGCGTCGACGCCGGGCCGGCTCCAGTCCCTGGTGTCGAGGTCGGCCAGCACGGTGAGGTATCCCTCGTCGGCGGCCTGCCGCATCGCCTCGTACGCGGGCACGGTCACCGCGTCCGGGGTCGCCGAGTAGGGCGGGCGCATCAGCGTCGGGCGCAGGCCGGTCGCGGCGGCGATGGCGTTGCCGGTCAGCGTCGTCTCGGCCGTGCGCTGCCAGCCGGGCGCGGCGGACAGGTCGACGTGGGTGAAGGTGTGCGCGGCGACCTCGCTGCCGCTGTCCACGATCTGCCGCGCGATGTCGGGGTGCCGGTTGACCTGCGCGCCGACGGTGAAGAAGGTGCCAGCCGCGTCGTGGCGGCGCAGCACGTCGAGGATCGCCGGGGTCCAGCGCGGGTCGGGGCCGTCGTCGAAGGTCAGCGCGATCGTCTTGGCGGGCATCGCCCGGGTGGTGACCGTGCCGTCCGGGGCCAGGCGCTGCACCGGGCCGCCGCCGACCACCTCGTCCGGGGCGGGGCGCTCCTCGGCGACGGGGTGCGGGCCGCTGCCCTCCGCGCCGACGTGCTCGACGTACCCGTTGAGGCACAGCCCGGCCAGGGCGAGCGCCAGGGACAGCGCCAGCAGCAGCCAGTGCGCTCTCGGCTCGCGGCGCTGGGGCACGCCGCGTCTCGCGTGTCGCGACATCGCTACTTCTTCTTCGACGCGGTCGGGTGCGGCCGGTCGGTGGGCCGGTTGCCGCGGGTGGACGGCGCGGCGGTGGGCGCCGTGCTCGGCTCGCCGGTGGTCTTCGTCGGCGACGGGGAAGCCGTCGCGCCGGGCTGCGGCAGCGGCTCCGGCGTCGAGGGGGACGGCGACGGTTCGGCCGACTCCTCGGCCACGGGACGGTCGGGCAGCAACTGGGGCAGGCCGGGCAGCCCTGCCCCCTCCACCCCGAGGAAGCCCGCGACCACGATGCCCAGCATCAGCGTGAGCGCCACCCCGCCACCGGCGGCCAGCACGGTGAACAGGCGTCGCCGGCGACCAGTACGGTCCACGAACACCGGCCGGTTCGCACCTTTTCTTCTGCTCATCCCCAACAGCCCTGACCTAGCCCGTCGCCTCCGAGGAGGCCTGCCATCGCGCACCACATGCGCCACCGGTAGAGCGCCGCCCACCTCTCGAACGTCACACCGAGTGACGCGTGTCTCCGGGTGGGGGGCAGCCGGTTCGCACAGACGGAGGAGATGTGTGCACAATCAAGCGCTCAGGGACGCGTGGGAAGGGGAGCTGCCGGTGACCGAGCTGCGACCCCATGCCGCCGATCTGACGGCGGCCGTGGATGCGGCCCGGCACGGCGACGAGGCGGCGTTCAACAGGCTCTACCTGGCGGTTCAGCCCAGTTTGCTGCGCTACCTGCGCATGCTCGTCGGCTCGGACGCCGAGGACGTCGCCTCCGAGACCTGGCTGCAGATCGTGCGTGACCTGCATACGTTCCGTGGCGACGAGGCCGGCTTCCGGCGCTGGGCGGCGACCGTGGGCCGGCATCGGGCAATGGACCACCTGCGCCACCATCAGCGCCGCCCGTCGGTGCCGTTCCCGGTCGAGGCGATGGCGGACCTGCCCGCCGCCGACGACACCGCGGCCTCGGCCGAGCAGCTGATGACGACGGACGGCGCGCTGTCGCTCATCGCCTCGCTGCCCACCGACCAGGCCGAGGCGGTGCTGCTGCGGGCGGTGATGGGCCTGGACGCGCAGTCCGCGGCCGACGTGCTGGGCAAGCGGCCGGGCGCCGTACGCATGGCCGCGCACCGGGGCCTGCGCCGCCTCGCCGAGGTGCTGGGTGTCGAGCGTCACGGTCGCGGAACAGTGACGCCCGGCGCGGATCCGACGCTCAACGAGGTGACATGAGCGAGTTTTCGACTTCCGGCGGCTTCGACCCCGGCACGAGCGAGCGGCTGCTCGACGGCGCCCGCCACCAGGCCGCCGACCACGGACCGGTCGGCGATCTGCTGGCCCGCGCCGCCGCACCCGGCCGCCCCGAGGAAGTCGCCGGGGCGGCCGCGGTGATGGCCGCCTTCCGTGCCGCGTATCCGCAGCCGGTGGCCCGTACGGGCCGCACGCTGCGGCGGGCGGTCGCGCTCAAGGTCGGGGCGGTCGTGGCCGCACTGACGGTCGGCGGCGTGGCGTTCGCGGCCCACTCGGGCGTGCTGCCCAACCCGTTCCCGATCGGCCCGCAGTCTCCGGTGTCGCCGTCGGACTCCCCGCCGGGCGGCTCCCCGGACCAGCGCACCTCGCCGTCGCCGAGCGGCTCGGCATCACCGCTGCCCTCGGTCTCCCCCTCCGCCGCGGCGAATCTGCACGGCCTGTGCCGCTCGTTCCTGGCCACCGCCGAGCGCGACAAGCCGAAGGCGACGGACAGCCCGGTCTACGCCCCGCTGGTCGCCGCGGCGGGCGGGCAGGACCTGAGCGCGTACTGCGCCGCGCTGGTCGAGGCGGAGGCCGGGCGGCCCAGCGCCAATCCCGGCAACGGGCCCTCGCCGAAGCCGAGCAAGGCCCATCCCGCCCCCTCGGCGAAGAAGACGAAGGACAGCTGACGGCGGGCGCGTGACACGCGGGCGAAGCCCGGCGCTATCTGAGTGGGACCAGCAGGACGCACCCCTGCTGGTCCCATCGCATGTCCGGGGCCGCCCCGCACGGCGCGTGCGCTTTATACCACTCTGCGCTATAGGTAGCCTGACCTGGTTTGTCGCATTTGTTGACATATCAGGAGGCATATCCAGCATGAATAACGGATGGAGAGCAGGCGCGCTCGGCACTTCGCTGCTGTCGGCCGTCCTGATGTTCGGCACCGCGGCCGCCCCGGCCCCGGTCGCCGCCCGCGCCGCCGGTCCCGCGGCCCCGGTCATCACCGAACCGGAGAAGGACAACCGACTGCTCAGCGCCGCCGACGTGCACATGGAGACGCGGGCGATGCAGAACAACGACGCCGGCGACGCCCACCTGTGCACCGACTGGGAGATCTGGGCCGGCAACGCCGGCTCCGGCGAGCGGGTCTGGTTCGACTCCTGCGCCAGCGGCACCGGCCGGGTGCACGTGCACCTGGGCGACGGGGTGTTCGAGAACTCGTTCACCGGCCGCAAGGACCTGATCCCGGACAAGAACTACACACTGCGGGTGCGGCACCGCGACGCGAGCGGCGCGTGGAGCGCGTACTCCAGCCGGCCGTTCAAGACCGACGTCGAGCGCAAGCCGCTGCCCGGCGCGGGCGACTGGAAGATCCACCAGCCCGGTTTCGTGGTCGAGGAGGTCACCGGCGACATGGCGCTGCCGGTGAACATCGCCATGGTGCCCAACTACTCGGGCGACCTGAGCAAGCCGCTGTTCTACGTCACCGAGCTGTACGGCCGCGTCCGCGTGGTCACCGGTGACTTCAAGAAGCACACGTACGCCGACGACCTGCTCGACTTCGACCCGAGCGCCCAGTTCCCGGGCACCGGCGAGATGGGCGTGACCGGCATCGTGATCGAGCCGAAGACCGGCGACCTGTTCGTGTCGATGCTGTACAAGGACGACGGCGACCTGCTGCCCAAGATCGTGCGCTTCCACAGCGAGGACGGCGGCCTGACCGCCGCGACCAAGACCACGATCTTCAAGGCGCCGGGCGAGGAGCAGTCGACCTCGCACCAGATCTCGAACCTGACCATCGGCCCGGACGGCAAGCTCTACGTGCACATGGGCGACGGCTTCATCGCCGACACCGCCGAGGACATGGACTCGTTCCGCGGCAAGGTGCTGCGGATGAACCTGGACGGCACCGCGCCCAGCGACAACCCGTTCTACAAGGGCACGGGCAAGTTCCAGGCCAAGGACTACATCTACGCGTACGGCCTGCGCAACCCGTTCGGCGGCGCCTGGCGGCAGGCCGACGGCCAGCACTACTCGGTGGAGAACGGCCCGTCGGTCAACGACCGGCTGGCCCGGATCACCAAGGGCGGGCGCTACCACTGGACCGGCGGCGCGAGCGGCCTGACCAAGAACGCCCTCTACAACTGGAAGGAGACCCAGGGCCCGGTCGGCATCACCTTCACCGAGCCGAGCGTCTACCACGCGGCGGGCTTCCCACAGGAGAAGTACGGCAACGCGTTCGTGTCGCTGAGCGGCCCGACGTACGCCAGCGGCCCGCAGCGGCGCGGTAAGAAGATCGTCGAGTTCTCGTTCAACGAGGACGGTTCCGTCGACGACCCGAAGACCCTGATCGAGTACACCGGCAGCGGCAAGACCAGCGTCGGCGGCCTCGCCCCGGGGCCGGACGGCCTCTACTTCACCACGCTGTACACGAAGATCGGCGACGCCACCGACTCCGGGGCGAAGATCCTGCGCGTGCGCTACGTGCGCAAGGACACCGGCTCGCCGGTGACGCTGTACTCCGACAGCGGCTTCAAGGGCGACTCGAAGGGCCTGGGCACCGGGATCTTCGACGCCACCGCGTTCGGCAAGGTCAAGGACAACACGGCCAGCTCCCTGCGGGTGGCCGGCGGCTACCGGGTCGTCGCCTGCGACAGCCCGGCGACCGCGCCCGACCTGGGCAGCTGCCGCTACTTCGGGCCCGGTGAGCACGGCTCGCTCGGCGACTTCAACGACAAGCTCTCGTCGCTGGCGGTCTTCGGCGCGCCGGTCGAGGGCAAGGGGGTGCTCGGCTACGGCGAGACCGGCCTCAAGGGCACGGCCCAGCCGCTCGGCGCGGGCATGCACGAGTCGGTCGCGGGTGAGCTCACCGGCGGTGAGAACACGTCGATCAGCTCGCTGAAGGTCGGCGCGGGATACCGGCTGATCGCCTGCGACAAGGACCGGTCCGCCGCGGGCGGCGCTCTCGGCGTCTGCCGCATCCTGGGCAGCGGCGAGCACGCCACCGTCGGCGCGCTCAACGACAAGATCTCGCTGATCGGTGTCGTCGGGCCGCCGCTGACCGTGTTCTCCGAGGCCAAGGCCAAGGGCAAGAGCCAGAGCTTCGAGACGGGGGTGTACGAGGGCACCCGCGGCGAGCTGGCCGAGGTCGGCGACAACGCGATCACCTCGCTGCGCCTGGAACCCGGCTACCGGGCCGTGGCCTGCGCCGGTGACGGCAGCACCGGGACCGGCCTGGCCACCCTGGGCCGCTGCCGGTCGTTCCCGCCGGGCGAGCACACGCTGACCGGCACCGACCTCGACGAGAACATCTCGCTGCTGCTCGTCTCGGGTGAGCCGGTCAAGGGCGCGAACGCCACCGCGTACGCCGACCAGGCCTTCAAGGGCGGCAAGTCCGCGCTGGGCCTGGGCATCTTCGAGGCGTCGCGCGACGACCTCGACGGGGCCGGCAACGACAACATCAGCTCGCTGCAGGTCGCCCCGGGGCACCGGGCGGTCGCCTGCGAGCACGGCACCAAGCCGGTCGTGCTCGACGTGGGCATCTGCCGCTACTACAAGGCAGGTGACGTCACCTTCGTCGGCGCGGACGTCAACGACAAGTTCTCGCTGATCGCGGTCGACAAGGTCGGCGGGGCACCGGCCAAACGCTGAAGCCCCGCAGAACGAAGGCCCCGTTCCCGCCGCGAGGCGGGGACGGGGCCTTTCCGCGTACCGGATCAGGAACTGCTGCTGCTGCTGGACGAATCGCTGCCGCCGCCGCCACCGCCGAACGAGCTGCCGCTCGAATCGGAGCCGCCGCCGGACCAGCCGCCGCCACCACCGGAGTCCGAGCCGCCACCCGACCAGCCGCTGCCGGAGTCGCTCGACGAGCTGCCGCTGCCGACGTTGTGCTGCCAGGTGTGCTCGTCCGTCCACACCGGGTCGCCGGACGAGGTGTGCACGGGGCCGTGGTACCCACCGGGACGGCGCTTGGTTGCCTGCCCCCGGTTCGCGCCGCGCGTCGCCGCGATGACCGCGGCGGCGATGCCGACCACGACCAGGACGATGCACGCCAGCACGACAAAGAGAAGGATCATTGACTCCATCGGGTCAATGTAGACGTGGCGCGCCAGCGCCGCACACCGTCAGGAGCCGCCCCCGCCGCTGCCGGAGTCTCCGCCACCGCTGTTACCCGAGCCGCCGCCCCAGCCTTCCCCGGTGCGGCTGTCGAACTCCACCGTCCCCGCGCTGCGCGCGCTGTGCCCTTCACGGGTCTCCTCGTGCCGCTCGGCTCGGTCGATCCTGCGATGGTCGGCCCACAGGCCGTAGACCAGCAGCATCAGCAGCCCGGCGAGGATGAGGACGACCCAGATCTCCATCCGCCCGAGGGTAGGGTCACCCGGCAATCGCGTCCCGGGCACGGAGAAGGCGCGGGGTCGCCCCCGCGCCTTCTCGCGATGCTCAGCCCAGGTCGATCGTCGGGTAGAGCGGGAAGCCCTTGAGCAGGTCGGTGGTCTGCCCGGCGACCCGGTCGGCGACGCCGTCGGCCAGCACGTACGCGGCCTGGGACGGCTTGCCGTTCGTGGTGCCGGGTGTCGTGCCCGCGAGCACGGCGTGGATCAGCTCGGCGATCTGGTCCATCTCGGCCGTGCCCAGGCCGCGCGTGGTCAGCGCGGGGGTGCCCAGCCGGATGCCCGAGGTGTACCAGGCGCCGTTCGGGTCCTGCGGCACCGCGTTGCGGTTGGTGACGATGTTCGAGTCGAGCAGCGCCGACTCGGCCTGCCGGCCGGTGATGCCGTACGACGACACGTCGAGCAGCACGAGGTGGTTGTCGGTGCCGCCGGTGACCAGCTTCGCGCCGCGCCGCAGCAGGCCCTCGGCCAACGCGTTGGCGTTGTCGACGATGCGCTGCGCGTAGTCGCGGAACTCCGGGCGGCGGGCCTCGGCCAGCGCGACCGCCTTGGCCGCCATGACGTGCGGCAGCGGGCCGCCGAGCACCATCGGGCAGCCGCGGTCGACCTGCTCGGCCAGCTCGGACTGGCACAGCACCATGCCGCCGCGCGGGCCGCGCAGCGACTTGTGCGTGGTGGTGGTGACGATCTGCGCGTGCGGGATCGGGTCGAAGTCGCCGGTCAGCACCTTGCCCGCGACCAGGCCCGCGAAGTGCGCCATGTCGACCATCAGGGTCGCGCCGACCTCGTCGGCGATCTCCCGCATGATCCGGAAGTTCACCAGCCGCGGGTACGCCGAGTAGCCCGCGACGATGATCAGCGGCCGGAACTCGCGCGCCGACTTGGCCAGCGCGTCGTAGTCGACCAGGCCCGTCGCCGGGTCGGTGCCGTAGCTGCGCTGCTCGAACATCTTGCCGGAGATGTTCGGGCGGAAGCCGTGCGTGAGGTGGCCGCCCGCGTCGAGGGACATGCCCAGCATGCGCTGGTCGCCCAGCTCGCGGCGCAGCGCCGCCCAGTCGGCCTCGTTGAGGTCATTCACGTGGCGGGCCTGCGCCTTGGCCAGCGCCGGGCTCTCCACCCGCTGTGCCAGCACGGCCCAGAAGGCGACGAGGTTGGCGTCGATGCCCGAATGCGGCTGCACGTACGCGTGCTGCGCGCCGAACAGCTCCCGGGCGTGCTCGGCGGCCAGCGCCTCGACCGTGTCGACGTTCTTGCAGCCGGCGTAGAAGCGGCGGCCGACGGTGCCCTCGGCGTACTTGTCGCTGAACCAGTTGCCCATGGCCAGCAGCGTCGCGGGCGAGGCGTAGTTCTCACTGGCGATCAGCTTGAGCGACTCGCGCTGGTCGTGCAGCTCCGCGCCGATCGCCGCGGCGACGGCCGGTTCGACGGCACGGATGGCATCCAGCGCGTGGCGGTAGGCCAGAGACTCGCTGGACAGGGACGCGTCAGACATGCGGACCTCCTGGACGATACGGAAGAGGCCCAGGCGCACGGCACAGCGTCACGATGACGGAGCCGCTCCCCGATGGTGACCCATCCCAGCGCGCCAGTCACGGCCCAGGGCCAGCCTAACAACCCGACCGCCGCCGCGCCCGCCACCGCACCCGCCACGCCCACATCCCGGGCACCACACCCATGTTGATCATGAAGTTGTGGCAGGGACACGCCGACGAGCCGTGCCATAAGTTCATGATCAGCGCGGCGGGGTGGGGTGGGTCAGCCGAGGGCGCGGTCGAGGTTGTAGGCGGCGGAGATGAGGGAGAGGTGGGTGAAGGCCTGGGGGAAGTTGCCCAATTGCTCTCCCGTTTTGCCGATCTGCTCGGCGAACAGGCCGACGTGGTTGGCGTAGGTGAGCATCTTCTCGAAGGCGAGGCGGGCCTCGTCGAGGCGGCCGGCGCGGGACAGGGCCTCGACGTACCAGAAGGAGCACATGGAGAAGGTGCCTTCCGCACCGCGCAGGCCGTCGGGGCTGACCGCGGGGTCGTAGCGGTAGACCAGGGAGTCCGACACCAGGTCCTCGGCGAGGGCGTCCAGGGTGGACAGCCACTTGGGGTCGGTCGGCGAGACGAACTTCGCCATCGGCATCATCAGCAGCGCCGCGTCCAGCACCTCGGCGTCCTCGTGCTGCACGAACGCCTGCCGGTCCGTCGAGAAGCCCTTGCGCATGATCTGGTGGTAGATGTCGTCGCGGGTCTGCCGCCAGTGGGGCAGGTCCGCCGGCAGGCCGCGGTGCGTGGCCATGCGGATCGCCCGTTCGATGGCCACCCAGCACATCAGCCGCGAGTAGAGGAAGTTCCGGCGGCCGCCGCGGGTCTCCCAGATGCCCTCGTCGGGCCGGTCCCAGTTGCCGCACACCCAGTCGACCAGCCCGGTCACCTCCTCCCAGCGGTCGCTGGAGATCGGGTGCGCCCACTTGTCGTACAGGTAGATCGAGTCGATCAGGGCGCCGTAGATGTCCAGCTGCAGCTGGCCGACCGCGTTGTTGCCGATGCGCACCGGACCCGAGCAGCGGTATCCCTCCAGGTGCGGCAGTTCCTCCTCGGGCAGCTCGGTGCGGCCGTCGATGCCGTACATGATCTGCAGCGGGCCGTCGGGGCCGTCACCGCGCAGCGCCACGTGGCGGTCCAGGAAGTCCATGAACGCCCCGGCCTCCTCGGTGAACCCGAGCCGCAGCATCCCGTACAGGCAGAACGCGGCGTCGCGGATCCACACGTAGCGGTAGTCCCAGTTACGCTCCCCGCCGATCTGCTCCGGCAGGCTGGTCGTGGCGGCCGCGACGATCGCCCCCGTCGGCGCGTAGGTCAGCAGCTTCAGGGTGAGCACCGAGCGGTTCACCATCTCCCGCCACCGGCCCCGGTAGTGCGAGGTCGACAGCCACCGCCGCCAGTAGCGCACGGTCTCGGTGAACTGCTCCTCCGCCTCCGCCAGCGGGCACGACCGGGGCCGCACCCGGTCGGAGACCCGGTCCAGCGCGAACACGGCCGTCTCGCCCTCGCCGAGGGTGAACTCCGCCCGCGCGTCGCCGTCCTCGATGGCGACCTCGACGCTGCTGGTCAGGGCCAGCGACAGCACGTCGCAGCTGAACAGCACCCGGTCGCCCTCGCGCCGCAGCGTGTGCGCCCGGCGGCCGTAATCGAAACGGGGCGCGACCAGCGCCGTGAAGGGCAGTTTGCCGCGTACGCAGATCACGCGCCGGATCAGCCGGTGCCGGTCCGCCTCGGTGGGGTCGCCGACGATCGGCATGAAGTCCTGGATCTCCCCCACCCCGTCGTAGGCGTAGAAGCGGGTGATCAGGACGTTGGTGTCCGGGAAGTAGAACTGCTTGGTCTGCGCCGGGACGGCGGCGGCCAGCTCGAACCGCCCGCCGCGGTCGGCGTCCAGCAGCGCGCCGAAGACGCTGGGCGAGTCGAACCGCGGGCAGCAGTACCAGTCGATGGTCCCGTTCATGCCGACCAGCGCCACGCTGCGCATGTCGCCGATCAACCCGTGATCGGCGATCGCCAGGTAGCGGCCGTCGGTTCCCCCGTCCCCCACACCGCCAGCATATGACCGGAATGCCCCACTCGCCCCCCGTCAACCGCACCGGGCCACGGGAGGGCCGGCTGCGGTTTCGGGGAAGTGCAGGTTCGGGCGGCGGGATTCGCGCAGTTTCCCGGAAACTGCACGAGTCAGGACGGCAGGGTGATCGTCTTGCCGGGGGCGGCCATCGTGCCGGGCGGGCACCACCAGGTCATCACGTCGGCCACGAGGCGGCCGGCGCGGACCGCGGGGTCCTGCTCGGCCAGGCGGCGGGCCTCGTCCAGGGAGCCGGTGCGGAAGAAGACCAGGCCGCGCAGCGACTCGTCGGCGGGCTCGACCACCGGGCCGTTGGTGACCACGTGGCCCGACGCGCGCAGCCCGGACAGGTACGCCAGGTGCTCCGCCTGGATGCGCGCGGACTCCGCGTCGTCGTACTCGGGCGGGTTCGCCGGACGGCGCAGCATGACCAGCTCGAAGGACTCAAGTTCCATGCGGCACAGTGTGCCCGGCCGCCGGACCCGTCCGGCAGCGGCCTGAGCGGCGGACGGGCTCAGACGGGCTCAGGCGCGGGTGCGCTCGGGCCCCGGCTGTTCCGCCTCGACCCGGCGCAGTGCCTGGATCGCGCCGTCCAGGCTGACCCCTAGCGCCCGGGCCGCGGCGCGGTAGGCACGGGCCGCCTCGTCGAGCCGGGCCATCGCCTCGGCGGGCGGCAGGTCGGGGCGGCGCTCGGCGACCGTGGTGCCGTGCCGGACCCGGCTCACCACCAGGCCCGCGGCCTCCAGCTCCCGGTAGGCGCGGGCCACCGTGTTCACGGCCAGGCCGATGTCCGCGGCGAGCTGCCGGATCGTCGGCAGGTGCGCACCCGGGGCCAGTGTCCCCTCGGCGATCTGCGTGGCGATGCCCGCCCGCACCTGCTCGTACGGCGGCACGGCACTGTCGGTGTCGATCTCCAGTCGCATCGGACGCTCTCCCGGTCGCGCGGTCAGAATGCGGTGATGCTCGCCGGGGCGCGCTCGGCGCGGCTCAGCGCGCGGATCACCGCGGCCTGCCCGTGGCGGCGCACGGCGAGCTCGCTCAGCAGCGCGAGCACCGGGTCGAGCACCTCGCGCGGCTGGTCGGGGGTGGGCACACCGACGCTGTACGCCAGGTCGTCGGAGTGCACGGTGATCTCCATCAGCCGGGTGACCAGGAAGTCGTCCAGCCGCATCGCCCACGGCCCGGCAGGCGGGCTGACCAGGCGGTCGACGTGCTCCTCGGCGAGCAGCGTACGCAGCTCGGACACGGCGCGATCAGTCTGCTCCGCCAGCTCGCGCGGACCGGCCTCGGCGAGCGCCTCGCCGCCCTTGCGGACCCGCACGTTGGTCTCGGCGTCGATGGGGGCGTCGATCCAGGTCACCCGGCTGTAGTGGTCGGCGAGGGCGACCGGCGGCCCGTCCGGGGCGGGCGCGGCCAGCACCCGCGGCACGTTCACCACCTGCGAGGCGAGGTGTCCGGCCAGCCCGGCGACGGTGAAGGCCGCCAGCGCGCTCGGCTTCGCCCAGGCGGCCGCGACGGCGGGGTCGCCGACCAGGGCGGCGGCCGACGCGGCGGCCCGCAGGTATGCCTCGCGTACCGCGCTCATCCATGCCTCCGGGGTCGCCGACCATCTCCGCCGAACACCCTAACCCGCGATCGATCCGCGCACCGGACGGCGGGACCGCCGGGCCGCACGCACTGACCGTGGGGCGTACGCCGCCGTATCCCGCTCGCGGAAGGACCGTTCTTGATGATTGACCCGGACCGCCGACCCCCGCGTGCTCCGGGCCGGGACACCTGACCGCCGCCGAAGGGATCGATCGTGCACGACGGCTCGCTGCTCACCGCCGAACGGACCCGCCCGGCCGTGCCGGCACCCGGGCCGGTTCCCGTCGCGGGCCGGACGCCGCGCCCGGTCGCGATCGCCGTGCTCGCCGGGGCGGGGCTGACCGTCGCCGCCGCGGTGCTGGCCGCGATGCGAATACTGCCCGCGGGCTCGCGGGCGGGAGCCTGGCGTTACCGGTACGTCGGCTGGTTCTCCTGGGAGATGCTGCTGCCGTTCGCGGGCGGCCTGGCCGCGGTGCTGGCGCTGCTGTGGCTGACCCACCGGCTCGGACAGCGCCGGGAGCGGCTGGTCGTGGGCATGTGGCTGGCCGCCGCCGTGCCGCTGCAACTGGTCGTGCGCGCCGCCGACGAGGTGTCGCTGGGCGCGGTCGTCGCCAGCGACCGGGCGAACTCGTTCTACACGCCGTCGCTGCGCTTCACCGCGTACGAGTACCTGACGCGCTTCGAGGAGATCGTGCACGCGCTGCCGCAGCACGCCCGCTCGAACATGCCCGGCAAGACGCTGCTCTACCATCTGCTCGGCACGCTCACCACCAACCCGGCCGCGCTCGGCATCGCCATCACCGCGGTGTCCAGCCTGGCCGCGCTGCTGGTGTACCTGCTGGTGCGCGAAGTGCTCGACGACCGCCGCGTCGCGCTGTTCGCGCTGATCCTGTGCCTGCTGGTGCCGGGCCGGCTGTACTTCCTGCCCATCCTCAACGCCGTCTCCCCGGTGCCGATCCTGTTGTCGCTGTGGCTGTTCACGCGCTACCTGCGCCACACGCACTGGGCCTGGGCGGTGGCGCTGGGCAGCTCGCTCTACCTGGTGTTCTTCTTCGAACCGCTGCCGCTGGTGATGGGGCTGACCTTCGCCGCGCTGGCCGCCCTGGCGCTCCACCGGCGGCGGCTGGACTGGGTGGCCCTGCTCAAGCTGGTATCGCTGACGCTGGCCGCCTTCGCCGGGGCGTACCTCGGCACGAAACTGCTGTTCGGCTACGACCTGTTCGTCAACCTGGCCGAGGTGCTGGCCGACGCCACCGACTTCAACGAGCGCGCGCATCGGCCGTACGACGTCTGGGTGGTGCGCAACCTCGGCGACTTCGCGCTCTGCGCCGGGATCGCGGCGGCCGTGCTGGTCGGGTACGCCGCCTGGGACGCGGTGCGCCGCGGCGTGGCCCGCCCGATCGCCGCGCTGACCCTGTCCGGGCTGGCCGTGCTGGCCTTCCTCGACCTGGTCGGCATCAACCGCGGCGAGACCACCCGGCTCTGGATCTTCCTCGCGGTGTTCCTGATGATCCCGGTGGCCTGGGTGTGCGCCCGCTCGCCCCGGGTGTGGCCGTTCGCCGTGGTCACGGCGGCGCTGATGCTGCAGGTCGCGACCACCACGCCGATGATCGCGTTCATCCGCCCCTGATCAGGCCCGATGCTGCGCCCCTGTCCTGTCCGGACAGGGGCGCAGCGCCGTATCAGCGGGCGTACCGGTAGACGCCGATCCCGTCCTTGGTCGGGCAGGTCAGCATGGTCGCGTTCGCCGAGCAGTAGCCGGTGACGGCCAGCTGCCCGAGGGCGACGTCGTCGCCGGTGGCCAGTTGATGGCCGGAGACTCCCGACTGGCCGATGACCAGCAGGTTGCCCGGCTCGATCCACATCGCCGAGCCGTCCAGCTCGGCCAGTGGAGTTCCGTCGACCGCGAGCACCGCCGACGGCTCCCCCATGGCGAGCAGCCCCACCCCCGACGGGAGCACCCCGCGCACCATGCCCTTGAGGTCGCGCTGCCAGACCGTCGCGCCCGAGTGCGCGTCGACGGCCGTCAGCTTGGCGCTGTCACCGGTGTCGTCGGTGACGGCGCAGAACACGCCGCCGGCGGCGCACGGCGACGGCCAGGACCCGGCCAGTGTCGCCTGGAGGGTGGCCTCGCTCGCGGCGGCGGACCCGTCGAGTCGCAGCGTGCCGACCTTGGCCCCGGCGAACTGGTACAGCGTCCCGTCGACCACCGTCTCCTGGCGCAGCAGGTCCGGTCCGGCCGACAGCACCGGCGCGGCGAGTTCCCGCTCGACCTTGCCGCTGACCACGTCACGCACCTGCACCCGCCCGTCGGCCAGGTGCAGGACCACGCGCCGGTCCGCGGGCACCCGTGCGGTGAGGCCGCCGACGACGTAAGACTCGGCCAGGGTGCGCATGGCGTTGGTGCCCGACTGGGCCACCCGGTCGGTGACCGTCCACCGCGCCTTGCCGGTACGCAGGTCGAGCGCCTCGGTCACGCCGCGCTGGACCCAGGTGATCACGAGCGTGTCGTCGTAGAGGACCCGGTCGGTGTCGTTGAAGGAGTACGGCAGCGTCCACATGATCTTCCCGGTGGCCGGGTCGACCGCGATGATCGTGTCACTGCCGTCCTTGATCAGCGGGTTGTCGAAGCCCTGCTCGGTGAGCAGCAGGATCGCCCCGGCGGACACCTCGAAGCCGTTGGTGTCGCCGAACTTGCCCAGCGACAGCGCGGGCCACAGCGCCTTGCCCGTGGTCAGGTCGACCGCGCCGACCCACTCCGTGCCGTCCTCGGCCATCCACATCGCGTACGAGCGCTCGCCTGCGGTCGAGGTCATGCCGAAGCGCACCGGCCCCGTGAATCGGATGACCGGCGCGGCGGAGCCGTCGAACGGGACGAAGTCCGTCGCGGCGGGCAGCGCGGGCAGCACCGGGCGCACCGGCGTGGCGGCCGGAGCCAGCACGGCCTGCGCGCCGAACAGCGCGGCGACCACGGCGGCCCCGGCGGCGAGCAGGCCGCCGAAGGAGCGGCGGCGGCGCTGGGCCGCTCGGGCGCGCACCGCGGACAGCTCCGGTGGCGGCACCGCGTCCACCCGGTCGGCCAGCCTCGCGTAGAAGCGTTCCAGCTCAGTTGACATGGCTGCGCTCCCCCAGGGCGGTGGCGAGCCCGGCCCGCCCGCGGGCGAGCCAGGACTTGACGGTGTTGACCGGCACCGACAGCTCCACGGCTATCTCCGCCACGGGCTGGTCGAGCAGGTAGTGCATCGCCAGCACCCGGCGCTGGTCGATGGGCAGCGTCTTGAGGGCCGCGACGACGGTCATCAGCTCCTCGTCGGGGGGCGGCACGTTCGGGGGGTCGGGCAGGCCGGTGGAGCGCCGCACGGTCAGCCGCCGCCACCAGTCGGTGGCCAGCCGGGTCACCACCAGCCGCAGCCACGCCTCGGGGTTGTCGTAGCGCTGCAGGGACGCCCAGCGCTGCCAGGCACGGGCGTACGCCTCCTGGGTGAAGTCCTGCGCCTCGGCCAGGCCACCCGTGAGGCCGTACGCGAAGCGCATCAGCCGCGGGGCGGTGCCGCGGTAGAACGCCTCGAAATCTGACACTGTCACCTCTGGAACACGGGCCGGGCCCGCGCCAGGTTGCGGCACCGCCGGGCTTTCCCGGCCGGGCCGTCCGGCAGACTGGGCGGGTGTTGTCTGACGCGGCCGAAACCGACCTGCCCGTACGGGAGGCGCTGCCCACGCTACTGGCGGCCCTGTCCGGGAACGGCGCGGCGGTGCTGGTCGCGCCGCCGGGATCGGGCAAGACCACGCTCGCGCCGCTGGCGATGGCGGGCGCGGTCACCGGCCGGGTGGTCGTCGCCGAGCCGCGCCGGGTCGCCGCCCGCGCCGCCGCCCGCCGGATGGCCGAACTGACCGGCACGCCGCTGGGCGGGCCCGTCGGGTACAGCGTCCGCGGCGACAGCCGCACCAGCGCCGCGACCAGGGTCGAGGTCGTCACCACCGGCCTGCTGGTGCAGCGGCTGCAGCACGACCCGGAGCTGGCCGGGGTCGGCGCGATCCTGCTCGACGAGGTGCACGAGCGCCAGCTCGACTCCGATCTGGCGCTGGCCTTCACCACCGACGTGCGCGCCGCGCTGCGCCCCGACCTGCGGTTGGTGGCCGCTTCGGCGACCGCGCAGGCCGAACGCCTGGCCACGGCGCTGGGCACGGGCACCCCGGTGGTCACCGCCTCGGGCACGCCGCACCCGATCGAGGTCCGCTGGCGTCCGCCGACCGGCCCGGTGGACGCGCCCTACGGGCTGCGCGTCGACCCGCGCCTGCTCGACCACGTCGCGGCCGTGATCCGGGAAGCCCTGCGCGGGGCCGACGGCGACCTGCTGGTGTTCCTGCCCGGCGCGGGCGAGATCGACGGCGTCGCCGGGCGGCTGGCCGGCCTGCGCGCCGAGGTGGACCTGCTCACCCTGCACGGCCGCCAGGCCGCGGGCACCCAGGACGCCGCGCTGCGGCCGGGACCCCGCCGCCGCGTGGTGCTGGCGACCGCGGTCGCCGAGAGCAGCCTGACCGTGCCGGGGGTGCGCGTGGTCGTCGACGCGGGCCTGGCCCGGGTGCCGCGTACCGACCTGGGCCGCGGGCTGGGTTCGCTGGTCACGGTCCGGGCCTCGCGGGCCTCGGCACACCAGCGGGCCGGGCGGGCCGGGCGCGAGGGGCCCGGTGTCGTCTACCGGTGCTGGTCGCAGGCCGAGCACGAGCGGCTGCCCGAGCACCCCGACCCCGAGATCGCCCACGGCCGACCTGACCTCGTTCGTGCTGCAACTGGCCTGCTGGTCCAGTGCGGACGGCGCGGGCCTGGCCCTGCTCGACCAGCCGCCCGCGGCCGCCGCGACGGTCGCCCGCGAGACGCTGACCGCGCTCGGCGCGCTCGACGGTGACGGCCGCGTCACCGCGCGCGGCCGGGCGATCGCGGGCGTCGGCGCGCACCCGCGCCTGGCCCGCGCGCTGCTCGACGCCGCCGCCGAACTCGGCCCGCACCGCGCCGCCGAGGTCGTCGCCCTCCTCGGCGCGGACACCCCGATCAGCACCGACGACCTGGCCGCCGCCTGGCGGCGACTGCGCGACGGTGCCGACGCGGCCGCGAGCGCCGCCTGGCGCACCGAGGTCCGCCGCCTGACCGGCAGCCTGCGCGGCGGCGACAGCGTCTCCGCCGACCCTGTCGCCGCGTCCCGCGGAGCCCGTAGCCGGGCAGCGGATTCCGGACGGGCCGGAGTCTCAGGCCGCGCCGCCGAGTCGGGCCGGGCGGGCGAGTCTCAGCGGACAGGCACCGCACGTCTGACCGACGACCTGGCCGGTGCGCTGGTGGTCGGGCTGGCCTTCCCGGAACGGGTCGCGCGGGTCCGGGGTGCGGGCAGCCGGGCTTATCTGATGGCCGGAGGCACCGCCGCCGAGCTGCCGCCGGGCTCGCCGCTGACCGGGGTGCCCTGGCTGGCGGTGGCCGCCGCGGACCGGCAGCCGGGCAGCAGCTCGGCCCGGATCCGGCTGGCCGCCGCGACCGACGAGGCGACCGCACGCCAGGCCGCTGCCCCGCTGCTGGTCACGGGCGAGGAGATCGCCTGGTCCGACGGGGACGTGGTGGCCCGGCAGGTGACCAGGCTGGGCGCGATCGTGCTGGCGGAGCGCCCGCTCGACCGGCCCGACCGGGAACTCGTGGCGCAGGCGCTGGCCGAGGGCCTGCGCCGGGAGGGTCTGCGGCTGCTGCGCTGGACCCCGGAGGCGACCGCGTTGCGCGAGCGGCTGGCGTTCCTGGCGCACGCGCTCGGCGAGCCGTGGCCCGCGGTCGACGACGCGTCCCTGCTGGCCGACGCCGGCCAGTGGCTGGGCGGGGCGCTGCACACCGCTCGCCGCCGCGACGACCTGCAGCGCGTCGACGTCGCCGCCGCGCTGCGCACCCTGCTGCCCTGGGCGCAGGCGGCGCAGCTCGACCAGCTCGCCCCGGAACGCCTGGAGGTGCCCAGCGGATCCCGGATCCGCATCGACTACACCGACCCCGCCGCGCCGGTGCTGGCGGTGAAGGTGCAGGAGGCGTTCGGCTGGACGCAGACCCCCCGGCTGGCCGGTGGCCGCGTGCCCGTCGTGCTGCACCTGCTGTCCCCCGCCGGCCGCCCCGCCGCGGTGACCGGCGACCTGGTCTCCTTCTGGCGCAACGGCTACCCCCAGGTCCGCGCCGAGCTGCGCGGCCGCTACCCGCGCCACCCGTGGCCGGAGGACCCGACCACCGCCGAACCGACCCGCCGGCTGCAACCCCGCAACCCCTGACCCGGTCAGCCGCCCTTGATCGCGACGATCTTGCTTGAGCGGTGGGTACGACACGCAGCTTTCGGGCGAACCGGCAACAGTTCGCGCAAGATCGTCGCGATCGAGGCGGGGCGGCGCGAGGCGATGTGGCCTGGGGAGCGCGGGTTGGACCGTAGAGTGGCTGCGTGGGCCTCGTACACACGGTGGGTCTGGTGCTGCATCCGCAGCGTGACTCCGTGCCCGCGATCGACACCATCATGGCGTGGGCCCGCCGCCGCGACGTCACCGTGCTCGGGCTGCCCGACGAGGTGGACCGGATCTTCTGCGGCGCGGTCGCCGTCGACCCGCGGGAGCTGGCGGAGCGGTCCAGCCTGCTGGTGAGCCTGGGCGGCGACGGCACCATGCTGCGCACCATGCGGCTGGGCGCGGGCCGGACCACGCCCGTGCTCGGGGTCAACCTCGGCCGGCTCGGCTTCCTGCCGGAGATCGACGTGGACGGGCTGCCCGCGGCGCTGTCCGCGATCGACAACCAGCACTACTCGGTGGAGTCACGGCTGGCGGTGCGCACCACGCTGCCCGGCGGCCACGAGGTCACCGCGTTCAACGACATCGCGCTGTGCCGCATCCCCGGTGACGGCCTGGCCGGGGTCGCCATCACCGTCGAGGGGCACGCGTTCGTACGCTATGCCGCCGACGCGGTCATCGTGGCCACGCCCACCGGCTCGACGGCGTACGCCTTCTCCAGCGGCGGCCCGATCGTCTCCCCCACCGTGCGCGCCGTGCTGGTGACGGCCGCCGCGGCGCACTCCAGCTTCAACCGCGCGCTGGTGCTCTCCGCCGACGAGGCGCTCGCGCTGCAGGTGCTGGAGAACAGCGGCCGGCTCGCGGTGGAGGTCGACGGCCGCGTCGACGGCCACGTGGAGGCGGGCGACCGGCTGGCGATCACCGCGATCGCCGACGCCGCCCGGGTGGTGCGGCTCGGGCTGACCACGTTCTACGAGCGGGCCCGGCGCAAGCTCCAGGTGCGCGGCAGCGCCGAGGTCGACGGGCCCGCCGGCGCGCCGCCGTCGCATACGGCACCATGAGCGGCGTGCTGATCCGCCGCGAGACACCCGCCGACGTCGACGCCATCCGCTCGGTCACCGAGGCCGCGTTCGGGCCGTTGTACGCGCCCGGCCCGGCCCCCGAGCCGGGGCTGGTCGACCAGCTGCGCGCCGACGCCGGCTGGCTGCCCCAACTGTCGCTGGTCGCCGAGGTCGACGGCGAGGTCGTCGGGCACGTGGTGTGCACCCGGGGCCGCGTCGGCGACACCCCGGCCCTGGGCCTGGGCCCGCTCAGCGTGCGGCCCGGCCACCAGCGGTCCGGGGTCGGCAGCGCGCTGATGCACGCGGTGCTGGGCGCGGCCGACGCCCTCGGCGAGCCGCTGGTGGCGCTGCTCGGCGATCCCGGCTACTACAGCCGGTTCGGCTTCCGGCAGGCCGAGCAGTTCGGCGTGCTCGCCCCCGAGGCCGAGTGGGGCGTGCACTTCCAGGCCCGGCCGCTGACCGGGTACGACCCGGCGGTGCGGGGAGTGTTCACCTACGCGGAACCGTTCCTCCGGCTGTAGCCGACTAAGATCGCCACGAGGACCGGACCGGAGGTGACCGTGAGCGACGAGCAGCAGGCAGGCGTCGCCTGGGCATGGACCGCGCCGCTGCGCAAGGCCGCCTCCCGGATCCGCCCGACCGGCCCAGCCGGCATCGCCGACGACGATGACGACGCGGCGCGCGGCTCCGTCATCGACTGCGCGGTGTACGTGGACGGCCGTCGCCGACCGGGTGCGTGCGACTACGACGGTCTGGCGACCGTGCGGCAGACCCCCGGCTCCTTCCTCTGGCTGGGCCTGCACGAGCCGAGCGAGGCCGACTTCGCCCCCATCGCCAAGCGGTTCGGCCTGGACGAGCTGGCGGTGGAGGCGGCGACCACGCGCCGCCAGCGCCCCAAGATCGAGCACTTCGCGGACGTGACCCTGTTCGTGATGCGCACCACCCGGTACGTGGAGCACTCGACGCTGACCGAGACCTGCGAGGTGGTGGAGACCGGCTCGGTCGTGCTGTTCATCGGCGACGGCTACGTGATCACGGTGCGGCACGGTCCCGCGGGGCCGCTCGGGCCGGTGCGCGCCGACCTGGAGCGGCGTCCGGATCGTATGGCGCAGGGCCCGTGGGCGGTGGCGCACGCCGTGGCCGACCGCATGGTCGACTCGTACCTCGAGGTCGCGGTGGCGTTCGAGAACGACATCGACGAGCTGGAGGACCACGTCTTCGCGCCCCAGTCGCAGAACCGGGCGGCGCAGATCTACCAGCTCAAGCGGGAGCTGATGGAGTTCAAGCGGGCGGTCGCCCCGCTGCAGCACCCGCTGGCGGCACTGATCGACGACAAGGAAGGGCTGCCCAAGGAGATCCGGCGCTACTTCCGCGACGTCAACGACCATCTGCTGCGGACGGTGGAGCGCATCGTCACCTACGACGACCTGCTCAACTCGATCCTGCAGGCGCGCCTGGCGCAGCTGTCCGTCGACCAGAACAACGACATGCGCAAGATCGCCGCCTGGGCCGCCATCGCGGCCGCGCAGACCGCGATCGCCGGCATCTACGGCATGAACTTCGACTACATGCCCGAACTGCACTGGAAGTACGGCTACGTGATCGTGCTCGCGCTGATGTTCGTCGTCGCGTCCGCGATGTACCGCGCCTTCCGCCGCTCCGGCTGGCTGTGACCCGCCTCGGGGCGGCGCGAACACGCACCGCCCCGGCAAACCCGCTCAGCCGACCCGGTAGGGCCGCATCATCTCGTTGTCCTCGTGCTCCAGCAGGTGGCAGTGCCACACGTACTGGCCGGCCAGGTCGAACGTGGCCTTGATCCGGGTGATCTCGCCGGGCAGCGCGATCACGGTGTCCTTGGTGCCGCGCTCGCCCGGCTCCGGCGGCTGCTTGCCGTCCACGCCCCGGCCGAGGATCTCGAACTGCACCAGGTGCAGGTGGATCGGGTGGGCGTCCTGGCTGAAGTTGTGCAGCTCCCAGATCTCGGTGGCGTTGAGCTTCGGGTCCTCGGTGATCGGGTGGTCCCAGTGCATCGGCATGGCGTGGCCGTCGGGGCCGACCGTGCCGAGCATCAGCTCGATGGACTGGTCGTGGCCCAGTTCCTCGTCCAGCGACAGCTGCCGGGTGTTGTCGGCCCGGCCGATCGGCTTGATCCAGGGCAGGTCGAGGTCCTCGGGCGGGGTGCTGCGGTCCTTGCCGGTGAGCCGCCCGACGGTGAAGCGCATGACCTGGCCGGTGGTGGCCGGGTCGGACGGGTTGAAGGTGCCGTTGTAGGGCTCGTCCGGCCCTTCGTTGATGAGGTAGAACTCGGTGCCCGCACGCTGGCCGGTGAAGTCGAGGATGACGTCGGCGCGCTCGGCCGGGCCCATCAGCAGCTGCTGGAGCTTGGCCGGCTTGGGCAGGAAACCGCCGTCGTTGCCGATCTGCCAGATCGGCAGGGCGACCGGGGCCGGGCGCGGCGCGAGCGGGTCCGTGGTCACCTTCATGATCAGCACGCGGCCGTTGCAGCCGTTGAGGAAGCGCAGCCGGTAGCGGCGCGGCTCGACCTCCAGCTCCGGCCAGGTGTTGCCGTTGACCATGATGGTGTTGGCGAAGAACTCCGGGTTCCAGATCGGCGGGAACGGCCCCTCCGGGATGTACGGGCCCGCGTCGTCGGCGAACGCGCGGCTGGCCGGGTAGAACAGCGAGCCGTCGGCGTTGAACGAGCGGTCCTGCACCACCACCGGGATCTCGTAGTAACGCGTGCCGGGCTTGTCGCCGAGCTGCGGCGCCGGGCCGGGCAGCACTCCCTTGGGCAGATCACCCTTGCCGCCGCGCAACAGGTAGAAGCCCGCGAGTCCGGCGTACACGTTGACGCGGGTCACGCCGAGCGTGTGGTCGTGGTACCACAGGGTCGAGGCGCGCTGGTCGTTGGTGTACTGGAAGGTCGCCGTGCCCGGCTTCCAGGCCGCCGCCCCGTAGCGCCGCTCGAACTCCTCCCCGAACTCGTCGTAGAACGTGCCGACGGTCGCGTACCCGGCCGGGATGTTGCGCGCCTTCGGCAGGTACCACGCCTCCGGGTAGCCGTCGCTCTCCTCGTGGGAGTGGCCGCCGTGCAGGTGGGTGACGATCGGCACCGGCCCCCGGTACGGCCCCGGCGTCGAGGTGAACGTGGGCCGGGTGTCGCGTCCGGCGTCGCCGCCCGGCGGGTTCGCCCAGTGCAGCGTCGGGTCCACCGGCAGCAGGTGCGGGCGGAAGTCGCCGTAGGAGTCGACCAGGTCGTTGACCCAGGTCACCCGCACCGGCCGGTCCACCCGGGCCTCGATGGTGTCCGACGGGCTGCGGAAGCTGCGCGGCTTCGACACGTCGCCGTAGCCCCAGACTGTGGTCTGCGGCAGGTTCGACGGCAGGATCTGCTGCCGGAACTGGCGCACCCCGATCAGGTAGCGGGCCACCCCGCCCTCCTCGCGGTGTGCCGGCGGCATCACCGACGGCACCGCCAGCGGCGTCACGTACTTGCGGATCTTCGCCGGGTCGAGCGTGCCCGCCCGGCCCTGTCCCACCGCCCAGGCCCAGCCGGCACGCTGGGAGAGCACCGTGGCGGCACCCGCGGCCGCCGTCGCCTGAAGAATCCGCCTGCGGTCGACCATGTCGTACACCCTCCGCCGCCCCCGCGCGGCGTTCACGAAGCTGCGGCGGAGCGTCGGGCACCCCGCGAGACGCCGCCCCCGTGCGGCGCCTGCCAGGAGGAACGACTCAATCGACCTTGGGACACGTGCACGGCGGCGTCCCGGACCGGCGACCGCACCGCCGGACCGGGACGCCGCGACGGTCAGCTGACCCGCAGGTCGTCGATCACCCAGTACCAGTTGTTGCTCGCGTTGTAGTGGCGGAGGCGGGCACGGTGACGGTCGGCGTCTCAGCCCTGGCCCGAGCGTCGGTGTGGCAGCGCTTGACTGGCTTACGCGCGGTTCCGGCTCGACTGGGTGCGGCCCCAAACTCCTCGTCGGCAAATGACCAGCCGCGCCACTCGTTGACCCCACCGGGCGGCATCGCCGCACGGGTTCACCTCGTGCGGAAGTGTCGTACACGGAGCCTAGGATCATCACCATGTCTGATGTGGATAGCTGCTCTGGAGCGATGCGGTCGGGTCGTTGTGGCCCGAGCCAGCTGTGGGCGCTGTTCGCGCAGGGCGGTCCCGTGTCGGCTGCTGGCGGTGGTCGGGGTTGAGCGGGCGGGGGCGGGTGTTGCGTGCGGTTGCCGCACCGTTCGTGGCGGCGGGGCCTTCGGGTGTGTCGGTCCGTGACCGGCTCAAACACCTCACGCCAGCCGATGAGCGGGTGTTGGTTCTGGTCGGGCGGCATCTGGGTGGGCTGGCGTCGGGGGATCTGAAGGCCCGTTGCCGCGACGGTCTCGGTCACGACGCCGGCCGGTGGGCGGAGCGGAAACGATCGCTGACCGTTGTGTCGTCGTCGCGGTGGGCTGGTTCGATCACCCGGGTCAGCCACGATCAGTGGGCACTGTCCCGGCGTAGTCTGGACGCGCATATCCGTGGCCTGGAGGCCGGGATCGCGATGCTGGCCTACCGCCTTGCCCAGCCGATCGGCCAGCCCGGCACCCGGCGTGCTCCGGGCGGGTACCGCTCTCGTGCAGAGTGGTTCGGCAAGCGCCGCCGTCTGGGCGTGCTTCGGGATCGGCACGCCGCGGCGATGCGGGACTGGCAGGACGGTCGGGTGCGGGTGGTGCGAGGTGGTGGCGGTTGGCCAACACCCGCCACCACCTCGACCAGGCTGGGATCACCGAGGCCCAGTGGCAGCAGCGGTGGCAGGCTGCGCGGTGGTTCCTGTCCGCCGACGGGGAGACCGGCAAACGGTACGGCAACGAGACGGTCCGGGTCACGCCCGACGGCCAGGTCAGCATCAAGCTGCCGGTGCCGCTGGCGCACTTGGCCAACACCGCCCACGGCCGCTACACCCTGACCAGCCGAGTCGGGTTCGCCCACCGCGGGCAGGCCTGGCGCGACCGTGTCGAAGCCGATCTGGCCGTGGCGTACCGCATCCACCACGACCCCGACCGTGGCCGCTGGTATCTGACCGCGTCCTGGCAGCAACCCACGGTCCAGGTGATCCCGCTGGAGGCGGCGCAAGCGGCGGGGATGGTCGGGGTCGACATGAACGACGACCACCTGGCCGCGTGGCTCCTGGACGTCCACGGCAACCCTGTCGGTGACCCGCGCCGGTTCGGCTACGACCTGTCCGGTGACGCCGCCCACCGCGACGCTCAACTCCGCCACGCCATCACCGGGCTGCTGCACTACGCCAAACGCGCCGGGGTGACCGCGATCGCGGTGGAGAACCTCGACTTCACCGAGCAGAAGACCCGGGAGAAGCACGGCCGCCGCAAACGGTTCCGGCAACTGATCTCCGGAATCCCCACCGGCCGGCTCAAAGCCCGCCTACTGTCGATGGCCGCAGCCCTGGGGCTGGCGGTCGTGCCTGTCGACCCGGCCTACACCTCGAAATGGGGGGCGCAGCACTGGCAGAAGCCGATGACATCGCCCCACCGCAAACCGACCCGTCACGATGGCGCCGCCATCGCGATAGCCAGACGCGCCCTCGGACACCGGATCAGGCGACGGACGCCACCGCCCCGCGACGACCAGAGCGATCGTCGCGGGCATCGGAGCGCCCAGGCCTCACCCGGTCCCTTAGGGCGTGAGGGACCCCGCCCCGGTGTACCCGGACCGCGCACACGATGCGCGCCGCCGCACACCGCCGCGAAAGCGGGCGACCAGCGTGCCCAACACCGTCCGGAGCACGCGACTGCGCATGAACAACACATGCACAGTCCATAGGAACGGTACGTGCCGTACTGCTTGCCACTGAAGGTGTTGTCCTTGACGCCGTGCTTGTCGGGCATGACGCCGGTGGCGATGGTGGACCAGCCGGGCCCGCTGGACGAGTTCGCCACCGGATTGCAGTAGAGCAGGCTCTCGCCGAGCGTGCCGCCGGCGGCCAGCGCGTCGAGCGTCGGCGCGTTGGCGTCGACGACCTTGGCCCAGTTCAGCCCGTCCATGCCGACCACGAGCACCTTCGGGCTGAGCGCGGCGGCCTGGGCGGGCGGTGCGGTGACGGTGAGCGCGACTACCGGACCCTGAGCAGGTCGGGAAGCTTGCGCATGTCGTGGAACACCACGGTGCCCGGACCGATGAGCCAATCGGCCGGCGTCACTCCCCCGGCGTACGCCAGCACCCGCATGCCCGCCGCCCGCGCGGCCTGCACGCCGGGGCGGCTGTCCTCGACGACCACGCAGCGCGCCGGGTCCGCGCCCATGCGCGCCGCGGCGTGCAGGAACAGGTCGGGCGCGGGCTTGCCGTTGGCGACCTCGGTGGCCGAGAAGATGCGGCCCTCGAAGCGCTCGTAGAGGCCGGTGATGCCGAGCGTGTTGCGCATCTTGTCGTGCCGGCCGCTGGAGGCCACGCAGGTCGGCAGCGTGATCGCGTTGAGGGCCTCGACGATGCCGGGCACCGGCACCAGGCCCGCCTCGTGCGCGGCGAGCTGGCGGGCGACGAACATCTCCGGCCACTGCGGCAGCGGCCGACCCAGCTTCTGCTCGATCACCGGCACCATCGAGGCCGCCGAGCGGCCCACGAAGTGCTCCAGGATCTCGTCGTCGGTCAGCGGCCAGCCCAGTTCGGCCAGCATCTGCGACGCCACCCGGATGGCGATGGTCTCGGAGTCCACCAGCACGCCGTCGCAGTCGAAAATGACAAGATCCACCGATTCGATCACGGCTGGACCCTACAGCCCGGTTCAACCGCCTCCCGCACCCCCACAACCCCGTCCCACCGGAACCTAAGCAACGAAGTTGTTCTGGACGAAGACGATGACCATCGCACCTTGCAGTGCCAACATCACGGTGGTGTACACGCGGTCGAAATGTACGTTGCGGCCCATCCTGGCCAGCACCATGAAGGCCACCGTGCACTCCAGCGCGTAGCGCCAGGTCGAGCTGAGCGGGTAGTGCATGTGGATGGGGTTCGACAGCGGCATCAGGATGATGATCGCCCCGAAGACCACCAGGTACGCGTGGTCCGCGCCGAGCTTCCACGGGCCGACCAGGGCCAGCACCAGCAGCACGAGCACGGCCAGGGCCGTGGTCAGGTTGACGATGTTGCGGACCGCGTCGGGGTGGTAGATCGAGTCGCTGCTGCTGATCAGCGCGACGACGTCGCCGATGACGGTCCACGGCGGGGTGAACCCCTCCCGGAACCAGGCCTTCTGCGCGTCCAGGAACTGCAGCGCGTTGCCGAAGGTCTGCCGGCAGTACAGCATGTACGCGCCCAACCCCGCCGGGATGAGGAGCACGGCCAAGGCGTTGCGATCGAGCCCGAAGCCGACCGGCCACGGCAGGATCCGCCCGTAACGCCGCTGCGACCGGAACGAGAAGCCACGCTGGCGCAGATACTCGTAGACGAACGCCGCGCCGAGCATGACGCCCGCCATCCGGGTGGCGCTGGCGTACCCGGCGAACATCGCCGCCCACCACCAGCGCCCGCGGCGCATGTTGTACAGCGACGCCAGCGCCAGCGCCACGAACAGCGACTCGTTGTACGCGGCCACCAGGTAGAACGCGGTCGGGAAGGCGAGCAGGTAGACCGTGGTGCGCCGGGCGTCGGCGGCCCCGATCATCTCGGTGGCCAGCCGGTGCACCAGGATCAGCGCGACCAGGCAGGCCAGCGCGCTGACGATGATGCCCGCCTCGAACGCGCCGCCCGGCAGCAGCGGGTTCGCCGCCCGCATCGCCATCGGGAACAGCGGGAAGAACGCGGTGCTGCGCGAGTCCGCCTCGTACCCGGAGTCCGCGATGATCACGTACCAGACGGTGTCCCAGTGGTTCCACGACTGGAGCAGCTGACCGAACGTCGACGGGACCGGCCCGGCCTTGCTCTCCAGCCCCTCGGTCGGCAGCCAGGCCACGGCGGTGACCAGGAAGTACGCCAGCAGCCCGGCGGCCCAGGTCGTGAACCCGGTGACCACCGAGGGCCGCCACCGCAGCCAGGCCGCCCGGCGGCCCGACGGCTCCACCGCGTCCGCCTCATCCGGTAGCGAAACAGGCGAATCGGTCAGATCGTCGGCAGGGAGAGCCGTGTCGCCTGGCGCGTCCGCGGGGCGGCGGCGCACCGGGACGAGCCCAGGTCCGGGGGAGTCAGACATAGGCAGGAATAGTAGTCGCGGGCGACGGAACTCACGGTGCCCTGCGTTCGGTGTCACCGGTGGCTGAGACACGGTACGGTTGTCCACCATGTCCGCCTTCACCCCCGGTCTGAAGCTGCACGACCGCTACCTGCTCGACCGCCGCATCGGCAGCGGCGGCATGGCGGAGGTCTGGCAGGCCCACGACCTCGTGCTGGGCCGCCCGGTGGCGGTGAAGGTGCTCGCCGGCCCGACCGCCGCCGACCCGGCCCTGCGCGCCGGAGCGCTGCGCGAGGCCCGCTCGGCGGCGCAGCTCACCCACCCGCACATCACCGCCGTGCACGACTTCGGCGAGGTCACCTTCCCCGACGGCCACGTCGAGCCGTATCTGGTCATGGAGCTGCTCACCGGCGAGTCGCTGGCCGAGCTGATGGCCCGCGGGCCGCTGGGCTGGGCGCGGGCAGCCACGATCGGCGCACAGGTCGCCGGGGCGCTGGCCGCCGCGCACGCCCGGGACGTGGTGCACCGCGACGTCAAGCCGGGCAACATCATGATCACCGCGACCGGCGCGAAGGTGCTCGACTTCGGCATCGCGGCGATGACCGGCCTGCCCGACGCGACCGGCGTGCTGGTCATCGGCACCCCCGCGTACGCGGCCCCGGAGCGGCTGCGCCAGAAGGCCGCCGACCCGGCCGCCGACGTGTACGCCCTCGGGGTCCTGCTCATCGAGATGGTGACCGGCCGCCGCCGCAACGGTATCGAGTCCTGGGAGCAGTTCGAGGCCGAGCACGCCCGTCCCCGGCCGCTGCCCGCCCTGCCCGGGGTGCCTGCGGCGATCACCGCGCTGATCGCCGCCGCCGTGGATCCCTCCCCCGCACGCCGCCCGCGCGCCGCAGACCTGGCCCACGCCCTGGGTGGCCTGTCGGCGCCGACCGCGTCCGCCCCGACGACCGGGTCCGCCCCGACGGCCGTCGCCGGGCCCAGCCCGACGCTGCTCGCGCCCACCGGCGGCGCGATCGCCGGCGCGGCCCGGGTGCCCGCTCCGGCGACCCGGGTGCAGGCTGCGCCGAAGGCCCGGCCCACGCCCCCGGTCCGGGTCAAGCGCAGCCGCAAACCGCTGCTCGCCGTGATGCTGGTGATGGCGATCATCCTGGTCAGCGGCGTACTCATGATCATGTCGGCGCTGCGCGAGCCGCTCGACGCGACCGCCACCCCGACCAGGTCGCCGAACCGGCCCGCCCGGACCACGGCGGCCCCCAAGCCCAGCCCGACCCCGGAGCGGGGCGGCCCGTTCCAGGCGGTGCAGCTGCTGTCGGACCTCAACGACGCCGTGCAGAAGCTGCGCGACACCGAGGTGATCACCCCGAAGCAGCGGACGGAGCTGACGAACGGACTCAAGAACATCTCCACGAAGATGCTCCAGGGCGACTGGGCAGAGGCGCGCAAGCGGGCCGAGAACCTGCAGAAGAAGGTCGAGGGCTGGGCCGCCGACGCCGAGGACGACGCCAAGGAGGCGTACGAACCGGTGCAGAAGCTGCTCGACGAGCTGGAAGAGCTCGCCAAGCGCAACAGCTGAGGCGGGCGGCCCGTCCCGGCTCAGCGGGGCAGCGCGCGCTGCAGTTCGGCCCGCAGCGCCGGGGTGAGGATCTCCCCGGTCTGCTTGGCCAGCCGCGCCATCTCGAAGCCGACCACGCCCAGGTCGGCGTCGCCGTCGGCGACCACCGCCAGCACCGAGCCGTCCCGGATCGCCATGGTGAGGTAGTAGCCCCGCCCCATCTCGATGACCGTCTGGCGCACCTCGTCGCCGTCGGACAGCTGCGCCACGCACCCGGCGATGCCGATCAGCCCGGAGGTGACCGCGGCCAGCTGGTCGGCGGTGGCCCGGTCGAGGTCCGCGGAGACCGCGACCACCAGTCCGTCCGAGGACGCGACGACGGCGTGGCGGGCCCCCGGCACGCGGTCGGCGAATCCGGCGACCAGCCAGTTGAGATCCTGGGCCGGTTTGCTGAGCGTCGCAGTGGTCATGGCTCCCCCTTGATGTCGTCCGGTGGCGCCGCCGCGCCGTCTCCGGCCTGGCCTCGCCGTACTCCCTCGTACAGCCGGGTCAGCGTGGCGGCCGTGGCCGCCGGGTCGGGCTCGCGCCGGCGCTGCGGAACGCGCGGCGCTTCAACGGGGGCCGGGCGCTGCGGTGCCGCGGCGGGCGGCTCCGGCGAGGCCGCGGGCTCGGCGAGCAGTGCGGTCGGCAGCTCGACGGCCGCGCGCACGCCGCCACCCGGGCACAGCGACAGGCCCACCCGCACCCCGTGCCGGGCCGCGAGATGGCTCACCACCACCAGGCCCATCCGCTCGCTGACCGCCACGTCGACCTCGGCGGGCACGGCCAGCAACGCGTTCGCCTCGGCCAGCGCCCGCTCGCTGAGGCCGATGCCCTCGTCGACGACCTCCACCAGGGCCCCGTCCGGCCGGGCCTGCGCGCTCACCCGCACCGCCGTGTGCGGGGCGGAGAAGGCGGCGGCGTTGTCCAGCAGCTCGGCGATCAGGTGGCCGATGTCGGCGGCGGCGTGCCCGGCGATGTGCAGCGAGTCGTCGACGTCGGCGCGGACCCGCTCGTACTGCTCGATCTCGGAGAGCGCGGCCAGCACCAGCGCCGCGAGCGGCACGCCCTCGCGCCACCGCCGGCGCGGCTCGGCCCCGGCGAGCACCAGCAGGTTCTCGTCGTTGCGGCGCAGCCGGGCGGCCAGGTGGTCCAGTTTGAACAGCGCCGCCAGCCGGTCGGGGTCGCGCTCGTCGCGCTCCATCTCGTCGAGCAGGCGCAACTGCCGCTCCACCAGGATCTGCGAGCGCCGGGCCAGGTTCGTGAAGATCCCGTTGACGGTTCGCCGCGAGCGGGCCTGCCGCAGCGCGAGCGCGACGACGCTGCCGCGGACCGCCGCCAGCGCTCCGCCGATCGCGGCGAACTCCTCGATCCCGGAGGCGGTGCCGCCCGCAGGCGCGGCCGGCTCCTCGGCGGCGGGTTCGCCGTCGCCGGTCCGCAACCGCTCGAAGGTGGCCGGAACGTCGTCGGCCAGGGCCTGCGCGTCGTGGCGCAGCGCCTCGGCGGCGGCCAGCAGGTCCCGGCGCGCGGCGAGGACGACGCGGACCAGCACGGCCATGGTCAGTGCCGAGCCGATCGCGATCACGGCCACCCACACCCAGGCGACGTCCGCGGCGTGCGCGGCCCCGTCGATCCCGAGCGCCGCCGACTCCCGCAGCGCCAGGGCGTCGGCGACGGCCCAGCCCAGCAGCACGCAGGCCAGCACCGCGAAGGCGACCGGCGGAAGGGTGACGGCGGTCGCGAGACGGGATCCCACCCGCCGCCCGCGCGTGTCGTCCGCCACCGGCCCCTCCCCTGCCTCGGCTGAACCACCGCCACCATTGGTGACTCGCGGTATGTTACCCGTCACACAATGAAAAGTGGATAGGTGAGCGCGAATGTGACACCCGGGCCGGTGGGGCTTCTGGACAGTCGCGCGCGACGCCGGTACGGTTACCGCCATGACTTCCAACCGCAACCTGTGGTGGCGCGCCCGACCGGCGGCCATCGACACACGCGGGTAGGCAAACCCACACCGCGGCCGCCTCGACGAGGCGGCCTTTGCTTTATCGGTCGCCCGGCGCACGGCCACCCGAACCGGGAGACCATCGATGAACCTGCTCCACGATCTGCTCGGCGCGCCCGACCCGGGCCCGTTCGCGCTGCTCCGACGCGAAGGTTCCGAGCACCTCGAGGTGCTGCGAGGTCCGCTGTCCACCGTGGCACGGCTGGCCGACATCCCCCTGCCCGAGCACGCGGACGGCGACGAGGCCGGTCCGCGCACCCTCGCCCTGGTGCCCTACCGGCAGCTCGCCGAACGCGGCTTCGACCGCATCGACGACGGCACCCCGCTGGCCTGCCTGACCGTCGAGTCGTACGACCGCATCCCGCTCGACGAGGCCCTCGCCGCGCTGCCGGACACCGTGCCGGACGTCACCGACCTCGGCTTCGACATCGACGACGCCGCCTACCGGGAACTGGTCGCCGCGGTGCTGCGCGACGAGATCGGCCACGGAGCCGGGTCGAACTTCGTCATCCACCGCACCGCCCGCGCCCGCACCGACGCCGACCCGCGGCTGCTCGCCGGGGGTGCGCTGCGCCGCCTGATCTCCGGCGAACGCGGCGTGTACTGGTCGTTCCTGGTGCACATCCCCGGCGAGCAGGGCCGCACGCTGGTCGGCGCGTCACCGGAACGGCACGTCAGCGTCGACGACGGCCTGGTGATGATGAACCCGATCTCCGGCACGCTGCGCCACCGCGACCTCGCGCCCGGCCTGGACGGACGCGAGACGCTGCTGAACTTCCTCAGCGACCGCAAGGAGATCAACGAGCTGTCCATGGTGCTCGACGAGGAGCTCAAGATGATGGCCGTGGTCGCCCAGCGGGGCGGCCAGGTGCTCGGGCCCTACCTCAAGCACATGACGCACCTCACCCACACCGAGTACCTGCTGGCCGGCCGCACCGACCTGGACGTGCGCGACGTGCTGCGGGAGACGATGTTCGCCCCGACGCTGACCGGCAGCCCGATCGAGAACGCCGCCCGCGTCATCGCCCGCTACGAGACCACCGGCCGCGCCTACTACGCCGGGGTGCTGGCGCTGCTCGGCCGCGACGCCGACGGCAAGCAGACCCTGGACGCGCCGATCCTGTTCCGCTGCGCCGACATCGCCGCCGACGGGACCATCGCCGTCAAGGCGGGAGCGACGCTGGTGCGCGACTCCACCCCGGACGGCGAGGTCGCCGAGACCCACGCCAAGGCGGGCGGCGTGCTCACCGCGCTCGGCCTGCGCACCGCGCCGGCCGTGCACTCCGACGCCGACATCAAGGACCTGGCCGCCGACCCGGCGGTACGCGCCACGCTGCTGGCCCGCAACGAGCGGCTGTCCCGGTTCTGGCTGGCCGAACGCGCCCCCGAGCCGGTGACCGGGCCGCTGGTGGGCCGCACCGCGCTGATCGTCGACGCGGAGGACACCTTCACCGGCATGCTCGGGCACGTGCTGCGCTCGCTGGGGATGCGGGTCACCGTCCAGCCCACCACGGCCCTGGGCGGGCTCAGCGCGTACGACCTGGTGGTGGCCGGGCCGGGCCCCGGCGACCCGGCCGACGACAGCGACCCGCGCGTGGCGACGCTGGGCCGGGTCGTGGAGGAGCGGCTGTCCCGCCGCGCGCCGCTGCTCGGCGTGTGCCTGGGCCACCAGGTGCTCAGCCGCCGCCTCGGCCTGCCGATGCACCGCCGCGACGTGCCCTACCAGGGCCTGCCGTGCGACATCGACCTGTTCGGGGTGACCCGCCGGGTGGGCTTCTACTCCACCTTCACCGCGGTCGCCCCGGCCGCCACCCTGCCGACGGCGTACGGCGACCTGCAACTGTCCATCGAGGACGGCACCGGATTCGTGCACGCGCTGCGCGGGCCGGGCTTCGCCGGGGTGCAGTTCCACCCCGAGTCGGTGCTCACCGAGCACGGTCCTGAGCTGCTCACCGAGCTGGTGACCGGCATCTTCACCCCGGCCGGGGTCGCCTGAGGCAGAGTTATCCACAGATCGCGTGAGGGGCGTTGTGCCGCCCCTCACGCGCTGCCACTCTCGATGGCGTGACACAGCTGACGAGTGATCCCGCGCGGACCCTGCGGCTCGCGGCGGACCTGGAATCCCTGGCCACGGCCCTGCACCGGACGCAAACGCCGCCGCCGGAACGTCCGTCCGGAATGGACTTCGCGGTCGCGACGGCCCATCTGGCCACGGTGCGGGCGGCGGCCGACGCGCTCACGGCGCTCGCCGACGGCCTGCTCACGGACGCCGACCGGCTGCTGCTCGTCGCGGCCACCCACCGGCGCGCCGAGGAGCAGTCCGCCGCAAACCTCGACCGCCTGCGCGAACCCGCCCACCTGAGGGGCATCTGGTGACCCGCCACGCGCCGTCGCGCCAGGGACGATGTCCCGGGTTCGCCGGGCGCGGAGCCTGCCCGCGAGGTGCGGGCCGTGCGCCGCGTCCCGCCCCGGCCCGCGCGCTGATCAGGCGGGTGGGCGAACAGCGGGCCCTGCCGCGGCCGCACACCGTGGTGGTGCCGGCGGAGAACGCAGATCCGGCACTGCGGTGGGGTGGCCGGTGAAGCCGGACGCGTCGGCGGAAGCGCCGGCGGTGCTGGTCATGGCCCTACCGCCGCTGTGGTCGCTGCCCGTGCAGGAGACGCCGCTGCTGGCCGCCGCGATGGGCTGGCGCTCCTGCGCCCGCGCGGCCGGGCAGACCGCCGACGGGCTCGCTGAAGCCACGGCCGCCAGAGCCGGATGGACCGGCGCCGACGCGGCGGCGTTCGAGGAGCGCCGCAGGCGTCTGGTCACCGGAGCCACGCTCGCGGCTGAGCTGGCCCTGGGGTCGGCCACCGCGCTGGAGGCGCTGGCCGGGCGGCTGTCGTCGGTACAGCGGCACCTGGACGAGTCACTGGCCCGGGTCGCGGCCGCGGTGCCGTGCCGGGGCGAGGAGGGCCGGGTCGTGTTCTTCGCGAGCGGGCCGGCGCACGCCGCTCGGGTCCACGCGGCCGCGGGCGAGGCAGCCGAGCTGCGCGGGGACCTGACGTCAGCGACCCGGCAGGCCGAAACCGCGCTGGCCGCCGCCACGGCGGGCTGGCAACGGCTGGCCACGATGTTCCCGCCCGTCGCCGCGCAGCCGACGCCGGAGCCGTCGGAGGCGGTCGTGGTGCGCGCCGACGGGGTGACGCTGGTGAACACCGGCGCGAACGACGACGATGTCGTGGTCACCGTCGATGCCTTCGGGCAGCCGCTGGTGCTGGTCGGCGGCGTGACGGTGGCCGCGGTGCCGGACGGGCGGCTGGTGCTGCGCACCGGTGCCGGAGACGACCGGGTGCGGGTCGAGCCCGCGGTCGCGGCGGTGGTGACGGTGCTCGCCGGGGCGGGCGACGACCTCGTCGACGGCGGGGACCTGCTGCACGGCGCGGGCGGCGCGGACACCCTGCTCGGCCGTGACGGCGACGACCTGCTGCTGGGCGGCGACGGCCGGGACTACCTCGACGCCGGGGCGGGAGCCGACACGGCCGACGGCGGGCGCGGCGACGACACCGTGTACGGCCTGAGCGGCGACGACACGCTGCGCGGCGGCACGGGCCGGGACCACCTGTCCGCCGGGCGCGGCGACGACCTGGTCACCGGCGGCGACGGCGATGACGTGCTGGTCGGCGGCGAGGGCGGGGACCGGCTCGACGGCGCGGCCGGGGTAGACCGCGCCTACCGCGACCTGGCCGACCCGGCGGGCGACGCCGAGTTCTCGCACGTCGCGCCACAGGTGACGCCCGGCGGCGGGATCACGGCCATCGGAACGCCCGAGTTCGCCGAGCGGATCGAATCCGATCTGGACCTGCTGCGCGCCTCACCGACCGGCCGTCGCATGCTGGCCGAGCTGGACACGGCCCTGGCGGCCGGCGACGGCTGGCTGCCCGGCGACGGGCCGGACACCCTGGAGGTCAGGGAGCTGCCGTTCGGCACGGCCAACGGCTTCGCGGGCGTCGTGCCCGGCGACACCGACCGGCACGTCATCGGATACGAGCCGGGTTTCCAGGGGCTGCCCGGCGACGCGCCGCCGGTCGTGGTGCTGTATCACGAGCTGGCGCACGTCTGGGACGACGTGGCCGGCCGCCAGCGCACCGGGGCGGGCTCGCGCGATGACGTGATGTGGAACGGCTCTGGCTGGGTGCCGGTGCCCGACCGGGAACGGGCGGCCGTCGGCCTGCCGATCGACGATGACGGGGATCCGACAACACCCGAACGGCTGGACCCGTTTCATCCGTACCCGCTGACCGAGAACGCGCTGCGCGATGAGCTGGGCGTATCCGCCAGGCAGACATACGGCACGCCACGCCGCCCTGCGTGACCTCGCCGCCACCGTCTGCTATGGAGGTCCAGCCGATTGCATCCGGACGCCATAGTTTGACACAGTGTGCGCGCGTTGATCGCAACGCGACGTTGTGGTGGTCAGGGGAGGAACAGTAATCATGATGGGTCCACAGCACGCGCTGTCCGGCGCGGCCACGTGGCTGGCCGGGTCCTGGGTGGCCGCGCAGTTCTTCGACTACCCCCAGTCGGCCACCACGATCGCCGTCGGCGCCGCGGTGTGCGCGGGTGGGGCGCTGCTGCCCGATCTGGACATGTCCGGCAAGGTGACCAAGGGCCAGGGCGGCTCGACCGTCTCCCGCAGCTTCGGCGTGGCCTCGCTGTTCGTCGCCGAGGTCATCGAGAAGATCTCGGTCGGCGTGTACACGGCCACCAAGTTGAGCAAAGATCCCGACCGCCACAACGGCCACCGCACGCTGACCCACACGCTGCCGTTCGCGGCGCTGATGGGCTTCGGCTCGATCTGGCTGTGCACCCGGTACGGCCGGTGGGCCGTGATCGGCATCCTGTTCTTCATGTTCGGCTTCGCGCTGCGCGGCCTGTTCGACAAGTGGGCCGACCGGGCCGGCTGGGTCATCGTGACGATCACCTCGGGAGCCGCGGCCTACTTCGCGTTCAACTTCCTGCCCAGCGAGAACCGCGGGTACCCGATGATCGGCCTGGCGGTGGGGGTCGGCTGCATCGTGCACCTGATGGGCGACATCGTGACCCGGGCCGGGGTGCCGATCCTGTGGCCGATCCCGACCGGTCGGCGCATGTGGCGCATGATCGGCCTGCCGGACACCTTCGCGATCGAGGCCGGCAGCAAGGTGGAGACCACCGTGCTGCGCACCGTCTTCACGGTGGTCTCGCTGGTCGCCGGTGCCGGCCTGCTGGCCCCCGCGCTGCTCAAGCGCTTCGACATCGAGATCTGAACCTCACTTCGCGTCGCCGTAGGAATCGACCACGGCGACGGTGAGCGGGAACCGCACGGGCGAGCTGCCGAACAGCAGCTCGCCCGTCGCTTTGGCACCGGCCTCCAGCGCGGCCACGACCAGGTCGGCCTCCCCCTCCAGGCAGTGCACGATGACCTCGTCGTGCTGGAAGAAGACCAGCTCGGCCTGGGTGTCCCAGAGCCGGGCGCGCAACGTGGCCAGCAGCGACGCGGCCCACTCCGCGGCGGTGGCCTGGATGACGAAGTTGCGGGTGAAGCGGCCCCGCGAGCGGCCCGACGCGCCCTCGTCGGCCCACGACGACTCCAGCGACGACGGCGGGCAGGTGCGGCCCAGCCAGGAACGCACCAGGCCGCCGGTCTCGCCGGTGCGCGCGGCCGCCTCGACGTACGCCCAGGCCTTCGGGTAGCTGCTGCGCAACGCCGCGATCGCGGGCGCGGCGGCACCGCCGGTCTGCCCGTACATCGCGCCCAGCAGGGCCAGCTTCGCGGCGGCGCGGTCGCCCTTGAACGCCTCGGCGGCCAGCACGGCGTAGAGGTCCCCGGCGGCCGCGGCACGGGCCAGTCCGGCGTCACCGGACACCGCGGCGAGGATGCGCGGCTCCAGCTGCCCCGCGTCGGCGACGACCAGCCGCCGGCCGGGTTCGGCGCGGGCCGCGCCGCGCACCGCCTTGGGGATCTGCAGCGCTCCCCCGCCCCGGGTCGCCCAGCGCCCGGTGACCACCCCGCCCGGCACGTACGCGGGCCGGAAACGCCCCTCCCGCACCCACTGCTCCCGCCAGCTCCAGCCGTGCGCGGTCCAGATCCGGTAGAGCTCCTTGTACTCCAGCAGCACCTCGATGACCGGGTGGTCGACCGCCTTCAGCACCCAGGACCGGGTGTTCGGCACCTCGATCCCGGCCCGGCGCAGCGCCTTGCGCAGCTCGGCGGGCGAGTCCGGGTGCAGGCCGGGGGCGTTCAGCAGTTCGGCGATCCGCCCCGACAGCTCGGCCAGCCGCCGCGGCGGCCCGCCCACCGGCGACGGCTCCCCCAGCAGCCCGACCAGGATCTCGTCGTGGGCACGGGCCTGCCAGGGCAGACCGACGTGCCCCATCTCGACCGCGATCAGCGCGCTCGCCGACTCGGCCGCCACGAGCAGCCGCATCCGCGCCGAGTGCTCGACGGCCGCGATCCGGGCGAGCTGGTCGCGGTACACCGCCGCCAGCGCGTCCAGCGGGTCCACGCCGTTCGGCACGGCCACCGGGGCAGGCGCGTCCCCGAACAGGGTGCCCTGCAGATCCCCGGGCGGCTGGGCCGGGCGGGCCGCCTGATCGGCGGGCACCGGCGCCCCGACCAGCCGCGCGTACGCCGCCGCCGCCGACCGCGGCTCGCCGTACCGCCCCGCGTACCCCAGCAGCAGCGTCTCGGCCAGCTCGACGTCATGGCACCGCCGGACCCGGACCCCCGCCTCCAGCAGCGGCCCGTACACCTGCTCCGTCGACCCCCACAGCCACCGCGGCCCGCTCACCCGCTCCCGGTCGGCGACGGCCGCGGCCAGATCACCCACCGCCTCGACGGCCCCGACCGGCTCCCCCGCGGCGTCCAGCGACCGCAGCAGCCCTCCGCCGCCGCCGTCCGCCACCACCGCGATCACCGCCACGCCGCCATTCTGCTGCCCCCACCCGACATCCCGAGCGAAGGAAGGGCACCTTCACATCGCCATGGGTTGTGGAAGGTGCCCTTCCCATCGCGCCTCGCCGACGCAGCCCCGGCCGCACCGTGAAGATCGCTGTTTCCGGTCATGATCTGGCGTCCGACCGCAGATCATGACCGGAAACAGCGATCATGGCCCCGTCACAGCCCACGCCCGGTCCCGGCGGACCCACCGAGCGAAGCGGCGCGGGTTGCGGCGCACAGCCCGGCATGCTGGTCAACACGGGCTTGCGGCGCAGCCCGGCGGCGGGACAGCGCGGCGGGCGGGGCAGCCCGGCAGACCGGGCTGCGCGGCGGGCGGAAGGCCTTCAGCGCCCCGGGACCGGAGATTCGGCCCCGGCCACGGCTCAGCGCAGATATATAGGACATATGACCGCATCGGAGCCCGTGTTCGACCGGATCGGCGCGACCTACAGCGAAGCCTTCGCGGACCGCCCCGGCCAGCTCGCCGCAGGCCGCTGGCTGCTCGACCGCCTCGCCGACCGCGAACACCCGCTCGTCCTGGACGTCGGCTGCGGCTCAGGCACCCCCACCGCCCGCCAACTCATCGACGGCGGCTGCCACGTCGTCGGCATCGACACCTCCCCGGTCATGCTCGAACTCGCCCGCCACACCGTCCCCGAGGCGATCTTCGTCGAACGCGACCTCTTCGACCTCGACGGCCTGCACCCCACCCAGCAGCGCTTCGACGCCGTCGTCGCCTTCTTCTCCCTGCTCATGCTCTCCCGCGCCGACATTGACAAGGCCCTGGAGGACATCCACCACGTCCTCGACCACACGGGCTACTTCGCCGTCGGCATGGTCGAAGGCGACTCCGACCACCTCATGCGCGACTTCCTCGGCACCCGGGTCCCCCTCACCGCCTACCCCCGCGAAGACCTGAAACATCTCCTCAACCGCCACGGTTTCACCGTCGAAGACCTGGTCACCGACCTCTGGGAACCCGCCCTCCCCACCGTGGACGCCCAACCCCAAACCCACCTCTACGCCTACTGCACCGTCGCCCGCCCATACTGAAAAGCGACGATCTTGCGTGGGTGACCCCCACGACACGCCTATGACGGACGCATCAGGGGCCACTCGCGCAAGATCGTCGCGATCTTGGAGCGAAGGGGTGGGGTGGGGTTACTTCACGGCGCCGGCGGTGAGGCCGGATTGGATCTGGCGCTGGAAGATGGTGTAGACGATGATCATGGGGATGATCGCGATGGAGAGGGCGGCGAAGAGGGCGGGCCAGTCGGCCTGGTAGCCCGCCGCCGTGGAGATGTTGGCGATGCCCTGGGTGAGCAGCCACTTCTCCTGGCCCTCGGCACCGCCGGGGAGCAGGGAGACCGGCAGGACGTACTGGTTCCACTGGCCGATGATGTTGAAGATCGTGATGCTGATCAGGCCTGGCTTGGCCATGGGCATCATGACCCGGAAGAACAGCTTCGTGTGTGAGGCGCCGTCGATCATCGCCGCTTCGGCGACCGCGTTCGGGAGGGTCTTGAAGAACGCGGCCAGGAAGAAGACGGTGAAGGGCAGTGAGTAGGCGATGTACACCAGGATCAGGCCGGTGTGCGTGCCGAGCAGGCCCAGCTCCTGCACCACGATGTAGAGCGGGGTGAGCGCCAGGTAGACCGGGAAGGCCAGGCCCGCGATGAACAGGAAGTAGATGAACCGGTTCCCGATGAACTCGTAGCGGGCCAGCACGTACGCGGCCATCGCGCCCAGCACCATGGTGCCGAAGGTCGAGACCGACACCACGAACAGGCTGTTCAGGAAGTACGTGCCGACCTTCGCCTCGGTCCAGGCGCGGGCGAACGAGTTGAAGTCCCAGTGGCTCGGCAGCGCGAACGGGTTGCCGATGAAGATCTCGGTGTTGGACTTGAACGCGGCCAGGAACGTGAAGATCAGCGGGTAGATGATCAGGATCGCCCAGACGGCCAGCGCGACGTGGGAAAGCTTGTTCAGGACGCCGGCGCTGGAGCGCTTCTCAGACTTGTTTGCCACGACAGACCCCGCTCAGTGCTCGACCGCGTTGCGCTTGCCGCCCCGCAGGGACAGCACCGCGAAGATGATGGTGAAGACGGCCAGCGCCACGCCGAGCGCCGACGCGTAGCCGTAGTCCGACTCCCGGATGCCCGACTTGTAGATCTGCACCGGCAGCACGGTGGTGGCCCCGTCCGGGCCGCCCTCGTCGATGGAGAGCACCATCACCAGGGCGAACGCGTCCATGGCCAGGATGCCCAGGTAAACCCAGGCGACCTTCACGGTCTCCATCAGCAGCGGGATGGTGACCCGGAAGAAGATGGTGACCCGGCTCGCGCCGTCCATCACGGCAGCCTCGTAGATCTCAGCCGGGATGCTGGACATGCCCGCGGCGAACAGCACCACGTAGAAGCCGACCGCCTGCCAGACCAGCACGCCGAGGATCGACCAGAGGCCGTACTCGGCCATGAACTGCACCGCGTCGATGCCGAACAGTTCGAGGAAGCGGTTCAGGATGCCGCTGCCGTCGGGGGCGTACACCCGGCCGAAGATGACGCCGACGATGACCACGGCCAGGACCTGGGGGAGGAAGAACACCACGCGGTAGAACTTCGACCCCCAGACCCCGGTCATGACGCCGCCGCGGGTGCCCCCGCCCATGTTCAACAGGAACGCGAAGAACAGGGCGAGGGCGATCGTGATCACCGGCAAGGTGACCAACAGGAAGACGTGGTGCTTCGCCGCCAGCCATACCTTGTCGTCGTCGAGGAGCTTCTGGAAGTTCTCCAGGCCGACGAAATCGAAATCCGGGGACAGACCGCTCCAGTTCGTCATGGACACCTGGACCGCCGCGGCGATCGGGCGCAGGACGAACATGCCGTACAGGGCGAGTGGGGCGATCAGGAACCCGATGACGAACGGGTATTTACCTTGCCGCATGATCAACTACTCCGGCTTCGGGGGGATTAGCGGGAGAACTTCTTCTCGGTCTTGTCAGCCGCAGCCTGCATACGGTCGCAGAACTTGTCGGCGGTGCCACCCTGGAACATCAGCTCGTTGGTGGCGGCGCGGCACTCGTCGTCCAGGTTCTTGTACCAGGCGTCCCAGCGGAAGCTGAAGTTGGCCGCACCGGCCGCGGTCAGCGCCGCGTTGGCCGAGGTCAGACCGGGCGAGAGGGTCAGGCCCTCGGCCGCGCCGGTGACGACGGTCAGCGACTTGGTGAGCTCGGTGAAGCCCTTCGCGCCGGCCTTGGACAGCATGTGGCGCAGGTACTCCTTGCCACCCTGGACGTTCTTGCCCTTGCTGGCGACGAAGTACATCTCGCCCGCGGCGGCGTAGAGGCCCGTGGCCGGGAGCTTGTCCGACGCGGTCGCGGCCGGGATGGCGGCGACCTGGTAGTCGAAGCCGGCCGGGGTGTCCTTGGACTGCTCGTTCTCCAGCCAGGAACCCGACGGGTAGAAGCCCACCTTGTACTGGTTCTGCTGCAGCTGAACCTCGGTGTGCTTCAGGCCCAGGTGCGCCTTGTTGCCGTACTTGGCGCCGATCTCGCCCCACAGGGTGGCGGCCTGCTTGACGGCGTCGTTCTTCCACGCGTTCGGCTCGAGGTTGTCGATCGCCTTGAGCACGTCCGCGCCGCCGATCTTGGCGGCGGTGGTCAGGATGACCAGGTACTGGTAGTAGGCCGCGTTGGCGCCCGCGTACGAGTACGGGGTGATGCCCTTGGCCTTCATCTTCTCCAGCAGCGCGGTGAAGTCGGCCCAGGTGGTCGGCGCGGTCCAGCCGTTGTCCTTGAACAGCTTGCCGGAGTACCACAGGCCGAACACGGTGTAGGCGTAGTTCAGCACGTACGGCTTGCCGTTGAAGGTGCCCTGCTCGATGGTGCCCGGGATCAGGGTCTCACCGACGGTCTTGCCGGTGATGTCCAGCGAGGGGGCGGCGAACAGGTCGCTCAGGTCGGCGACCTGGCCGGCCTCGACGAGCTTGCCCTGGTCCATCAGCTTCGAGCCGGCGTTGTTCACCATGTCCGGCGGGGTGTTGCTCGCGAAGCGCGGCTGCAGGGTGGTGGAGACCTCCTGCGTCGAGGAGTACTTCACCTCCGACTTCGGGAACTTCGCCTTGTACGACGGGATGTGCACGTCCGTGGCGTACTTGGTGCCCAGACCGCCATCGAAGATCACAACCTCGACCGGGGTCTCGGTCGCGACACCCAGGGGGTTCTCGGCGCTCTTGTCGCCGGTCGCCGAGGCGTTGGGCTCGTCGGTGCCGCCGCCGACGCAGGCGGAGAGCAGACCGGCGGCGGGGGTGGCCAGCAGGCCGACGGCCGCAGTCCGGCGCAGCACGCTGCGACGGCTCAGCTCCGACGGGCTGTCGGTGTGGTTGGACATCATTGTCTCCTCAGATTCGGGTCGCTGAGATAGTGACTCGAGGGTGTGGTGAGGCGGTGCCTGTAGCGGTCGCGGTCACGGGCGAACCCGCTTCCGCGGCGGACCCGGCCGCACCGGGGATCAGTGCGGCACCACACCGAGCGTCATTGCTCGATGTGGTGTCGGCCCAGTGCTCGATCGGGTCGAGCACGGTCAGTGGCAGCACGGCGCAGGCGGGGGCGGTCACAGCTCGCCCTCCTTGCTCTGGCCGTTGCTGAAACGGTGCGCGTCCACCGCGCGGGCGGTGCGCTGGAACGCGGCGTGGGAGCGGTCGTGGGTGCGCTGGGCGACCGCGATGTAGAGCAGGTCGAGCACCACCAGCTGCGGGTGGCGCGCCGACAGCGCGTCCGGGCGGAACGAGGTGGCCTGGCTCGCGGTGAGCAGCACGATGTCGGCAAGCTCGGCCAGCGGCGAGCGCGGGAAGCCGGTCAGCGCGATGGTGACCGCGCCGTGCGAGCCGGCCTCGGCCAGCATCTCCACGGTCTCGCGGGTCTGCCCGGTGTGCGAGATGCCCAGCGCGACGTCGCCCTCGCGCAGCAGCGCTGCGCTGGCCAGGCCGTTGTGCACGTCCGGCCAGGTCCACGCGGCGATGCCGATGCGGTGCAGCGAGAACTGCATCTCCGCGCCGACCAGGGCGGAGCCGGACGCGCCGTAGATGTCGACGCGGTTGGCCGAGGAGATCGCGGCCGCGGCCCGCTCGACCTCGGCGAGGTCGAGCATCGCGGCGGTGTCGCGCATGGCCTGGGTGTCGGCCGCCATGATCTGCGCGAGTACGCGCTCCAGCGGGTCGCCCGGCTCGATGGCCCGGCCGATGTCCTCGGCCCAGCCCGCGGAGCGGGCGGCGCGGCCGGTCTCGCCGGCGATGGCCAGGCGCAGATCGGCGTAGCCCTCGAAGCCCAGCGCGCGGCAGAAGCGGGTGATCGAGGCGGGCGAGGTGCCCGAGCGCTCGGCCAGCTCGACGATGGTGGCGCGGGCGGCGCCCGCGGGGTCGGTCAGCACCTGCTCGGCGACGCGCTGCAGGGCTCCGGTGAACTCGGGCAGCTGCGCTCGTACGCGTACCAGCACACTGTCCGGCCGGTCCAGGCCGAGCCGGGCGTGCGGGATCTCCAGCGGGGCGGACTGTGCCGCCGCGACCGGTTCCACGCGCTCCACCACTGACTTCTCCTACTGACCGGGTCCCGAACAGTTAACCGAAAGGAAGTTAACTGTTAGTGGTAAAAGTTCTTACTGACGACCCCCTCTTGTCAAGTCCACGGGCAAACTTTTTAAAGCTGTTACCTGGCGATGCTGCCTCGGCCTTGCTCCGGGCGGCCACTTTGGGGAGCATGAATGCCGCATAGGCCAGACCAGCGTTGACCGTTTGGACGAGGTAAGAGGTGACATGTCGGACAAGCTGGTATTAGGGCTCGACGTCGGCGGGACGAGCACCAGGGCCGTGCTGGCCACGCCCGACGGGCAGCGGCTCGGCTTCGGCCGGGCCGGCGGCGGCAACCCCACCACCCACGGGGCCGCCGCGCTGACCGAGCTGACCGGCGCCATCCGCGCCGCGCTCGGCGACACCGCGCCCGAGTCCGTCGCCGGGGCGGTGCTCGGCATGGCCGGGTACACCAAGCTCGGCGCCTCCCCCGCGCTGCGGGCCGCGTTCGACCAGGCCTGGACCGGTCTGGGCCTGCGCTGCGAACCCCAGCTGGTCAGCGACGTGCTGGCGGCGTACGCCGCGGGCACCCCCGACCCCGACGGCACCGTCATCGTCGCCGGCACCGGCGCGATCGCCGCCCGGGTCCGCGGCCACCGGCTCGACCACGTCGCCGACGGCCACGGCTGGCTGCTCGGCGACCTGGGCTCGGGCTACTGGCTGGGCCGCGAGGCCGTCCGCGGCGCCCTGCGCGACCTGGACAAGGAACGCCCGCTGGGCGCGCTGGCCGCGGGTGTGCTGACCGAGCTGCTCGGCACCGACACCATCGCGCCCCGCCGCCGCGACACCGCCGCCGACCTGGTCCAGGCCGTCGTGGCCGAGTCCCCGATCGCGCTGGCCCGGCTCGCCCCCATGGTGCTGAGCTACTACGACGCCGACGACCCGGCCGCCGTGGACGTCGTCCAGCGCGGCGCGGCCCACCTGGCCGACACCGTGGCCATGGTGCGCGCCCCCGGCGAGACGACCGTCCTGGTACGCGGCGGCGGTCTGCTCACCAACGACACCCCGCTCGCCGCCGAACTGGCCGCCGCGATCGCCGTGAGCTGGCCGGACACGGCACTGCGCCCGGCCGGCGACGCCGCCGCGGCAGCCGCCTGGCTCGCCGCCCTGCCCACCGCCCCCGACCCGGTCGCCCTGCACACCCGCCTGCTCGTCCCGGCCTGACCGACCCGCCCGCGTACACCAGACCGGGCCGCGCGCCGCGCCGCATGATCGTCCGACTTGCCAGGCAGGCGGGCGAAAGGCGCGTCAAGATACGCACAGGTGCCGGGCAAGTCGAGCGATCATGGGCGCGGCGCGCGGCTCGGACGGGTGTACGCGGGCGGCGCGGACGCGGGACGGCGTGGGGCTGGCGGGGCGCGGGCGGCCGCGCCCGGTAACCTGCACCGGTGCAGGTCTGCCAGTTAGCTCCCGAGGCGTCGCGATGACGGACGTGAAGGTCCGGGCCGCCGGCGGCACCCGCTGCGGCAGCTGCGCCGAGGCGCTGTACCTGACCGCCCAGGTGCCGCTGCCCCGCTCCAGCCGCACCCGCACCGTCGGGCTCTGTCCGCGATGCGACGCCGGCCGCCCCGAGACCCAGGGCCTGCTGGCGTACTTCGCCGAGCACCCGCAGGTGCGCCCCGAGGACCTGCACCAGGTCTCCGAGCTGGTCGGACGCTGGCTGGAGGCGCTCACCGAGCGGGCCGACCGGGACGGCTCACTGGCCGCCGACGTCGAGGCCTGGTGGGCCGGCCGAGCGGGCTGACCGCCCCGCGACGCCACGCCGGTGAATACGGTTGCCGCGGACGCGGCCGCGGGTTATGAACCTCCCATGGTGACATTCCGAACCGGCGTCGAGGGCGACTACGACGAGGTCAACCAACTGGTCCAGCGCGCCTTCCTCAATGACACGGAAGGGCGGGAGTGGGCCGAGGAACGGGCCCTGTTCGAGCCCGACCGGTCCGTCCTGGCCGTGGACGGCGACCAGGTCGTCGGCCACGTCGGCACGTTCACCCGGGACCTGACCGTGCCCGGCGGCGTGCTGGCGGCCGGGTTCGTCACCGTCGTCGCCGTGGCCGGCACGCACCGCCGCCGCGGCCTGGCCTCGGCGATGCTCACCCGCCAGCTCCGCGAGATCCGCGACCGCGGCGAGGCCCTGGCGCTGCTCTGGGCCAGCGAGGCGGGCATCTACGGCCGGTACGGCTACGGCCTGGCCAGCCGCCGCCTCAGGTTCGAGATCGACCGCCGCGAGGTGCGCATCGACGGCTCCCGGTTCGACAAGTCCCGCCTGGACGGGCTGCGCCTGCGGGCCGCACCCGCCGCCGTGCACCGCGCCCAGGTCGCCGAGGTCTACGAGCGGGTGCGCCCGTCACGTCCCGGCTTCGCGAGCCGCGACGACCGCTGGTGGGACTACCGCCTCGCCGACCAGGCCTGGCACCGGGGCGGGGCCGGCCCGCTGCAGGCCGTCGTCTGCTTCGACGGCGACACCCCGGTCGGGTACGCCCTCTACCGCTTCCGGTCCAACTGGAACGACAGCGGGCCGAACGGCGAGGTCGGCGTCATGGAGACGGTCGCGGCGACCCCGGCGGCGTACACCATGCTCTGGGACTTCCTGCTCAACGTCGACCTGACCCGCACCGTGGGAATGTGGCTCGGCGCGATCGACGAGCCCCTGCAGTACCTCGTCAACGACGTGCGCCGGCTGGGCATGGGCATGGGCGACGGCTTGTGGGCCCGCCTGCTCGACGTGCCCGCCGCACTGGGCGGCCGCCGGTACGCCGCCGAGGTCGACGTGGTGCTGGAGGTCGTCGACGAGCTGCTGCCCGGCTGCGGCGGCGTGTTCCGGCTGCGCGGCGGCCCTGACCACGCCACCTGCGAGCCGACCACCGACGCCGCCGACCTGCGCCTGGACACGTCCACCCTGGCCGCCGTCTACCTCGGCGGCAACAGCCTCGGCTCGCTGGCCGCCGCCGGCCGCGTCGAGGAGCTGCGCCCCGGCGGCGTCGCCACCACCGCCCCGGCCTTCACCTGGACCCGCGCCCCCCACGCCTTGGAGATCTTCTGACCCCTCCGTGTCGGGGTGGCCTGCCAGGATGGGTACATGCTGTTCGCCGGGATCGCCGCGACGTCGGCCGCCGTGACCGCCACCTCGGGCCGCAAGGCGAAGGTCGAACTACTGGCCGCCGCGTTGCGGGAGCTGGCCGCGGGCGGCGACCCGGTCGAGATCGCGGCCGGGGCCGCCTACCTGAGCGGTGAGCTGCGGCAGCGGCAGATCGGCGTGGGCTGGGCCGGGCTGCGCGACCTGCCCCCGCCCGCCGAGTCGGCGACCCTCGACGTGCGCGCCGTCGACGCGGCGCTGGAGTCGATGGGCCTGATCAGCGGCCAGGGTTCGCAGGCCCGGCGACGCACGGCGGTCGGGGCGCTGTTCGGCGCGGCCACCGCCGACGAGCAGCGCCTGCTGACCGCGCTCATCGGCGGCGAGCTGCGCCAGGGCGCGCAGGCCGGGCTACTGGCAGACGCCGTCGCGCTGGCCGCGGGGGTGCCCGCGGCGGTGGTTCGCCGCGCGCTGCTGCTGTCCGGGGACCTGAAGGCGGTGGCCGCGACGGCGCTGACCGAGGGCGAGGCGGGGCTGTCGGCGCTCCGGCTGTCGGTCGGCACCGCGCTCGCCCCGATGCTGGCGCAGTCCGCGCCCGACCCGGAGCAGGCCCTGGTGGCGACCGGCGTCCCGGCGGCCGTGGACGCGAAGCTGGACGGCATCCGCATCCAGGCGCACCGCGACGGTGCCGAGGTCGCCGTGTTCAGCCGCAGCCTGGACGACATCACCGCACGGGTGCCCGAGATCGTGGCCGCGGTGCGCGCGCTGCCGGTGCGCTCGGTCGTGCTGGACGGCGAGGCGATCGCGGTCGACGAGCGCGGGCGGCCGCGCCCGTTCCAGGAGACGTCCGGCCGGGCGGCGCAGCGCGCGTCCGGCGCACTGACCTCGTACTTCTTCGATCTGCTGCACCTGGACGGCACGGACTGGATCGACGAGCCGGGCACGGCGCGCTGGGCCGCGCTCGACGCGATGCTGCCCGCCGCGATGCGGGTGGAACGCACCCTCGCCGAGACCCCCGAGCAGGCGCAGCAGGCGTTCGCGTCGGCGCTGGCGGCCGGGCACGAAGGGGTGGTGGTGAAGGCGGCGCAGGCGGCGTACGAGGTGGGGCGGCGCGGCGCGGGCTGGGTGAAGGTGAAGCCGCGGCACACGCTCGATTTGGTGATCCTCGCCGCCGAGTGGGGCAACGGGCGGCGGCGCGGCTGGCTGTCCAACCTGCACCTCGGGGCCCGGGATCCGCAGGGCGGCTTCGTGATGCTGGGCAAGACGTTCAAGGGCCTGACCGACGCGATGCTGGCCTGGCAGACCGAGCGGCTGCTGGGGCTGGCGGTCGAGCGCAACGACTTCCAGGTCACGGTGCGCCCGGAGCTGGTCGTGGAGATCGCGTTCGACGGGGTGCAGCGGAGCACCCGCTACCCGGGCGGGGTGACCCTGCGCTTCGCGCGCGTGCTGGGCTACCGCGAGGACAAGAGCGCGGCCGAGGCCGACACCCTGGACGCGGTACGCGCGCTCGGCGCGTCCGAAGCCGACGCCTGACACGGCACGAGGGCCGTGCCGGAGGCCCCCGGCACCGCCCTCGTTGATCTACGGACGCCCCGCGCTCACTCCTCGGGAACGATCACCCACATGGCGATGTAGACGATGAACTGGGGTCCCGGCAGCAGGCACGACAGCAGGAACAGCAGTCGGACCAGCCAGGCCGGCAGGTTGAAGCGTTGCGCCAGTCCGGCGCAGACACCCGCGATCCAGCGTCCGTGGCGCGGCCGGTACAGCCGCCGAGCCGTTGAGGCCATCTTGGTCAACTCCCCGAAGAGCGGTGCGGCGTGTTCGCCGCGGCTGTCTTCGACGGTAGAGGGCGGGGTCACCCCCGCCCTCGGTCCGCAGATGGATTCACGCTGGTCGTGGCCCGTACGGGCGTCCCCTATGGCGCGGCTGTGCTAGGACTCACTTACTTCATCTGGCCGGCGGTCAGGCCCGACTGCACCTGGCGCTGGAAGACCGCGTACACCACCAGCACCGGCAGCATCGCCAGGGTGAGGCCGGCGAACAGCCGGGAGTAGTCGCCGCGGTAGCCCTCGCTGATGGCGAGGTTGGCCAGGCCCTGGGCGAGCACCTGCTTCTCGTCCGAGGTGATCAGGACGACCGGCAGCAGGTACTGGTTCCAGTGGCCGAGGAAGTTGAAGATGCCGACGCTGATCAGGCCGGGTTTGGCCATCGGCAGCATGACCCGGAAGAAGGTCCGGAACGGCCCGCACCCGTCGATGTAGGCCGCCTCGGCGACCGCGTCGGGCAGGGTGCGGAAGAACGCGGTGAGGAAGAAGACCGTGAACGGCAGCGAGTACGCCGTGTAGATCAGCATCAGGCCGGGCAGGGTGTCGCGCAGCCCGACCCCGCCGACGATCTTGAACAGCGGCACGAAGGCCAGCACGACGGGGAACATCATGCCGCCGACGAAGACGAAGTACACCAGCCGGCTGCCCAGGAACTTGTAGCGGGCCAGGGCGTACGCGGCGGTCGCGCCGAGCAGCATGGTCAGCGTCAGCGAACCGACCAGCACGATGCCGGTGTTGACGAAGTACTGCCCGATGTGGCCGTGCGTCCAGGCGCGGGCGAAGTTGTCGAAGCGCAGCGCGCTGGGCAGCCCCCACGGGTCGCCGAGGATCTCGGCGTCGTCCTTGAACGAGCTGAGCACCACCCACAGCAGCGGCAGCGCCGTCAGCAGGCCCCACAGCACCAGGAAGGCGTGCGAGAACACGTTGAGCGTGCCGTCGACGGCCTTGCGGCCCCGTCCGGGCTCCCCGGTGACGGTCTTGACCGGGCGGTCCGCCTCGGCGGCCTTCAGGCCGCGTTCGACAACCGGGGCATCCATCGTCTGCTCGCTCATGAAAGCTCGATCCTCTCGCGGCGGGTCAGGCGCAGGGACAGCACGGTGACACTGAGGGTCACGAAGAACATCACGACGCCGATGGCCGACGCGTAGCCCCACTTGTAGTCGCCGAACGCCTCGGTGTAGAGCCGCAGGCCGACCACGTCGGTGGAGAAGTTCGGGCCGCCGCGGGTCATCACGTGGATCAGCGCGAAGCCGTCCAAGGCCAGGATGGCCAGGTAGACCCAGGCGACCTGGATGGTGTCCCAGAGCAGCGGAATGGTGATCCGCACCAGGGTGTTGAGCCGGCTCGACCCGTCCAGGGCCGCGGCCTCGTAGATGTCGCGCGGCACGGACTGCATGGCCGCGCCGAACAGCACCACGTAGAAGCCGACGTTGGCCCAGACCATGACCGCGAGCACGGCCCAGAAGGCGTACGCGGGGTCGCCGAGCCAGACCTTGGCCAGCCCGTCCAGGCCGACGGCGCGCAGCGCGGAGTTGACCAGGCCGCTGCGCGGGTTGTAGACCTCGGCCCAGAGCACGCCGACGATCGACACCGACAGCATCTGCGGCGCGAAGTAGATGACCTTGTAGAGCCCCGAGCCGCGCACGCCGGTGACCGTGCTGCGCCCGCCCCGGCCGCCCACGTTGAGCATGGTCGCCAGGAACAGGCCGAGCGCGATGGTCAGCAGCGGCAGCAGCACCAGCAGCCACAGGTTGTTGAGCAGGGCGTTCCAGACGTACTCGTCGCCCATCATGCGCTTGAAGTTGTCGAAGCCGACGAACTCGTACGCCGGCGACAGCCCCTGCCAGTTCGTCATCGCGATCAGGAACGACTGGGCGTACGGGGACACCACGAAGTAGCCGTACAGCGCCAACGGCGGCAAAAGGAACGCTGCCAGCAGCGGATACTTCCCGTGTCTCACGTCGTGCCCTCCTCGTCGAGTGCGGACCGGCGCCCGCCACATCAGGCGTGGCGGGCGCCGGGGTCAGCGCGTCAGGCGCTGCGCTTGTACTTCTTGAAGGTGGTGTCGGCCGCGATCAGGTCCGCGCCCTTCTGGCAGGCCGCGAGGAACTCCGCGGGCGTGGTGCGCCCGGAGAAGAACTCGCCGCACGCCGCGTCGACCAGCTCGCGCTCCAGCTTGCGGTAGTACACGTTGTAGACCCAGTTGAAGCCGTTGCTGCCCGAGTCGGCCAGCGCCTTGACCGCGGTGGTCAGGCCGTACGGCAGGGTGGCCCCCTCGGCCGCGCCGGCCACCACGGACAGGCTGGACACCTTGCCCGTGAAGTCCTTCGCGCCCTTCATCGACAGCATGTGCCGCATGAGCTCCATGCCGCCGCGCTCGTTCTTCGCCTTGGCGGGCACCACGAACGGCTCGCCGGCGGTGCCGCGGATGGCGGCGAACGGCAGCTTGTCACCCGAGCCGAGGCTCGGGGTCGGGGCGACGGCCATGTTGAAGCCCTCGGGGGTGACCGCCTTCTGCTCGCTCTCCAGCCAGGAACCGCAGGAGATGAACGCGGCGTTGCCCTTGCACCACTCGGTCTGGGACTGCTTGTGGTCCAGGCCCGGGGAGCCTTCGAGGATGTACTTGTCCTTGACGATCTGGTGCCACGCCTCGGCGGCGGCCTTCATCGCGTCGGAGGTCCACGCGCCCGGCTCCAGGTTGTCGATCGCCATGGCGACCTGCGGCCCGCCGAACTTGATCGCCGTGGAGATCACCGGCCAGGACATGTAGCGCGGGTGCTTGCCCTGGTAGGTCCACGGCGCGATGCCGGCGGCCTTGATCTTCTTGCACAGGGCGATGTGCTCGTCCCAGGTCTTGGCGTACTCCCAGCCCTTCTCGGTGAAGAGCTTGCTGGAGTACCAGATGCCGTAGACGGTGTACGCGTAGTTCAGGACGTACGTCTTGCCGTCGAAGCTGCCGCTCTCGACCGTGCCGGGCAGCAGGGTCTCGCGCACCTTCTTGCCGGGCACGTCCAGGCTCGGCGCGTCCAGCAGCGGGGTGAGGTCGGCGAGCGCGCCCTGGGCGACCAGGCCGCCGAGGTCGATCTGGCCCGCGCCGGAGTTGTTCACGAAGTCCGGCGGGGTGCCGTCGACGAAGCGCGGCTGCAGCTCCTTGTTGATCTCCACCACGGCCGAGTGCTTGACCTCGGCCTTGGGGTAGGTCTCCTTGTACATCGCCTCGTGCGCCTTGGCGTAGTCCTCGCCGAAGCCGCCGTTGAAGATGACGACGTCGAGCGGGGCGTCTTCCTTCACGCCCAGCGGGTTCTTGTCGCTCTTGGTGCCCTCGTATTTGCCGGACGTGTCGCCGGAGGTGTCGTCGCCGAGCGCGCAGCTGCTGAGCAGCCCCGCGGCCGGACCGGCGAGGACGCCCGCCGCGGCAGCACGCCGCAGCACCGTACGCCGGGTCAGGTCGGACTGTGCCATTCCCACTCCTTGCCAGAGACGGTCTGGTATTTCCCTACAAGTTTCGGCCGTGTTCTGAAGGATTCTTACGGCCGCCGTCGTCACTAGGCAAGATGTCGCCGCAGAAACGTTACGCAGACTTTCTACAGAACCCCCATAATTCGCCCCCAGGCGTTCATGACCAGGTGACCGCCTGTTCACGAACCCGCATGATCCCCTACCCGCGGCGGTGAAAGTTTTCACCAACTCCCCCGCGCGGACATGACAGAAGCTCCGATCATGTGCCTGAGCAGCAAGATCAGAGCAGTGCGCGGCGATCCTCTCACAAAGACGAAACCCCGTCCATGCAGCTCAAGCCGCATGGACGGGGTCCGGTCGAGGGTCAGTGCTGAGTCGGGAAGCCCAGGTTGATCCCGCCGTGGCGCGGGTCGAGCCAGCGGCTGGTGACCACCTTGCCCCGGGTGAAGAAGTGCACGCCCTCCGCGCCGTGCGCGTGGGTGTCGCCGAACAGCGAGGCCTTCCAGCCGCCGAAGGAGTAGTACGCCATCGGCACCGGGATCGGCACGTTCACGCCGATCATGCCGACCTCCACCTCGTGCTGGAAGCGCCGGGCGGCCCCGCCGTCGTTGGTGAAGATCGCCGTGCCGTTGCCGTACGGGTTGCCGTTGACCAGCGCCAGCGCCTCGTCGTACGAGCCGACCCGGACCACGCTGAGCACCGGCCCGAAGATCTCGTCCGTGTAGATCGACATCTGCGGTGTGACCTGGTCGAACAGCGTCGGGCCGAGGAAGAACCCGGACCCGTCCGCGTCCGGCCGGACGGTCCGGCCGTCCACGACCAGCTTCGCGCCGGCCCGCTCGCCCGCGTCGACGTACGAGGCGACCTTGTCCCGGTGCACCTTCGTCACCAGCGGGCCCATGTCGCAGCCCCGGCGGCCGTCGCCGGTGCGGATGCCCGCCACCCGCTCGGAGATCTTGCCGACCAGCTCGTCGCCGACCGGGTCGACCGCGACCACGACCGAGATCGCCATGCAGCGCTCGCCCGCCGAGCCGAAGCCCGCGTTGACCGCCGCGTCGGCGGCCAGGTCGAGGTCGGCGTCGGGCAGCACCACCATGTGGTTCTTCGCCCCGCCCAGCGCCTGCACCCGCTTGCCGTGCGCGGTGCCCGTCTCGTACACGTACCGCGCGATCGGCGTCGAGCCGACGAACGACACCGCCTTCACCTGCGGGTGGGTCAGCAGCGCGTCCACGGCCTCCTTGTCGCCGTGCACCACGTTGAAGACTCCGTCGGGCAGGCCCGCCTCGGCGAACCACGACGCCAGCAGCACCGACGCGCTCGGGTCCTTCTCGCTCGGCTTGAGCACCACCGCGTTGCCGCAGGCGATCGCGATCGGCGCGAACCACAGCGGCACCATCGCCGGGAAGTTGAACGGCGTGATCACCGCGACCACGCCCAGCGGCTGCCGGATCGAGTACGAGTCCACCTCCGTCGAGACGTTCTCGCTGAACGAGCCGCGCTGCGCCGACGGGATTCCGCAGGCGAACTCGACCACCTCCAGGCCGCGCTGCACCTCCCCCGCCGCGTCGGAGAGCACCTTGCCGTGCTCGGCCGTGATCGCCGCCGCCAGCTCGTCCCGCCGCTCGTGGATGAGCTGCCGGAACGCGAACAGCACCGCGGTCCTCTTGGCCAATGACGCGTCCCGCCAGGCCCGCGCCGCCCGGTCGGCCACGCCGACCACCGCGCCGACCTCGGCCGCCGACGCGAAGTCGACCATCGCGGCCACCGCGCCGGTCGCCGGGTCGTACACCTCGCCCTGGCGGGTCGCGCCGTGCTCCCACGGCTTGCCGTCGACGAAATGGGTGATATATCCAGTCATGCTGCTACCGCCTGTCGATGTGCTGCCGCCAGAGCGGCGGCCAGGATGTCCAAGCCCTCCTTGGCCTCGGCCTCGGTCAGGGTCAGCGGCGGGCCCATGCGGATCACGTTGCCGTAGAGGCCGCCCTTGCCGACCAGCAGCCCGTTGGCCTTGGTCTCCTCCAGCACCCGCAGCGCCAGCTCGGGCGCCGGGTCCAGGGTGCCGGGCCGGACCAGCTCGAACGCCAGCATCAGGCCCTTGCCGCGCACCTCCGCCACGATCGGGGAGTTCAGCCCGCGTACGCCCGCGTGCAGCACCTCGCCCACCCGGGCCGCGTTGGACTGCAGGTCGTGGGAGAGCACGTAGTCGAGCACCGCCTGGCCCGCCGAGGCGCTGATCGGGTTGCCGCCGAACGTGTTGAACGAGACCGCGTTCAAGCAGTCCATGATCTCGCCTCGGGCCACCACACCGCCCAGGGTGAAACCGTTGCCGATGCCCTTGGCGAAGGTCAGCATGTCCGGCACCGCGTCGTGGGCCTGGTAGCCCCAGAAGTGCTCGCCGGTGCGGCCCCAGCCGGTCTGCACCTCGTCGGAGACCCACAGGATGCCGTGCTCGTCGAGCACCTCCTTGACCGCCTTGAAGTAGCCGTCGGGCGGCGCGACGAAGCCGCCGACGCCCTGGATCGGCTCGGCGATCAGGCACGCCACGTCGCCCGCGGTCGTGGTGGCCAGCACCTCGCGCAGATCGGCCACGGAGCGCTCGATGTACTCGGCGTCGGACAGGCCCGCGAACACGCCGCGCAGCCGGTCGCCGGAGTGCAGGTAGCTGACGTTCACCGGGGACAGCGAGGTCGCCGACCAGCTGCGCTGGCCCGTGACGGCGAGCGCCGCGAAGCTGCGGCCGTGGTAGCTGTTGCGCACCGCGAGGATCTGGTTGCTGCGCCGGTACTGGGTGGCCAGCAGCAGGGCCGTGTCGTTGGCCTCGGTGCCGGAGTTTGCCAGGAACACCTTCGGGTTCGGGATGCCCGACACCTTGGCGATCTTCTCGGCCAGCTCGACCTGCTTGCGGATCAGGTACAGCGTCGAGGAGTGCGCGATGCCCTTGTCGAGCTGCCGGCGCACCGCGTCGGAGACCTCCGGGATGTCGTACCCGATCATCGTGGTGAGCACGCCGCCGAAGAAATCAAGGTACGTGCGCCCCGACGCGTCGGTGACCCGGCAGCCGGAGCCGGAGACCAGCTCGATCGGGTCGGCGTACAGCGGATTGATCCAGTTGGGCATGACGGCGCGGTGGCGGTTGAGCAGTTCGTCGGTGCTCATGGGCTAACACGTCCTTCGGCGGGCGGTGACGGCTGTGGTTCGGATCACCCTGGACGCTCCCAGCTCCGGGAGCCCCGGGCAAGCTACATCGTGCCAGCCGCCGCCGTGTCCACCTGACACATCGTCAAGCCGGAGGGGTACGCGCCGCGCTTCTCACCGAAGAATCGAAGGTTTCGCGTCAGCCCCGCAACACGTCCCTCGCCAGCAGCGCCACGTGCAGCGACAGGCACACCTGCACCGAGTCCAGGTCCACTCCCAGAATGCGCTCGATCCGGGCCAGCCGCTCGTAGAAAGCGGGCCGGGACAGGTGCGCCGCGCTAGCGGCGATCGACTTGTTGCGCCCCTGCTCCAGGAACACCCGCAGCGTGGGCAGGAGCGCGTCCCTCGGATGCTCGGCGTCGTACGCCAGCAGCGCCCCGAGCTGGCGCTCCACGAACGTCTGCAGCCGCGGCTCGTCCCGCAGCAGGTGCAGCAGCCCCGGCAGGCCCACGTTGGGCAGCCGGTGCACGTCCGGGCCGGCCGGGTCGTGCCGGGCGGCCTCGGCGACCTGCCGCGCCTCCACCAGCGAGCGCCGGGCCTCGCGCAGGCTGTCCACGCCCGAGCCGGCCGCGATCAGCAAGGTGCCGGCCCGACCCCGGCGCAGCGCGGCGGCGAAGGACTCCAGCGCGGGCTCCTCCTCCCCGCGTACCGCCAGCAGCGCGCCCACCGCCCGGTCGTCGACGGCGCTGGTCAGACCGGTCTGCTTGGCCTCGCGCAGCGCCTGCGAAACGGCGTCGGCCAGGTCGCGCAGCGCGGCCTGGCCCGCCTCGGTGCCCGCCGCCAGCGACTCGTCCCGGTGCCGCACCACCACCCCGACCAGGCGGCGGCGCTCCAGCTGGATGCCCAGCGCGGCGGCCCGCAGCGCCACCTCCGACACCGGCAGGCTGTGGTCCAGCAGCGCCGACAGCAGGGTGCCGTGCAGCTGCCGCTCCAGCCCCTCGGCGTCCCGCCGGATGAGCCGGCCCAGCGCCAGGGTCGACGCGGCCCGCTCCAGCAGGATCGTGAGCCGGGTAGGCGGCGTGGCCGACGGCGCGGCCAGGCCCGCGTCAGGCTCCTCCCATGCCCCGTCCCGGTCCAGCCCCGGCCGGTCGGCGGCCGTCGCGGGCCCCGCCTGCGGGTGCCTGGCCTTGCCCGCACCTGCCGCGCGCTCAGCGGCACCCGGAGCGGTGTCGGCGGGCGCCCGGTCGCCCGAGATCGCGAAACCCCGCGCGGTGCCCGAGGCGGGCCAGCGCAGCAGTAGCCGACCCCAGTCCTGGCCGCGCGCGCCGACCGGGGTCACCAGCCAGCCCGTGTCCGGGTCGTAGCCGGTCCGGCCGCTGCCAGACGGCTGCGCCTTGATCCGGCGGGAATGCTGCTCCCAGCCGTCCAGGAGCATCTCCGCGCGGTCTCCGGCCGCGTCGTAGGCCAGCACCTGCCTGGCCAGGTTCTCCAGCACCACAGGGCAGCCGGCGAGCTGCGCCGCCTGGTGCACCACCTCGGCCGGCTCCGCGCCGTCCACGCTCAGCTCGGTGAAACGCTGGTGAATCTGCTCGGTGGCGCGCAGCTCAGCCAGCTGGGCGTCCACGATCAGCGCGTGCACCGCCTCGGTGATCTGCACGAACGGGGTCGGCCGGCGCAGCTCGACGAGCGGCAGGCCGGCCTTCTGCGCGGCGGCCGCCATCACCCGGGGCACGCTCGCCGTGTACCGCCGCCCCAGCTCCACGATCAGCCCGGACACGCCGACCTCGGCCAGGTCGTTGACGAACGCGCGCACGCCCGCGTCGTCGGCGGGCAGGCCGATGCCGGTGGTGAGCACCAGCTCGCCGCCGCGCAGCAGGGTCGCGATGTCGGGCACCTCCGCCGAGTGCACCCAGCGCACCGGCCGGTCGAGCCCCGACTCCCCCGCGACCAGGCGCGGCGCGCCGATCCGCACGGGGTCGAGCGCGATCACCTCACGCACCGTCGGGAACACCGCGGTCACCGCGGTCCCGCCACGGCGTCACGCCCGGCACGTCTGCAACAGCTGGCCATTCCCCGACCTCGACAGCCCTATGGTGCGTTCAGCCTAACCAGGCCGCCGCGCCGCGCCGACCAGCCGGTCACGACGCGGCGGTCTCCGCCCGCTCGTGGCGGTCGGCCAGATGACGCAGCAGCACCAGCGGGAACACCCCCAGCACGTTCAGCAGAGCGCAGTACCACAGCCCCAGGCCGCCCTGATACACCGACATGCTCGATGCGATGACGGTCGCCGACCACCACACGTCGGCGACCACGATGGCCACCGGCAGCCGGCGCGGTGCCCGAGCACGCCACGCCGGCTCGTCCGCCGGGTCCGCACGGCGCCGATCCCACCAGGCCAATGCCGTCCCGACCGCCCCGAAGAAGATCCAGGTGAAGAGGAACATCCGCCAGCTGAAGGGGCCCGGCTCCGAGCCGAAGAGAGCGATAAGCACCACGAGCGACAACTGGATCAGCCCGACCAGGGCTAGCACTTCCACCGGCACCGCCCACCAGCCGATACGCCGCCCGAGCCTGGTCAGCACGGCGTCGCCCCGCCTCGCAGAATCATGGCGCGCAGTGTAGGCACCGCCCGCCATCCGGCGCAGACCCGGCCGCTCGGCGATCTTGCAACCGCTGCGGACCCGGTCAGGCCGGGTCGTCGCGGGTGAGCTCCCAGCAGGCGACCGCCGTCGCCGCGGCGACGTTGAGGGAGTCGACGCCCCGGCGCATGGGCAGCCGCACCCGCACGTCGCTGGCCTCCAGGGCGTGCCGGGACAGGCCCGGCCCCTCCGCCCCCAGCAGCAACGCCGGACGCAGCCGCTGGGTATCCGTGAGCTGCTGCATCGGCACCGCGTCGGCGGCCGGGGTCATCGCCAGGATCGTGTACCCCGCGTCCCGCACCTCCGACAGCGCCTGCGGCCACGGATCGAGCTTCGCGTACGGGATCGCGAACACCTCGCCCATGCTCACCCGCACGCTGCGCCGGTAGAGCGGATCCGCGCAGGTCGGCGACAGCAGCACCGCGTCCACGCCCAGCGCCGCCACACCCCTGAAGATCGCCCCGATGTTCGTGTGGTTGTTGATGTCTTCCAAGATCACCACGCGCCGGGCCGCGGCCAGCACCTCCGAGGCCGCCAGCGCCGGCTGCCGGTGAAAACTCGCCAGCACACCCCGGTGCACGTGGAACCCGGTGACCTGCTCCAGCACCTCCGGCTCGGCTCCGTACACCGGCGCGCCGTCGAGGTCGGCGACCTGACCGGCGCGCTTGGCCTCGACCAGGAACGAGCGCGGCCGGTAGCCTGCCCGCAGCGCGCGGCGCAGCACCAGCTCTCCCTCGGCGATGAACAGCCCGTGCGGCGGCTCCCAGCGGGTACGCAGCTCGACGTCGGTCAGCGCCCGGTAGTCCGCGATGCGTTCGTCGCCCGGATCGGTGATCAGTTCCACGTCCCGATTCTGCCGTCCGGGGCGGCACGGCCCGGCGGCGACACCGCGCTTGGGGCGATCGGCCCCGCCGGAAGGTAGGATCGGCCACCGCCGCCCGTCCATCGGCCGTCTGCCCTGACCCGCTCAGCCGGTCGGACGTCCCCAATCCTGAGGTATCGATGAAGAGCACCGCTCCGAAGATCACCGTGGTCGTGCCCACGTACAACGAGCGCGACAACCTGCCGAAGCTGGTCGACCTGCTGGCGGCCCTGCCGGTGGCGAACCTGCACGTGCTGGTGGTCGACGACAACTCGCCGGACGGCACGGGCGAGGTCGCCGACAAGCTGGCCGTCGACGGGCCCGTCCCGGTCACGGTGCTGCACCGCACGGCCAAGGACGGGCTCGGCCGGGCCTACGTGGCGGGCATGACCCAGGCGCTGGACGAGGGCGCGGACATCGTGATCCAGATGGACGCCGACCTGTCCCACCCGACCACCGCGATCCCCGCCATGCTGGAGACGCTGGCGGACACCGACGCGGCCGTCGTGCTGGGCTCGCGCTACGTCGCCGGCGGCGCGGTCGCCAGCGACTGGCCGTGGCACCGCAAGGCGCTGTCGGCCTGGGCCAACTTCTATGTCAACGCCATCCTGCGACTGCGCGTCAAGGACGCCACCGCTGGCTTCAAGGCCTGGCGCGCGGCCACCCTGCGCGCGATCGACGTCGCCTCGGTCCAGAGCAACGGCTACGCCTTCCAGGTCGAGATGAACCACCGCGTGGTACGCCAGGGCCTGCGCATCGCCGAGGTCCCGATCCGCTTCGAGGAGCGTGAGGAAGGCGTCTCCAAGATGAGCCTCGGCGTCCAGATCGAATCCGCCCTCGTCCCCTGGAAGCTGCTCATGGGCCGCGACCCGCGCTGACCCGTCAACCCGGAAGGGCCGGCAGCCACGGCTGCCGGCCCTTCCGCGTACCGCCGAGATCCTGACGATCTTGCGCGAACTGCTGTGAGTTTGTCCGGTTCACCCGGGTCATACCCACAGTTCGCGCAAGATCGTCGCCCGGGGTGGGGGCGGCCGTCACTCCTTGGGGAGGCGGCTGGTTTCGATTTCGATCTCCTTGACGGCCGCGGCGGCCTCGGCCGCGACGCGGTGCGCCTCGGCTTCGGCCTCGGCACCCGACTCGCGGGCGGCCTCGGCGGCCTCCGGGTCGCTGCGCAGGCCGCCGAAGGTCGACGCGATGCCGTCCAGCGCCTTGGTCAGCTCGACCGGGACGATCCACAACTTGTTCGACGCGCCGGCCGCGATCTGCGGGAGGGCCTGCAGGTACTGCCAGGCCATCACCTTGTTGTCCGGCGAGGACACGTGGATGGCGTCGACGACCAGCTTGATCGCCTTGGCCTGGCCCTCGGCCTGCAGGATGCGGGCCTGCCGGTCACCGTCGGCGCGCAGCACCGCCGCCTGCTTGTCACCCTCGGCCGTGAGGATCTGGGACTGCTTGACACCTTCGGCGTTGAGGATCGCGGCACGGCGGTCACGCTCGGCGCGCATCTGCTTCTCCATGGAGTCGCGGATGCTCGGCGGCGGCTCGATCGCCTTGATCTCGACGCGGGTCACCTTGACGCCCCAGCGGCCGGTGTTCTCGTCGAGCACCGCCGACAGCTGCCGGTTGACCTCCTCGCGGCTGGTCAGCGAGCGCTCCAGGTCCATCGAGCCGATGACGTTACGCAGGGTGGTGACGGTCAGCTGCTCGATCGCCTGCAGGAAGTTGGCGATCTCGTAGGTGGCCCGCACCGGGTCGATGACCTTGAAGTACAGCACGGTGTCGATCGACACCACCAGGTTGTCCGACGTGATCACCGGCTGCGGCGGGAAGCTGACCACCTGCTCGCGCAGGTCGACCTTGGTCCGCACGGCGTCGATGAACGGCACCAGGATGTTCAGACCGGGGGTCAGCGTGCGGTTGTACTTGCCGAGGCGCTCGACCACGTCGTTGCGCTGCTGCGGCACGATCTTGACCATCTTGATCAGCGTGATCAGGACGATCAGCGCGATGATGGCCACCAGCGCGGTGATAAAAGTCTCCATCAATCCCTCCAGACCAGCGCCGTCGCGCCGTCCACTTTCACTACCCGGACCCGGTCACCCGGGACATACGTCTTCGTGGCGTCGTACGGCCGAGCCCGCCAGAGCTCGCCGCCGATCTTGACCAGGCCGTTGTCGGCGTCGACCCGCTCCACCACGAGCGCGTCCGCGCCCTCGGTGACCGCGAGTCCCATCGAGGCGGCATCGGCATCCTGCCGGAACCAGCGGTGCTTCATCCAGGGGCGCACCACCGCCAACGAGAGGACCGACACCCCGATGAACACGATGCCCTGGATCCAGCCGGGTGCTCCGCCCAGACCCACCAGCGAGGCGACCAGCGCGCCGGCGCCCAGCATCAGCAGCACGAACGTGCCGGTGAAGAGCTCCGCGATCACCGCCACCGCTGCGAGGAGTAGCCACCACATCCAATCTTCCACGTGCTGATCGTGTCACGCGCACGCCAGTGTTGGGGGGTGTGGATCTCCTCGTCCGTTCGGACAGATCAGGAGGTACGCCCAGCCAGCCGGGGTAACGCCTTGGCCCGGACGCCGTTGTCCGCATAGGTTGTCCAGCGCAGTCGGCGGCGCACGAATGCCGCCGGCGCACAGGGTGGAGTGACAATGACGCTGAACACGCAGACCGCGGCACGCTTCGACGAGCTGGTGGCGGGCGCGCAGGCGCAGGGGCGTACCCCCTGTCTGGTGGCGGCCGTGGTGCGCGACGGGCGGGCGGCCCACCTGGCCGTGGCCGGCGCCGACCCGGCGACCGGGGCCGCGCCGACCGGCGACACCCAGTTCCGCATCGGCTCGATCAGCAAGACGCTGACCGCCGTGCTGATGATGCAGCTGCGCGACGAGGGTGCGCTCGCCCTGGACGACCTGCTATACCGGCACCTGCCCGGCACCCCGGTCGGCAGTGCCATCACCATCCGCCAGCTCCTGGGGCACATCTCCGGCCTGCAGCGCGAACCCGACGGCCTGTGGTGGGAGCGGCACGACGGCCCCGACCTGGACACCTTCCTGGCCGCGCTGACGCCGGACAAGCTCGCCTACCCGCCGCACCGCGCCTACCACTACTCCAACCTGGCGTACGGGCTGCTCGGCGCGGTCGCCCACCGGCTGACCGGTCTGCACTGGACGGAGCTGGTCACCAAACGCCTGCTGGAGCCGCTGGGCATGACCCGCACCAGCTACACCGAGGTCGAGCCGTTCGCCCGCGGCTACGTGGTGCACCCCTGGCACGGCACGCTGAACGAGGAGCCGCGCACCGACGCCGGCGCCATGGCCCCCGCCGGGCAGCTCTGGTCCACCGCCGACGACCTGCTCAAGTGGGCCGCGTTCCTGGCCGAGCCGGACCCGGCGGTGCTCGCCCCGGCGACGCTGGCCGAGATGTGCGCCCCCGTCGTGATGACCGACCTGGACGCGTGGACCACCGGCCACGGCCTCGGCCTGGAGTTGATCCGCAGCGGCGAGCGCATCTTCGCCGGGCACGGCGGCTCGATGCCCGGCTACCTGGCACACCTGTGGACGCACCGGCCCAGCCGGACCGGCGTGGTCGCCTTCGCCAACGCGTACACCCTGCACGGACGGCGGATGGCCGACCTGAGCCGGCAGCTGCTGACCGAGGTGCTCGACGCCGAGCCGGAGCGCCCCGCGCCGTGGCAGCCGCAACCCGCCGGACAGCCGCACGAGCTGGAGGGCACGTGGTGGTGGATGGGCCGGGAGTTCGCCGCCCGCTTCGACGCCGACGCGGGCGAGCTGGTCTTCACCCCGGTCACCGTGCCGGGCACCCCGTGGCGGTTCACCACGGAGGGCGCGGACGTGTGGCGCTGCCACAGCGGCAGCAACGACGGCGAGGTGATGCGGGTCCGCCGCGACGCCGAGCGCACCCCGGTGGAGCTGGACATCGCCACGTTCCTGCACACCCGGCAGCCCTGAGACGGCGGCTACTCCGACGGCGCGGTCACGAAGTCGATGAGGCGCTCCACCGAGTTGACCAGGGGCGTCTCCAGGTCGTGGTAGCTGTCCACGCGCGACAGCAGCCGCCGCCAGAACAGCGCGGGCTCCTTGACGCCGAGCGCGGCGCAGATGCCCTCCTTCCACGGGTGCCCGTACGGCACCACCGGCCACTCCTCCATGCCCAGCCGGGACGGCTTCACCGCCTGCCACACGTCCACGTACGGGTGTCCGGCGATCAGGCAGTGCGGGCTGTCCACGGCCCGCGCGAGCCGGGCCTCCTTGGTGCCGGTGACCAGGTGGTCCACCAGAACGCCGAGCCGCCGCCCCGGGCCGGGCGCGAACTCGCGCACGGCGGCGGGCAGGTCGTCGACGCCGTGCAGCGGCTCCACCACGACCGCCTCGGCGCGCAGGTCGTCGCCCCAGATGCGTTCCAGCAGCTCGGCGTCGTGCAGGCCCTCGACCCAGATCCGCCCGGCGCGGGCCACCTGGGCGCGGCCCGGCGCGGCGGCGACCGAACCGGACGCGGTGCGCCGCGGCTGCGCGGGCGCGGCGGAGGCCTGCGGGCGGCGCAGCGTGACCACCGTCCCATCCAATAGGAAGGCGGCAGGGTCCAGTGGGAAGTGCCTGCGGCGGCCGTGGCGGTCCTCCAGGGTCACCGCGCCGTACTCGAAACCCACGATCTCCCCGCAGAACCCGCTGCCCGCATCCTCGACGACCATGCCCAGCTCAGCGTCACGTTCGGGGGTCACCCGGCGGGGCTTGCGGCGGTCGAAGGAATCGAGCACATCATCGCTGTAGCGCATGCGACGGCACCCTAGTCCCCGCGGGCGTCGCGCGCTCAATGACGCGCCGGTCCGGGACAAACCCCAGGAACAGCACGTACCCTGGTCGGCATGTCCCCCGCAGCGCAGGTGACCCTGACCACGCGCCGGTCCGCCCGCTTCGTCGCGTGGACCCGGGCCTGGCGCGCCGGACTGGTGTCCTTCGACGAGATCCTCGACGACCTGACCGCCGAGGAGGAGCAGCACGTGCGCGACCTGCCCGGCCAGTGGCGCGAGGAGGTCGAGCTGCGCGAGGCCCTGCCCGCGCTGGCCAAGCTGCACCCCGACGAGATCCGGCTGGTGCTGCCGGCGCCCGGCGACCCGCGCGGGCTGCCCGGTCCCGGCCCGTTCACCAGCCACGCGCTGGTCAACGGCGAGGGGGTCATCGCCAGCCGGCTCGGCCTGGTGCCCGAGGCACGGCAGCACACGTCCGGGTCGGGCGTCACCTTCACCACCGTGCTGTGGCGCGCGTTCGAGCTGCCGGAGGCCCCGAGCACGCACCTGCCGGGGGTGCGCGAGGCCGACGGCGCCCTGAGCCAGGCGCTGACCGAGACCACCACCCGGCTGGTACGCCTGGACGTGGCGCAGTGGCGGCCTGAACTGGCCGGGGCGCTCCAGGCGCTGCGCAAGCCCGACGCCGAGACCGACCTGCCCCCGGGCTACGACCCGCGTGCCCGCCGGCTCTACGCCCGCGCCTGCGTGCTGGACCGGGTGCTCACCCTGGCCGGCCAGGCCGCCCCGGGCGGGGCGCTGAACAGCTTCGAGGCCCAGCAGCGCGACGAGGCCCTGCGCCCGCTCGCCGCCGCCTGCCGTGCCGCCCTCGTCGCCGCCTGCAACGCCCCGTTCGAGAGCTAGGCGGCCTCCGCCTCGGCCTTCAGCGGCTGGACCTCGTCGATCAGGTCGGCGACGGAGTTGATGACCCGCGACGGGCGGTACGGGTGGCGCTCCACATCGGCCTTGGTGGCGATGCCGGTGAGCACGAGGATGGTGTGCAGACCGGCCTCCAGGCCGCAGAGCACGTCGGTGTCCATCCGGTCGCCGATCATCGCGGCCTGCACCGAGTGCGCGCCGATCTTGTTGAGCGCCGAGCGCATCATCATCGGGTTCGGCTTGCCCACGAAGTACGGCTCGATGCCGGTGGCCTTGGTGATCAGCGCGGCGACGGAACCCGCGGCGGGCAGCGCGCCCTCGTTTGACGGTCCGGTCGCGTCCGGGTTGGTGCAGATGAACCGGGCACCCTTGTTGATCAGTCGGATCGCCGTCGTGATCGCCTCGAAGCTGTAGTTGCGGGTCTCGCCCAGCACCACGTAGTCGGGCTCGTAGTCGGTCATGATGTAGCCCGCCGCGTGCAGGGCCGTGGTCAGGCCCGCCTCGCCGATGACGTACGCCGTGCCGCCCGGCCGCTGGTCGGCCAGGAACTGGGCGGTGGCCAGCGCCGACGTCCAGATCGCCGACTCCGGCAGGTCGAAGCCCAGCCGGGTGAGGCGGGCGTGCAGGTCGCGCGGGGTGTAGATGGAGTTGTTGGTGAGCACCAGGAAAGGCACGCCCGAGGCCCGCAGCCGGCCGATGAACTCCGGCGCGCCCGGCACCGGCTCACCCTCGTGGACCAGTACGCCGTCCATGTCGGTCAACCAGGCGGCGATCGGCTTGCGGTCGGTCATCGGGTTCCCTCTCTGTTGCTGCGCACCGGCGGCGGGCAGCAGTTGCTCGCACAGACATCCCAGTGCCCGAGCCTACCGAGCGCGGCCCGGGTGCGGTCCCCCGGCGGCGCCATCCGCTCCAGCACGAGGTCGCGCACCATCGCCACGAAGCGCGGATCCGCGCCGGGGGTGCCCGCCCGCGCGAAGCCCAGGCCCAGCCGGCGCGCTGTCGCCGCGGCCTCCTCGTCGAGGTCCCACAGCACCTCCAGGTGGTCGGAGACGAACCCGATCGGGCTCACCACCACCTGGGTCACGCCCTCCTTGGCCAGCGCCTCCAGATGGTCGTTGACGTCCGGTTCCAGCCACGGGATGTGCGGCGCACCCGAGCGGCTCTGCCACACCAGGTCCCAGGACAGGCCCGGCGCGCCCCGCTCGGCGACCAGCCGGGCGGTCTCGCGCAGCTGGGCTTCGTAGCGCCCGCCGGTCGGGCCGCTGGACTCCGCCATGGACACCGGGATGGAGTGCGCCGTGAACACCAGCCGGGTGGTCGCGTGCTGGGTCACGTCCAGCGTCGACAGCGCCGCGGCGACCGCGTCGGCGAACGGCTCGACGAAGCCCGGGTGGTCGTGGAAGTGGCGCAGCTTGTCCACGACCGGGGCGCGCGGCCCGACCGCGGCCCGCGCCGACGCGATGTCCTGCAGGTACTGCCGGCACGACGAGTACGACCCGTACGCGCTGGTCGCCAGCGCCACCGCGTGGCCGATGCCGTGGTCGCGCATCTGCGCCAGGGTGTCGGCGAGCATCGGCCGCCAGTTCCGGTTGCCCCAGTACACCGGCAGGTCCACCGCGTTGGCCGCGAAGTCGGCCCGGATCGCGGCGACCAGCTCCCGGCACTGCTCGTTGATCGGCGACACCCCGCCGAAGCGCAGGTAGTGCTCGGCGACCTCGGCCAGGCGTTCCGGGGGCACGCCCCGGCCCCGCGTCACGTTGTGCAGGAACGGCAGCACCTCGTCGGGGTGTTCCGGACCGCCGAACGACAACAGCAGGAAGGCGTCGTACATGTGTAAAAGGCTAGAACCCCACCCGGACCGCCCACACATCACCCACCCGCCATCCCACGCACGTCACAAACCCCGCCCCACGCCGGGCCTGGGCCGACGCCAAGGCGGCCCAGGCCGCAACTCTGAAAGAGCTGCGGCCTGGGTGACGTCGGGGGGCTCAACTCCTCAAGAGTCGCGCCGGCGCGGGTTACGCGCCGAGAGCGTGGTAGCCGCCGTCGACGTGGATGATCTCGCCGGTGGTGGCGGGGAACCAGTCGGACAGCAGGGCGCAGACGGCCTTGGCGGTGGGCACGGTGTCGGTGAGGTTCCAGCCCAGCGGGGCGCGCTCGGTCCAGGACTCCTCGAACTTCTCGAAGCCCGGGATCGACTTGGCGGCCATGGTGCGCAGCGGGCCGGCCGACACCAGATTGCTGCGGATGCCCTGGTCGCCGAGGTAGTTGGCGAGGTAGCGGGAGGCGGACTCCAGGCCGGCCTTGGCCACGCCCATCCAGTCGTACACCGGCCAGGCGACGGTGGCGTCGAAGGTCAGGCCGACGATCGACCCGCCGTTCGGCATGAGCGGAAGGGTGGCCATCGCCAGCGCCTTGTACGAGTACGTGGACACGTGCACCGCGGTGGCCACGTCCTCCCACGGCGTCTGCAGGAACGTGCCGCCGAGCGCGGTGGACGGCGCGAAGCCGATCGAGTGGACCACGCCGTCGAGCCCGTCGACGTACCCGCGCACGTTGTCGGCCAGGGCCGCGAGCTGCTCGGGGTTCGTCGCGTCCAGCTCGATGACCGGCGCGGTGACGGGCAGCCGCTTGGCGATCCGCTCCACCAGCGACAGGCGGCCATAGCCGGTCAGCACCACGGTGGCGCCCTGCTCCTGGGCGATCTTCGCGACGTTGAACGCGATCGACTGCTCCGTGATCACACCGGTGACCAGGATGCGCTTACCTTCGAGCAGCACGTCTACTCCTCATTCGAAATCTTGTTGAGCACGGTGTCAGGGTGGCGACACGCCGCCGAACACGCACTTAGGTTCATGATCACCCCGGGAGGGGGGTCAGTGGCCCATGCCGAGGCCGCCGTCGACGGGGATGACCGCGCCGGAGATGTAGCCGGCGGTGTCGCCGGCGAGCCAGGTGACCACGCCCGCGATCTCGTCGACCGCGGCGATGCGGCCGGCCGGGATGGCCTTGCGGATCTCGGCCTTGCGCTCGTCGGTGAGCTTGTCGGTCATGTCGGTCTCGATGAAGCCGGGCGCCACCACGTTCGCCGTGATGTTGCGGGTGCCCAGTTCGCGGGTGATGGAGCGGGCCATGCCGACCAGGCCGGCCTTGCTGGCCGCGTAGTTGACCTGCCCCGCGCCGCCGTACAGGCCGACCACCGAGGAAATGAAGATCATGCGGCCCCAGCGTCCGCGGACCATCTTGGTGGAGGCGCGGCGGGCACAACGCCACGCGCCGCTCAGGTTGGTGTCCAGCACCCGGCCGAACTGCTCCTCCGACATGCGCATCAGCAGCGTGTCGTCGGTGATGCCGGCGTTGGCGACCAGCACCTCGACCGGGCCCAGCTCGTTCTCCACGGTGGTGAACGCCGCGTCGACCGCCGCGGGGTCGGTGACGTCGCAGGTGACGCCCAGGATCTCCGGCGCCAGCGACTGGTCGAAGGTGCCCCGGTGGGTGATCGCCACACGGTCGCCCTGCTTGGCGAACGCCTGCGCGATCGCCAGGCCGATACCGCGGTTGCCGCCGGTGACGAGGACGGTACGAGACACGGTTACTCCTTCGCGATCAGGTTGTTCCGCCTGAGCCTAGGACGCTGCGCGGAACGCGGCTGGTACGGGGCCGTGACTAAATCCGACTATAATCTTTGTGGGATTCCCACAGACTGCTCCGTCCGGGTGGACACGGAAACCCTGCCGGTACGGCTGATGCGGATCACGATCGCCCATACGGTATGATCACGACGTTTGCGAGCTGGATTTCGGCCTAAGGAGGTGATCGCTATGCGAGATAGCGATCCTCCGAGTCATGGCCGGGTCCTGCGAGCCGCAGTGCGCTGACCGCGCCAGAGCTCTCGCATCCCCGCGCGTCCTCCCGTCGAAACCGAGCCGGTGCGTTCTGCCTCCGGCTGGGAGGCCTGCGCCGTGACCTGGTCATGACTCACACCCGCGTGTCCCTGTAGTTGCGTGCACAACACAGTCACCGGAGTACGTCATGAACCGTTACCTCGCCCCGCTGGGCTTCACCCTCGCCGCGACCTGGGTGGTGGCCATCTTCGTGCTGGTCGGCGCCCGCTGAGCGCCACCGGCCCGCGCCCGCGACGCCGCCGGCGCGCCGTACCCACCGGCTCCGCTCTGCACCCGCCCGCGCAACACCACGATGGTTGCGCGGACGGGTGCAGAGCAAGCAAATGGGTGCAGAGCAAAGCCGCCGTCAGGGCAGGCGTGAGGTCCACAGCAGGCTGAGCGCCCCCGCGCCCAGACCCAGCAGCAGCGCCGCGGCCGCGAACCACTGCGAGACCTCCTTGGGCACCGTCTTGTGGCCGATCGACGAACCCATGTCCTGGTACACCTGGGTCAGCTCGGCCGCCGACGCCGCCTCGTAGAAGAAGCCTCCGGTCGTCTCGGCCAGCTCCGCCAGCGCCTGCCGGTCCACCGGGACCCGCTGCAGCTGCCCGGCGATGTCCACCATGCCGGCGTCCGTGCCGAAGGCGATCGTGGTCACCGGCACGTTCGCCTCGACCGCCGCGGCGGCCGCGTCCTCGATCGCCCGGCCGTAGGTGCGGTAACCGTCGGACAGCAGCACGATGCGGGCCGGTGGCGGGCCCTCGGCCCCGGCCCCGGGGACGGCCTTGATCGCGTCCAGCGAGGTGTACACGGCCTCGCCGGTCGCCGTGGCCTCGGCCAGTTCCAGCGCGTCGATCGCCTCGGTCACCGCCGCACGGTCCTTGCCCGGCGAGACCAGCACGTTCGCCGACTTCGCGAACGACACCAGCCCCAGGTTGTACGAGCCGGGCAGCTCCTGCACGAACTGCTTGGCAGCCTCCTGCGCCGCCTCGATCCGAGTCGGGGTCACGTCGTCGGCCTGCATCGACAGCGACACGTCGATGGCCAGGATGATGGTCGCCCGTTCCAGCGGCTCGTCGACCTCCACCGAGGGCCTCGCCAACGCCGTCACCAGCGAGAACAGTCCCGCCAGGAACAGCCCGGCGGCCACGTGCCGCCGCCAGCCCAGCCCTCGGGGCACCAGCGAGCGCAGCAGCTCCAGGTTGCTGAACGGCAGCGCGGTGTCGCGGCGGAACCGCCGCAGCAGGTGCCGGGCTGCGTACGCCCCGGCCAGGGCCAGCACCGGAATCAGCGCCAGCAGCCACATCGGATCCAGGAAACGGATCATCGGCTCCCCCCGCGGGTACGGCGGTGTCGCTGCGCGGCCACGAACCGCACCAGGTCGAGCAGCCAGTCGGAATCGGTGCGCAGCCGCACCTGCCGGGCCCCGGCGGTGCGCACCGCGTCGGCGACCAGCTCGCGCTGGCGCAGCGCGGCCTGGGCGTAGCGGCGGCGCAGGTCACGGTCGCCGGTCTGGACCTCGTGCACCGCGCCGGTCTCCGGGTCGCGCAGCTCCAGCACCCCGGCCACGGGCAGCTCCAGCTCGCACGGGTCGAGCACCTCGACGGCCAGCACCTCGTGCCGGGTGGCGAGCTTGCGCAGCGGCCAGGCCCAGCGCTCGGGCGGGTCGAGGAAGTCCGAGATGACCACCGCCAGCCCGCGCCGGCGCGGCGGGCTGTTCAGCGCCTCGATCAGCGGCGCGAGGCTGTCGGCCGGACGCGGCTCGCGCCGCGCCGCGCCGCCCTCGTCGATCAGCCGCGCCACCGTGCGCAGCAGTCCCTGCGCCTCGCGCCTGCCGGGCCGGGCCGGGCGGCGGACCAGCTCGGAGCCGCCCGCGTTGATCACCGCGCCGACCCGGTTGCCGCCGCGCACGGTCAGGTGGGTCATCGCCGCGGTCGCCGCCAGCACCAGATCGCGCTTGAGCATGCGGGCGGTGCCGAAGTCGAGGCTGGGCGACAGGTCCACGGCCAGCCAGGTCTCCAGTTCCCGGTCGGCCACGGTCAGCCGCACGTGCGGCACCGTGGTGCGGGCGGTGACCGGCCAGTCCATCCGCCGTACGTCGTCGCCCGCCCGGTACTCCCGCGACTCCCCCGCCTCACTGCCCGGCCCCGGCAGCAGGCCCAGGTAGTCGCCCTGGAGAAGTCCGTCCAACCGCCGGTTGACCAGCAGTTGCAGCCGACGCAGCGCGGCTTGGCCGCCGGTCCGCTCGGGGGCGGCCGCGGTCACGCTCATGTCGCCTGCTGCCGCGGGGCGACCGAGGGCAGCGGCACCGCGGCCAGCACCCGGGCGACGATGTGGTCGGCGGGGATCTCGTCGGCCAGCGCGTCGTAGCTGAGCACCAGCCGGTGGCGCAGGATGTCCGGGGCGATGTCGAGCACGTCCTGCGGCAGCGCGTAGTCGCGCCCGCGCAGCAGCGCCAACGCCCGGGTGGCCCGCACCAGGCCCAGCGAGGCGCGCGGGCTGGCGCCGTACTGGATGAGCCGGGCGATGTCGGGCATGCCGTGCTCGGCCGGGGCGCGCGTGGCCAGCACCAGGCGCACCGAGTAGTCGACCAGTGCATTGTGGACGAACACCTGGTCGGCGCGTTCCTGCAGGCCGAGCAGCGCCTCGGTGGTGAGCACCGGCACCGCGCGCGGCGGCGCGACACCCATCCGGTACACGATCTCGCGTTCCTCGGTGTCGGTCGGGTAGCCCACCAGCACCTTCAGCAGGAAGCGGTCGCGCTGCGCCTCGGGCAGCGGATACACGCCCTCCTGCTCGATCGGGTTCTGGGTGGCCATGACCAGGAACGGATCCGGCACGGTATGGGTGACCCCGCCCAGCGACACGTGCCGCTCGGCCATGACCTCCAGCAGCGCCGACTGCACCTTGGCCGGGGCCCGGTTGATCTCGTCTGCGAGCAGGAAGTTGACGAAGACCGGGCCCAGCTCGACGTCGAAGCGTTCGCTGCCGGTGCGGTAGATCCGGGTGCCGACGATGTCGGCGGGCACCAGGTCCGGCGTGAACTGCACCCGGGCGAACGAGCCGCCCACGACCGTGGCCAGAGTCTCCACGGCCAGCGTCTTGGCCACCCCGGGCACGCCCTCCAGCAGGCAGTGCCCGCGGGCGAGCAGTGCCGTGAACATGCGCTCGATCAGCCGGTCCTGGCCGACGATCACCTTCTTGACCTCGAACAGTGCGCGTTCCAGCAGCGTCGCGTCCTGCGCGGGGGTGGCGACGGGATCTGCGCTGCCGGTCGGCGCGGGGCCGGTGGTGTTGTCGTAGGTGATGGGCTGCACCACGGCTCCTCGTTACCGACGGGTTCCTGATCTGCCCCAGCCTCGCACGAACAGCCGACTTATGCGGCATAGTGCCGTTATTCCGGCGAAACCATCGGTTGCCGGAGCCGGGCGGTGTCGGCTTTTCATTTCATCCGAACGGTTGCCTCGCCACTCTTCCCTCCGCGCCCGGCGCGTGGTTAATATTCGTGCGTTGCCGGGCGGCTTCCCCCGTGGCCGCCCGGCACGCCAAACACAGTCCGAGCCCTGCTCGGGCTTTTTTGTTGCGCGGGTAGGCTCCACGACGTGATCGAGGCCGAGGCTCCCCTGATCTGCTCACGCAAGGGCTGCCGCGCCGCGGCCCTCTGGGACCTGCGCTGGAACAACCCCAAGCTGCACGACCCGGACCGGCGCAAGAGCTGGCTCGCCTGCGACGAGCACCGGCAGACCCTGGCCGACTTCCTGTCCGCGCGGGGCTTCCTGCGCGAAACGCTGCCGCTGGCCTGATCGTCTATCGTCGGAACGGTGACCGACCCGCGCTCCGAAGCACCCGTGCACACCGCGACGCGCAGCGCCCTCGACCCGTGGCCGGGCGAGGTCGCCTGGCGTCCCGTCTCGCCGCGCCTGGTCGCGCTGGAACTCACCCGGGTGTCGATCAGCACCGCGGTCCTGCTCGCGGTGTGCGGCGTGGTCTGGGCCTTCACCGGTTCGAGCTGGGCCCTGTTCGCGGCCGTCGCCGTGCTGGTGTTCACCGTCGTGCGGGGCGTGGTGGCGGTGCGCGCCGCCCGCTCCTACGGCTACGCCGAGCGTGAGCGCGACCTGCTCGTCCGGCACGGCAGGATGGTCCGGCACCTGTCCATCGTCCCGTACGCCCGCATGCAGTACGTCGACGTCACCGCCGGCCCGCTGGAGCGCTCGTTCGGCCTGGCCACGGTGCAGCTGCACACCGCCGCGGCGGCCTCCGACGCGACCATCCCCGGCCTGGAGCCCGCCGAGGCCGCCCGCCTGCGCGACCGGCTCGCCGCACTGGGCGAGGACGCCGGTGAGGGCCTGTGACCACACCCGCCGAGATGCTGCCCCGGCAGCGGCTGCACCCGCTCAGCCCGGTGCTCAAGAGCGTGCGGACCCTGGTCCTGGTCATCGCCGCCGTGTCCTGGCGCGGCTTGCAGAACCTCGGCCCCGGCCGGTACGCCCTGGTCCTGCTCGGCCTGCTGGTGCTGGTGCTGCTCTACTCCGCCGTCGCCTGGCGCTTCACCGGTTATGAAGTGGTCGGCCGGGAGCTGCGCATCCACGAGGGGGTGCTGTTCCGGCGCACCCGTGCGGTGCCGCTGGAACGGCTCCAGGCGATCGAGGTCGTGCAGCCGGTGCTGGCCCGCCTGGCCGGGCTCGCCGAACTGAAACTGGACGTGGCCGGCGCCGGCAAGGCCGAGGCTCCGCTGGCGTTCCTGCCCCTGGCCGAGGCCGACGTGCTGCGCACCCGCCTGCTGGCGCTGGCCACCCGGACCCTGGCCCCGGCGGACGAGACGGCCCCGGCCGAGCCCCGGTCCGCGACGCAGCCCGAGCCGCCCGACCTCTACCGGGTCGACAACAACGACGTGACGGTCAGCCAGTTCCTGACCCCGCCGGTGATGTTCACGCCGCTGGCCATCCTGTACATCGTCGGCCAGCTGGCCTTCAACAGCGACTTCGGCGTCTTCGCGGTCGCGAGCATGGTCACCGCGGTGGCGGGCACCATCGGCGCGCCCGTGATGCGCATCCTCAACTTCTGGAACTTCCGGATCGGCCGGGCCGCCGACGAGCGCCTGCGCATCCGGCACGGCCTGCTGGAGACCCGCAGCCAGGTGGTCGCCCCGCGGCGCATCCAGTCGCTGACGGTGACCTGGCCGCTACTGTGGCGCGGCAAGGGCTGGCTGCGGGTCACCCTCGCGGTCGCCGGGCAGAGTTCGGTGGGCGCCGACGGCCAGCCGAGCCGGGCCGAGACCGACCGCCTGCTGCCCGTGGCGACCGTGGACACCGCCCGGGCCCTGGTGCCGCTGGCCCTGCCGGGGCTGGACATCACGGCGCTGCCCCTGTCGCCGGTGCCGCACCGGGCCCGCTGGCTGGCTCCGCTGCGCCGCCGGGTGCTCGCCGCGGGCCTGACCGAGCACGCCTTCGCCACCGTCGACGGGCTGATGACCCGGCAACTGACCGTGGTGCCGTACGCCCGGATCCAGAGCGTCCGCGTCACCGAGGGTCCCTGGCAGCGCCGCCTCGGCCTGGCCACGGTGTACGTCGACGTCGCCGGCGCGACCCCCGCCGCGGCCGCGCACCGGCCGCTGGCCGAGGCCTTCGCCTGGGCCGACGACCTGACCATCCGCGCCCGCGCGGCCCGCGCAGAAGTGTAAGTCGACTTACTATAAGTGGACTTACACTTCCCGACATCGACCGGTTTCATCGCGCCAGAGTCCGGCGATTGGGGGACGAAGTGCAGGCCGAGCAGGACCGCTGGGTGGTGTGGCGGCAGGACGACAACGGCAACCGGTACGAGGTGCGCCGGTGCGACACGCGTGCGGAGGCCGAGCAGCTCGCCGCCGAGATGGAGGCGCGCGGGCACAAGCAGCTCTACTGGGTCGCCCCGCTCTGATCAGCGCAGGTCGATCGGCTGCAGGCCGACCCGCACCAGCCGGACGCGGCCAGACAGGTCTCGCACGAGCACCGGCACTCCCCCGGCCCGCGCCGGGCGCACCTCGAACATCACGTTGCGCTCGTGCACGTCGGAGTAACGCCGCCGGTAGCGCTCGTAGCGGCCGCCGAGCACCAGCCGCAGGTATCCGGTGAGCAGCCCGTCGAGGCGGCTGCGCCGGTCCGGCCGCCACGGGAAACGCGCCCACTCGTGGCCGTGCACCCACTGCCGTGCCTTGACCAGGCCGGTGAACCGCAGCCCCACGGTCGCCCGCGCCGACTTGGGCACCCCGGCCAGGCCGGGCACCCGGTGGTCGCCGAAGTAGACCCCACCCACGAAGCGCCCGTTGAGGTACGTGCGCTCGTCGATGACCTCCAGCACGAACATGCGCCCGTCGCCGTCGCGTACGCCGAAGCAGGCCTTCTCCTCGCCCGCGCCCAGGTAGGCGCACCGCCACGCCGGGTCGGGGAAGCGCAGCAGGCGCCCGTCGTAGACCGCCTGCCGGATCTGCTCCGTGTGCGACGCGGCCAACCCGCCGGCCGCTACCACCTCCAGCAGCTCCCCGTCGAAGTCGACCAGCACCGCCACCTCCAATGTGTACCGCCACTGTGCCGCGTGGCCGCCGATCCTGCCGCCCCGGCAGGGTGACACGGGTGACCAGGGCCGCCCGAGTGCGTCCAGCTCACGCGATGCCGCCCGCGATCGGCAGGTTCGGCGGGCGGTGTCGCGCGCGTGCGGGCGGCCGGGCGAACGCCTAGGCTGTGGCGCATGCAGCAGCTCACGGCAGGCCTGACGGCGAAGGTGCAGTTGACGGTGAGTGACGCGGACACGGCGCAGGCGCTGGGCTCGGGCGACGTCCCGGTGCTGGGCACGCCGCGGGTGGTCGCGCTGGCGGAGGCGGCCACGGTCGCGGCGACCGCGCGGGTGCTGGAATCCGGGCAGACCACGGTCGGGACGCGTGTCGAGCTGGATCACCGGTCGGCGACGCCGGTAGGCCGTACCGTGGTGGCGGAGGCGCTGCTGACGAAGGTCGACGGCCGCAAGCTCACCTTCGAGGTGACCGTGCGCGACGGCGAGACCGTCGCGGCGGAGGGTCGGGTGGAGCGGGTCCTGGTGGACCGGCACCGCTTCGTGGAGAAGGCGACGACGTCATGACCGAGTTCACCGAGCTTGCGGACGGGGTGTTCGTGCTGGTGTACCCGTATCTGCGGGTGAACTGCACGCTGATCACCGGGGAGACCGGCGCGCTGCTGGTGGACACCCTGTCCACCGAATCCCAGGCCCGGGAGCTGCAGGAGGCCGTGCTGCGGGTCACCACCAAGCCGCTGGGCATCGTGAACACGCACTTCCACTTCGACCACTGCTTCGGCAACGCGACCCTGGCCGGGCCCGCGACCCCGATCTGGGGCCACCGCGAGTGCGTCCGCGAGCTGCGCGAGCACGGCCGCGAGTGGCAGCGCTCCTGGGAGCAGGAACTGCTGGCCGACGACGAGCGGATCGCCCGCGAACTGGGCCGGGTCGTGCTGCGCGCGCCGGACAGCCCGGTCGAGCGCGAGGACCTGATCGACATCGGCGGCCGGCAGGTGCGCCTGTCCTGGCACGGCCGCGGCCACACCGCCGGCGACCTGGTGGTACGCGTGGACGACGTGCTCGTCGCCGGGGACCTGGTCGAGGAGGGCGCCCCGCCGGGGTTCGCCGACTCGTTCCCGCTGGACTGGCCGGAGACGCTGCTCGCGCTGTCGCGCACGGCCGGGCCGGACACGGTGGTGGTGCCGGGCCACGGCGAGATCGTCGACGCGGAGTTCCTGACCATCGCCCACGACGAGCTGGCCGCCCTGGACTGGCTGATCCGCGACGCCCACGGCGACAGCGGCGACGTGGCCAAGGTGGCCGCCGCCAGCTCGCTGGCTCGCTGGGGCGAGGCCGGGCTGCGCGAGGCCGAACACGCGGTCCGGCGCGGCTACGCCCAGCTGGACGCGGCCACGCCGAACACGATCGGCTAGCTCAGCTGATCGCGTATCCGCGCTTGAGCAGCTGATACGCGTCGCCCTGGAAGCCCTTGTCGTCCGGGATCGCGAAGTCGACCGCGTCGGCGACCCGGTTGATGGTGCAGAAGATCGCGCAGACGTGCACCACGTCGCGCACCCCCTGCTCGGTGACGCCCTCGGCATACGCCGCCTCGACCAGCTCCGGGCCGACCTCGTCCGGGCGCAGGGTGAGCGCCTCCAGCAGGGCGAACGCGGCACGCAGCGACGGCCGCACCGGGGCGGTGCGCCAGTCGTCGAGCACCGCTGCGGTGACCTCCGGCCCGAGCGTCGCGTCGGCGATCGCACCATGGCTGCCCGCGCAGAAGCGGCAGTGGTTGAGGTTCGACACGAAGGTGGCCATCAGTTCGCGCTCGCCGATGCTCCACTCGGAGGGCCCGCGCAGCACCCGGTGCACCCAGGCGGTGAAGGGCTCGCCGAAGAACTCCCGGCGGTAGTGCAGCATCTTGAGGATGTCGGCCGGCGGACGTCCGCTGGCGATCCTGATCATCTTCAGTTTGACCCGGTCGCTGAAGCGCCAGGACCGGCCCAGGCTAGGCAGCCGCATGCCGGGTCACCTCCGCCTGAGTGGCAGCGAGCGCCGCCGCCGACTGGACGGGCACCGCCCGCACGGCCGGGGCCTGCTCGCCGGACGAGCGCTGCTGCGCCTGCGCGATCGCGGCGAGTCCCGCGTCCAGCCGCCGCTGCCCGGCGCCCAGCGCCACGGCCACGGTCAGCTCGTACACCTGGTCCTCCGACCAGCCCACGGCCAGCAGCTCGCGCACCTGCTCGTCGGTGCTGCGCCAGGCGTGCTCGCGCATCGTGTCCACGTAGCCGCGCAGCTCGTGCGAGACCTCGTCGAGTTTCGCGTGCGCGACGACGTGGCGCACCCGTGACGGCGTCGATCCGGGGCCGTCGAGCACCGCATGGCGCAGTACGGCGAAAAGGTTTTCGGGCACGGTGTCGTCGTCGTTTGGTACGAGGGGCACGAAGGCACCTTAGGCCGCGGCGGCTTTCTCCGCTAGATCCAACCAGCCCGGTGCGTCCCACGGCACACCGCTGAAACCCAACGCTGCCTGCAGATTCGGTAACGTCGGCGTGAACGGCAGTCCGATCAGGATGTCCGCGGGCCCGTCCGCGCGGGGGCGGGCGTCCGGGTCGTCGCAGATCAGGATCGACACCGCCGGGCCGCACGCCAGCAGCACCGCGCCCCGGCCCAGGGCGCGCAGCCGCCGCGCCGCCCGCAGCGGCGGAACCGCTGGGTGCCGAGCGAGCACGTCGGCGCTGCTCAGCACGGTCAGGTCGGCGTCGTGGCCGAACTCCTCGACCACGTCCCACAGCCAGGGCAGCGCGCTGTCCGGCAGGGCCGCGACGTCGGCGTGCAACAGCCGCGGGGGCCCCGGCACGCGCCACAGCCCCCGGGCGGCCACGAGCGCGTCGGGTCTCAGCAGGGACGAGACTCGCACCAGGACCGGCTGCGCCATCCCGCCTCCCCTGACGGCTCCGCCGATCGCGTGCGGTGTCCCACCTGGACGGTGTGACACCGCGGACGCGATTGCGGCGTCGGTTGTCAGAGCAAGCATGGCACGGACGTAACGCTGGTGGGGAGTCCTCGGCGGTCTGCCGTTCAGGCGGACCGCCGGGACGAGCCACTAGCGGCAGTCAGGAAACCATCGAGCCGACGACGGGTTTCGTCAGCAGAGCGGATTCGTTGCGGCCCACGCCCGGATCGAGGGTGCGGGCGACGAAGATGGAGTGCCAGACGCAGAAGACGAGCACCGTCCAGATCTTGCGGGAGTTGTCCGCGCCCCCGGCCCGGTGCTCCTTGAGCAGGCCGTCCACATAGGTCAGGTCGAGCAGGTCGTCGGCGCCGGAGGTGTGCAGGATCTCCCGGGCCCAGTCGTACATCTCGCCGGCCAGCCAGACCCGGGTCGGGGTCGGGAAGCCCAGCTTCGGGCGGTTGACGATGGCGGGCGGCACGACCTGCTCCAGCGCCTTGCGCATGGCGTACTTCGTGGCGTTGGAGCGCGGCGGCACCTTCAGCTCCAGCGGGATCTTCGAGGCCACCGCGAACACCTCGCGGTCCAGGAACGGCACCCGCAGCTCCAGCGAGTGCGCCATGGACATGCGGTCGGCCTTGACCAGCACGTCGCCGCGCAGCCAGGTGTGGATGTCGACGTACTGCATGGTGGCCACGTCGTCGAGGCCGTCGGCGGCCGCCTCGGCGTACAGCGGCGCGGTGACGTCGGTGAAGCGGGCCGCCGCCTCGACCGACTCGCGGCGGCGCAGCAGGCGGCGGATCTCGGCGTCCTCGGTGAAGATCCGCGAGTTGCCGGAGAAGCGCTCGGTCAGCGGGGTGGTGCCCCGTTCCAGGTAGCTCTTGCCGCGCATGCCCCGCGGGATCGCCTTGGAGACCGCCCGCAGGCCGCGCTGGAACGAGTGCGGCAGCCGGGTCAGCGGGGCCAGCGACAGCGGCTCGCGGTAGATGCCGTACCCGCCGAAGAACTCGTCGGCGCCCTCGCCGGACAGCACCACGGTCACGTGCTTCGCGGCCGTCTGCGCCACGTGGTAGAGCGGGACCAGGGACGGGTCGGCGACCGGGTCGTCGAGGTGCCAGACGATGCGTGGCAGCGCCTCCATCATCTCCCGCGCGCCGATCTTGGTGGGGATGGTGGTGACGTCGAGGTGCCGGGCCGACTCCTGGGCCACGTCGATCTCGGAGTAGCCGGGCACGTCGAAGCCGACGGTGAAGGTCAGGATGTTCGGGTTCCACTCCCGGGCCAGCGCCACCACGGCGGTGGAGTCGATGCCGCTGGACAGGAACGCGCCGACCGGCACGTCGGAGCGCATGTGCAGCCGTACGCTCTCCCGCAGCGTCTCGTGGATCTGCGCGAACAGGCGCTTCGGGTCGTCGATCGACAGCCGGGGCCGCAGCACCGGCCGGAACCAGCGGCGCTTGGTCAGCTCCCCGCCGGTGCGCTCGCCGGCCGGGCCGGGCCGCCAGGTCAGGCACTCACCGGAGCCGATGCGCTCGATGCCGTGGTGCAGCGTGTGCGGCTCCGGCACGTACTGGAAGGTCAGCAGGTGCGACAGTTGCACCGGGTCGATGCCGGCGTTGCCCGCGGCGGCGCTGGGCGCGAACGGCAGCAGCGCCTTCTTCTCGCTGGCCAGGAACAGCCCGTCCACGGTCTGCAGGTAGTGCAGGGGCTTGATGCCGAACGCGTCGCGCGCGCCGAAGGCCAGCCGCTCCTGCCGGTCCCAGATCACGAAGGCGAACATGCCGCGCAGCCGGTCCAGCACCGCCTCGCCCCAGTAGTGGTATCCCGCCACGATGACCTCACCGTCACCCTGCGTGGCGAACTTCGCGCCGTACTCGTCGATCAGCTCCTGGCGCAGCTCCAGGTAGTTGTAGATCTCCCCGTTGAAGGTGAGCAGGTAGCGGGCCTCGGCGGAGTCGGCGCTGTCGGGGCCGGGCGGCGACCAGGGCAGCGGCTCCTTGGAGAACTCGACGTCGATGATCGCCAGCCGCTTGTGCGCGAAGATCGCGTCGGTGTCGACGACGTCCAGCCCGGTGTCGTCGGGGCCCCGGTGGTGGAGCCGTTCCAGGGCCTCGCCGAGGGGGCCTGAGTACGCATCAACCGTGCCCTGACTACTGAAAAAGGCCAAAAGTCCACACACGTGGGCAATCATGCCAGCTACCGGCGGGCGATAGGCTCGGAACACACGAAGACCATGCTCGGAGGCGGCAATATGACTGAAGAGAAGAAGGGCACCGAGTCGCACGACCCTGCGTACCCGGAGAAGTTCCTGCAGTTCATGCGCACCGGATGGAGCGACACCGAGCTCCCGGTGACCCTGCGGGCGGAGGCCCCCAACCACGCCAAGCGCCGCGCGGCGCTGTCCGCGGCGTTCCCCGGCGAGACGCTGGTGATCCCGTCCGGGCACGAGATGGTGCGGGCCAACGACACCGACTTCCCGTACCGCCCGGGCAGCGATTTCGTCTACCTGACCGGCGAGCACGACCCGGAGAGCGTGCTGGTGCTGCGCCCCAACGGCTCCGGCCACGACGCGGTGCTGTACGTGCGCCCCCGCTCCCCGCGCGACACCGACGAGTTCTTCAAGGACCGCCGCTACGGCGAGCTGTGGATCGGCCGCCGCCACACGCTGCGCGAGAAGTCCGCCGAGCTGGGCGTCGAGACCGCCCACCTGGACACGCTGCCCGACGTGCTCAACGACCTCGCCCCCGGCCGCACCCGGGTGCTGCGCGGCCTCGACCCGCACGTCGACGGCCTGGTCCGGCCGACGAACCCGGAGCGCGACCGCGAGCTGGCCTGGACCATCTCCGAGATGAAACTCGTCAAGGACGAGTGGGAGATCGCCCAGCTCCAGGACGCGATCGACGCCACCGTGCGCGGCTTCGAGGACGTGGCCCGGATCATCCCGGCCGACCGGCCGGTCTCCGAGCGCCTCATCGACGGCGTGTTCGGCCTGCGCGCCCGCCACGACGGCAACACCGTCGGCTACAGCTCGATCGTCGGCGCGGGCGGCAACGCCACCGTGCTGCACTGGATCCGCAACGACGGCCGGACGACCCCGGGCGAGCTGCTGCTGCTGGACATGGGCGTGGAGAACCGCAACCTCTACACCGCCGACGTGACCCGGACCCTGCCGGTCAGCGGCACGTTCACCCCGCTGCAGCGCCAGGTGTACGACATCGTGCACGCCTCGCAGCAGGCCGGCATGGACTTCATCAAGCCGGGCGTCAAGTTCGCCGACGTGCACACCACCTGCATGCGGGTGCTCGCCGAGGGCCTGCACGACCTGGGCATCCTCCCGGTCAGCGTCGAAGAGGCGATGTCCAAGGAGTCCACCGTCTACCGCCGGTGGACCCTGCACGGCTTCGGCCACATGCTCGGCATCGACGTGCACGACTGCGCCCACGCCCGGCACGAGGCGTACAAGGACGGCGCGCTCGACGAGGGCTACGTCCTCACCGTCGAGCCCGGCCTGTACTTCCAGCCCGAGGACGAACTGGTCCCCGCCGAACTCCGCGGCGTCGGCATCCGCATCGAGGACGACGTCCTGGTCACCAAGGACGGCGCCGTCAACCTCTCCGCCGGCCTCCCCCGCACCTCCACCGAGGTCGAAACCTGGCTCGCCACCCAACGCGACCAGGGCCCCCGCCTCCCCGGCTGACCCCCGAAACGCGTTGATCATGAACTTATGGCACGGCTCGACGGCGTGTCATGGGAACAACTTCATGATCGACGAGGGCAGGGCAAGGGCGGGCATCCCTCCACGGGGTGCCCGCCCTTGCCGTGGGAGTGGGCGACGAGGGCGGCAGCCCGCCCGCACAGGTGTTCCGATCATGGCCGTAACCTGGTCAGAAGCTTCGCGTTGGAGCACATCGGACGGCTAAGACACACGCCGACCTGCGCGGGGCAGGTCATCACCCGGCGTGAACGGTCCGTCCGGGGGTGAGCGATGCTCGCGAAGAGTGAAGATTTCCAGGGCCGCCGCACTTGGGTGCGCACGCTGGCGACAGGATTGATGGTCGCGGCCGGACTGGTGGCGGGCGGTCTGGCCGGGCCGACCACGGCCGACGCACTCGCGCCTGACGACGTGGCGAGCACCGCGCAGCGGGCCGCGGCTCTGGTGACCTGCGCGACCGCCACGCCGACCCGGGTCGGCACCAACGGCGCCGACTACATCATCGGCACCTCGGGCCCGGATGTGGTCTTCGGCCTGGGCGGCAACGACTACATCGACGGCCGTGGCGGCGACGACCTGCTGTGCGGCAACGCGGGCGCGGACTACCTCGTCGGCGGCGACGGCGCGGACACCCTCGAAGGGGCCGACGGCAACGACTACCTGCGCGGTGACGCCGGCAGCGACGTCCTGATCGGCGGGAACGGCGAGGACTACCTGCTGGGCGGGGCCGGCAACGACAACCAGTTCGGCGGAGCCGACAACGACCTGCTCAACGGTGGCGACGGCACGAACACCAACGACGGCGGCACCGGCACCGACACGTGCATCCGCCCGTCCATCGGCCCTGGCTGCCCCTGACCCGGCCCGGACCAGCCTCGTTGCGGCTCGCGCCGTACCCCGGCGATAGGAAGGGCACCTTCCACAACGCATAGCGATGTGAAGGTGCCCTTCCTTGCTTGCGTCACTTCGTGACGAAGACCGCCACGGTACGGCTGGGCACCGTGAACGCGCCGGTGGACGACGTGAAGGCGGACTGCCGGACCAGCGGGTCGGCCGAGGTGGCCAGCACCGGGTGCAGGGCCAGGCGCGCGTTCTTCAGGGACGCGACCGTCTGCGTGGTGCTCGACGTGGTGGCGTTGAAGACCACCACGACCGTCTTGCCGTCCTTCTTGATCACCATCGTGATCACGCCCGGGGTCTCGGCGGCCCCGGACAGCGGGAACGACACCGCCTGCTGCACCTCGGCCTGCGTACGCAGGGAGAACAGCGGGCTGGACGCGCGGACCCGCAGCAGCTCCGCGAACCGGTCCCCGGCCAGGCCGATCGCCTCGCACGTCGGCACCAGCGCCGGATCGGCGAGCAGCGGCTTCGCGTAGGCCCACTTGCTCTCGTTGTCGGCCGCCGGGGGCAGGCCGAGCCCGAACCCGTTGCCGCTCGCGCAGTCCCAGCGGATGGCGTTGAACCAGTCGCCGGAGTTGTACGAGTTGCGGTCCAGCGACTTGCTGCGCAGCAGGTCAGAGCCCGCGGTGACGAACCCGGTGCCCTGGCTGAGCACCACCGTCGACAGCGCCAGCACCTGCATCCGCGCCCGGTCCAGCGCCGGGGTGTCCGCGGGCAGCTTGTACGCCAGCGCGTCGAACAGGATCTCGTTGTCGTGCGCGTCGACGTAGGTGACAGCCTCCGCCGGGGCCTTGGTGTACCCGGCCGGCGAGCCGTTGTAGTCCACCTCCGCGCCGCTGACCTGGTTGCCGGCCGAGTCCGTGAAGGTGAACCCGGCCAGGTTGCCGGTCAGGCCGACCTTGATCTGGTCCTGCTGGTGCAGCAGCCGGGCCTTCTGCTCGGCGGCAGTGCCGTTGACCGCATCGCCGTTCGGGTCGGTGAACAGCCCGGACGCGAAGCCCTGCAGCCGCGGGTTGTCGTCGAACGGGCCGCCGCCGCGTACGGCGTCGCGCAGCCGGTCGTTGAACGTGGCGATGCCGGTGCCCGCCATGTTCGCCTGGGTGGCCTGCTCGAACCGGGCGTCGTTGGCGACCTCGCCGAAGTTCCAGCCCTCGCCGTAGAGCAGGATCGCCTTGCCGTCGACGCCGTCCTTGGCCAGGGTCAGCCGGTCCAGCGCCGCACGGACGTCGAGCAGGTTCTGCTTCGGGTGGTGGCCCATCAGGTCGAACCGGAACCCGTCCACCCGGTACGTCTTCGCCCAGGTGACCAGGGAGTCGACGACCAGCTTGCCCATCATCGCGTGTTCGGGCGCGGTGTTGGCGCAGCAGGTGGAGGTGGCCACGGCCCCGTCCTCCAGCAGCCGGTGGTAGTAGCCGGGCACGATCCGGTCCAGCACCGACTTCGGGTCGTCGCCCGCCGCCGAGGTGTGGTTGTAGACGACGTCCAGCACCACGCGCAGCCCGGCCCGGTGGATGCCGTCCACCATGGACTGGAACTCGACGTTGCGCGCCTTGCCCTCGGGGTCGGTCGCGTAGCCGCCCTCGGGCACGGTGTAGTGCAGCGGGTCGTAGCCCCAGTTGTAGCCGTCGGTCGCGGCGACTCCCGCCACGCAGGCCTGCTGCTCGGACGAGTCCCGGGGCAGCGACGGCAGGTCGCAGGCGGGCTGCTGCTGGTCGGTCCGCTTCTCGGGGATCGTCGCGAAGTCGAACACCGGCAGCAGGTGCAGGTGCGAGACCCCGGCGTCGGCCAGTGACTTCAGGTGCCGCATACCCGCGGTCTGCGGGTCGGTGAACGCGGCGTACGTGCCGCGCCTGTCCTGCGGCACCGTCGTGTCCGCGACCGAGAAGTCGCGCACCGACAGCTCCTGGATCTGCGCCCGGCCCGTGTAGGACGGGGCCTTCACCGCCGCGCCGGGCAGCTTCGCCACGTCGATCAGCTGGCTGTGCGTCGAGTTCGCCGACAACGCAACGGCGTACGGGTCCGTCACCGACGCCGTGACGACCTGCGCCTTGGCGGGCTGCCACACGCTGACCCGGAACCGGTAGTACTTGCCGGACCAGTCACTCGACCCGGTCACCTTCCACACGCCGGTGTTGTCGTCCCGCAGCATCGACACGGTCTGCGGTGTCGCCGACGGGCTGTCGAACAGCTCCAGTTGCACGTCCTTCGCCGTCGGGGCCCACAGCGCGAGGCTGGGCCTGCCCTTGGCGAACACCGGGCCCAGCGCCGCCTTGGCCGCTGCGGAGTACACGTCGTCCAGCGCTCCCGGGATCTGCACCCCGGTCGCCGACAGCAGCGTGCCCTCGTGGTCGCTCTCGGTCACCACAAGCTGCCCGCGCAGCGCGTTCTTGATGCTCGCGAGGGTGGCGTTCACCTCGAACGCGCCGTACGCCCACAGGTGCGGGAACTTCTGGCGCTGCGCCTCGGACAGGCCGCCGGACGCGGACAGCCGGATCTTCGTGAAGTCGCCGGCCAGCGCGCCGTCCACCACGGACAGCCCGCCGTTCGGGGCCACGACCAGGTCGTACACCTTGCCGTCGGGGTCGTGCTTGTTCCAGGCGATGGTGCCGCGGTCCAGCCAGTGGGCGTACGTCTTACTCAGGTCGATGTCCAGCGCCGCGCCCTTGACCGACGGCCGCAGGTAGGCCTGCTGCCCGGACAGGATCCAGGCCTCGTTGCCGAACGTCGCGAAGTCCAGCCGCTGGTCGGCGGGCAGGTCCTTCTCGTCGCCCTTGTGGATGATGTAGTTCACCCCGGTCGCGCCGTCCACCAGCGGGATGCGCCAGTACGCGCCGAACGCGTCCGTGCCGGTCGGCAGCATCGGACTGCCCCACTCGACCGGGTTGGCGTTGCCGTCCCACAGGTGCAGGCCCCAGCCGGTGTAGTTCCCGTCAGCGCGGCGGTAGTGCAGGACCGCGGTCTTCTCGGCGGCGGCCCGGCTGGTGTGCACGGTCCCGTCGCCGGACGCGATCCACGCCTCGCCGACGCCCATGTCCATGGCGAGGTCGGCGTTCGGGTCCTTCTCGTCGCCCCGGTGCACGATGAAGTTCACCGGCTTGGTGGCGTCACCGACGGGCACACTCCAGTGTGCGCCGAAAGCGTCGGTGCCGTCCGGCTGGCGCGGGCTCGACCAGTCCGTGCCCGCTCCGGCGGCCAGTCCGTCACCCCACAGGTGCAGGCCCCAGCCGCTGTAGTTCGCGTCGGCCCGGCGGTAATGCATGTCCACCTTGCCGGTGGCCGCAGCGCGAGAGGGGTAGATCGTCGCGTCGCCCGATTTCAGCCAGATCTCGCCGACCCGGCTCGGGTCGACGCTGCGGTCAGCCTCGACGTCTTTGCTTCCGGAGCCGTTGACCACGAGAAACCCGACGTTGGTAGCGCCCGGCTTGACCTTCACCCAGGCGAAGCGCCCGTACGAGTCCTCTCCCGCGAACGGCTGGCCCTGCGGCCACGGGTGCTGCATCGAGCCGTCGACGTCGCCCCAGGTGTACAGGCCCCACGGGTCGTAGTCGCCGTCGCCGCGCTGGTAGTGCACCAGCACGTACTCGCGCTGCGCCGCCTGCGCCGGCGAGGCCACGGTGATGGCGCTGGTCGTGGACGCGGTGCGGCCCGCGCCGTCGCGTGCTACGGCCTTGTAGGTGACTGCCGTGCCACCGGCCAGGCCGGTGAGGTCGTGGAACACGGTGTGCTCGCCGACCGCCTTCGAGGTGCCGAGCAGCTTCCACGGGCCGTCGCCGACCTGCGCCGCGAACGTGACCGTGGCGAGCGGGTCGCCGGTGACCTGGGCGGTGACGGCGGCGCGGGTGGCGACCTCCGCGCCCGAACCCGGGGCGGTGATGGTGATCTGCGGGTCGGCGGCGCTCGGCAGGGCCCGGTCGGCGCGCAGCACGATGCTCGACAGCGCGGGCACGGTGATCGTCGCCTTGCCGTCCGCCCCGGCCGTCGGGCCGTTGCCCGCAGCGGGGTAGAGCTGCCCGAACACGGCGTTCGCGGTGGCGGTGTCCACGGTGACGGTCTTCGGGGCGGTGCCGCTGTTCGACGCCACCAGGTACTCGACCCGCTGGGCCGGATCGATGCGGGAGAAGGCGAACACGCCGTCGCCCGCGTGCCGGGTCACCTGCACGCCGTCGCGCAGCGCCGGGTGCGCCCTGCGCAGCGCGCCAAGCTCGGCGATCGCACGGTAGAGCGGGTGCGCGGTGTCGAACTGGTCGGCCGCGTGGGTGCGGTCGGTGCCGAGCAGGTCGTCGTCGAGGTAGTCGGCGACCTGGCTGGCGAACATGTCCTGGCGGGCGTCCTTGTCCCCGCCGTTGCCGGTGAAGCCCTGCTCGTCGCCCGAGTACACGACCGGCTGGCCGCGGGTCAGGAACATCAGCTCGTGGGCGAGCCGGTCGCGCTGCAGGGCGATCGTCGCGTCGGCCTCGACGTTGCTGATGAACGTGCCGATGCGGCCCATGTCGTGGTTGCCGAGGAAGGTGGGCAGGGTGGACGCGTCGGTGCCGGGTGAGGTGTACAGGCCGTCGGCGGCGTACAGGTCGCCCAGGCCCTGGCCGGAGCCGCCGGTGACGAAGCCCTGCGCGGCGGCCTGGAAGCCGAAGTCGAGCGTGGCCTGCAGGCGGCCCTGCCGCACGTAGCTCGACATGATGTTCGGGTCGGCCGAGTAGACCTCGCCGAACATGAAGAAGTCGGGCTTGCCGGCCTTGCGGGCGTCGACCGCGATGCCCTGGCTGAACTGCGGCCAGAACTCCATGTTCACGTGCTTGGCGGTGTCCAGGCGGAAGCCGTCCACACCGGTGGACTCGATCCAGTCCGAGTAGACCTTGGTCATGCCGCGGACCACCTCGGGCCGCTCGGTCCACAGGTCGTCGAGGCCGAAGAAGTCGCCGTAGGTGCTGTTCTCGCCGGAGAAGGTGGAGTCGCCCCGGTTGTGGTACATCGTCGGGTCGTTCAGCCAGGCGGGCGTCTTGGCCTTGGCGTCGGCGGCGCTCTTGAAGACCGGGGTGTACGGCATCGACGAGCGGTCCGTCTTCGGGAAGCCGTTCCTGCCGTCGGCGTAGTTGACGTCCTCGAAGGCCCGCCCCGCGGTGTCGGTGTACGGGCTGGTCTTCTTGTCCACGTACGAGTACTGGTTCTCCTCGTACGCGATGACGTCGGCGGTGTGGTTGACGATGACGTCGAGGTAGATCTTGATGCCGCGCTGGTGTGCGAGCTTGACCAGCTTCTTCAGGTCCGCATTGGTGCCGAAGTGCGGGTCGACCTGGGTGAAGTCGGTGATCCAGTAGCCGTGGTAGCCGGCCGAGGCGTCCGTGCCGGTCCCCTGCACAGGGCGGTTCTGGAACACCGGGGCGAGCCAGATCGCCGTGGTGCCCAGGCCCTCGATGTAGTCGAGCTGGTCCATCAGACCGGCCAGGTCGCCGCCGTGGTAGAAGCCCTTGTCGGTCTTGTCCAGGCCGGTCTTGAGCCGGTCGCCGGACAGCCCGCCCTTGTCGTTGCGGGTGTCGCCGTTGGCGAAGCGGTCCGGCAGCACGAAGTAGAACTGCTCCGCCTGGCGGCGCGGCGTGCCGGCCGCGGCGAGCGCCGCCGCGGCGGGCTCGTCGGCCCAGTAGGTGTCACCGGCCTGCACCCACTGCGCGGGGCCGCCGCCGGTCAGCGAGCGGATCACCACGAACGGGGCCGCGGCCAGCACCAGTGCCAGCAGTCCGATGAGGAGAGTGCGGGGATTTCTCAACTGTCTGCGCAGTGCCGCGGGGCGCACGAGGGCGCGTAGGGCTGCCATGGGCCTTCTCCGGGAGGGTGAAGTGTCGGGGGCGTCACACGAGCAACAGCGGCAACATACGGGTAACTGAAATGTTTCCGCAAGGCCTTGCAATCTTTGACGTGTAAACGGCAGGACGCTGAAAGATCGCCGCCGACACCCTCCCCCAACCGTGGTCCTCCAGAAGCGGGGCCACCCTTGCCACATGTCGGGTATTAGCTATCAAATAGTCCTAATCGGTCGATACACCTCCGCGACCGCTACCGGAAGGTGGGTCCCATGGATGCCATCACCGAACTGCTGACCAGCATCAACGATCTGCTGGCCAGCCTGATCTCCATCGTGCTCGGCGGCGCCGCACCCGGCCTGCCCGTCGACCCGAGCCTCCCGCCCGTACCCGGCCTGCCCGAACTCCCCGTCCCCGGCCTCCCGCCCCTGCCCCCGGTCCCGTGACGACGGCCCGAGAGCAAGGAAGGGCACCTTCTTAACGCTCCGCGTTGAAGAAGGTGCCCTTCTTAACCTTTACGGCCCGAAGGCCCTGCTCAGAGGACGTCGTGTCCCGGGTGGTCACCCTCGCCGACGTCGACCCGGCGCGGCTCGCTCGGGATCACGCCCAGCTTGCCCGCCTGGTAGTCCTCGAACGCCTGGATCAGCTCGGCCTTGGTGTTCATCACGAACGGGCCGTACGCCATCACCGGCTCGCGGATCGGCAGGCCGCCGAGGATCAGCACGTCCATGCCGGCCGCGTTGCGGCTCTCCTGCGACGCGTCGGCCTCGATGGTGATCACGTCACCGGCCCCGTACACCGCGAGGTCGCCGAGCTTCACCGGCCGCTTGTCGGCGCCGACCGAACCCGACCCGGCCAGCGTGTACACCAGCGCGTTGAAGTCCGGCCGCCACGGCAGCCGCAGCTGCGCCCCCGGTGCGAGAGTGGCGTGCACCAGCGCGATCGGGGTGTGCGTGATGCCCGGTCCGGAGTAGCCGGCCACCTCTCCGGCGATGACGCGCAGCAGCACCCCGCCGTCGGGCGAGCTGAGCAGCGACACCTGACCGGCCCGGATGTCCTGGTAACGCGGCGGCGACATCTTCATCTTGGCGGGCAGGTTGACCCACAGCTGGAAGCCGTGGAACAGGCCGCCCGACATGACCAGCTCCTCCGGCGGCGCCTCGATGTGCAGCAGGCCGCTGCCGGCTGTCATCCACTGGGTGTCGCCGTCGGAGATCAGCCCGCCGCCGCCGTGCGAGTCCTGGTGCCGGAAGATGCCGTCGAGCAGGTAGGTGACCGTCTCGAAGCCCCGGTGCGGGTGCCATGGGGTCCCCTTCGGCTCACCGGGTGCGTACTCGACCTCACCCATCTGGTCCATGTGGATGAACGGGTCCAGGGCCTTCAGGTCGACGCCCGCGAACGCGCGGCGGACCGGGAACCCCTCCCCCTCGAAGCCCGACGGCGCGGCGGTCACCGACGTGACCTTCCGCTCGACCGCGGCCTCGCCCGGCACGGGCACCCGGGGCAGCACCAACAGGTCATCGACGGTAACGGCAGGCATGACGCCCTCCCTCTGTACTAGCGTTCCCCTGACAAGATAGTTGAACAGTCAACGATCGTCCAACATTCCCGGTCACATGCCCGCCCGCCCGCGCCGCGCCGGCGGCGGCGCGGGGCACGGCGGGGCAGTCAGGCGAGGGTGGGGCGGGTGTGGTCGGTGGCCATGCGGACGGCGAGCACGCCGAGGACGGTGCCCATCAGGTAGCGCTGGACGCGCAGCCATACCGGGCGGCCGGAGAGGAAACCCGCGATCGTGCCGGCGGCCAGCGCGATCAGCCCGTTGACGGTGACCGCGACGACGATCTGCACCGCGCCGAGCAGGAACCCCTGCGCCAGCACGTGCCCAGCCGCCGGGTCGATGAACTGCGGGATCAGCGACAGGTACAAGATGGCGATCTTGGGGTTGAGCAGGTTGGTGACCAGCCCCATCGTGAACAGCCGCCGGTTCGAGTCCGGCGGCAGCGCCGCCGGCTCGAACACCGACACACCGCCGGGCCGCAGCGCCTGGAAAGCCAACCAGCCGAGGTACGCCGCACCGGCGAGTTTCACCGCGAGGTACAGGGACGGCACCGCCACGAACAGCGCCGAGAGCCCCAGGTTCGTGGCCGTCAAATAGACGAGGAAGCCCGCCGCGACGCCGGCCAGCGAGACCAGCCCCGCCCGCCGTCCCTGGGTGATGCTGCGCGAGACGAGATACATCATGTTCGGCCCCGGGGTGAGCACCATGGCCAGCGCCACCGCGAACACCCCGAGAACCGCGCCCGAAGAGATCATGACCGGATCGTCCCACCGCGCGACGCCGCCGGTGGAGCACCAATCCGTGTCAGGTGGCCTGCGCGCCGAACCGCCGCCCCCGCGGGCGGTTCGGCGCGCCGGCACCCGGCACCCCGCCGGCCGTTCCACCCCGCGGGCCGCTCGGCACACCGCCCGGTCCGCCGAGATCGGATGAGATCGATCATGAAGTTATGGCAGCGACACACCGTCGAACACGGCCATAAGTTCATGATCGACGCGGTCAGGCCGTCTCGATGAGGCGGTCGGGTGGTCTCGATCAGGTGGTCAGGCGGGGTCGACCAGGACGAATTCGAGGCGGTTGGCGTGGGGGTCTTCGGTGTGGAAGCGGCGGATGCCGGGGACCTCGTCGTTGCCCCAGGTCACGGGGTAGCCCGCCGACTCCAGGCGGGTGGCGAGGCTGTCGAGGTCGGGGCGGAGCAGGGCGGGGTGGGCCTTGCGGGCGGGGCGGAAGTCGTCCTCGACGCCCAGGTGCAGCTCGCTGCCGTACTCGTCGATGAACCAGCAGCCGCCGCGGACCGCGAGCGCCGGAGGTTTGGGTTTCTCGGTCATGCCGAGGACGCCGACGTAGAAGCCGCGCAGCACGTCCTCGCTGCCCCGGGGGCAGGCGACCTGTACGTGGTGAATCACATCCCGGAGTCTGGCACGGACTTGCGCGTTAAACAAGACGGACGTACGGTTTGAGTGACGCCGCCGCAGGCAGTAAGCCTTGCCTTACCTGCCCACGCGTCGGCCTCTGCGAAAGACTCAGGTGGTAACAGACCCGCTGTGAAGGAGTACGACGTGGCGAGCCTCGACACGTTCGGTGCCAAGAGTGAGCTGCGCGTCGGTGACGCGGGCTACGAGATCTTCCAGATCGACAAGGTGGAGGGCCACGAGCGGCTGCCCTTCAGCCTGAAGATCCTGCTGGAGAACCTCCTCCGCACCGAAGACGGCGCCAACATCACCGCCGACCACATCCGCGCGCTGGGTGGTTGGGACCCGACCGCCGAGCCCAGCGTGGAGATCCAGTTCACGCCCGCCCGCGTCCTCATGCAGGACTTCACCGGCGTGCCCTGCGTGGTCGACCTGGCCACCATGCGCGAGGCCGTCCGCGACCTGGGCGGCGACGCCTCGAAGGTCAACCCGCTGGCCCCGGCCGAGCTGGTCATCGACCACTCGGTCATCGCCGACGTGTTCGGCCGCCAGGACGCCTTCGAGCGCAACGTCGAGATCGAGTACGGCCGCAACCAGGAGCGCTACCAGTTCCTGCGCTGGGGCCAGACCGCGTTCAACGAGTTCAAGGTCGTCCCGCCGGGCACCGGCATCGTGCACCAGGTGAACATCGAGCACCTGGCTCGCGTGATCATGCCGCGCAACGGCCAGGCCTACCCGGACACCGTGGTCGGCACCGACTCGCACACCACGATGGTCAACGGCCTGGGCGTGCTGGGCTGGGGCGTCGGCGGCATCGAGGCCGAGGCCGCGATGCTCGGCCAGCCGGTCAGCATGCTGATCCCGAAGGTCGTCGGCTTCAAGCTGTTCGGCGAGCTGCCTTCGGGCGCGACCGCCACCGACCTGGTGCTCACCATCACCCAGCAGCTGCGCAAGCACGGCGTGGTCGGCAAGTTCGTCGAGTTCTACGGCCCCGGCGTGACCTCGGTGCCGCTGGCCAACCGGGCCACCATCGGCAACATGAGCCCCGAGTTCGGCTCCACCTGCGCGATCTTCCCGATCGACGCGGAGACCATCGCCTACCTGGAGCTGACCGGCCGCCCCGCCGAGCAGATCGCGCTGGTCGAGGCGTACGCCAAGCAGCAGGGGCTGTGGCACGACCCGTCGGTCGAGCCGGCCTACTCCGAGTACCTGGAGCTGGACCTGGCGACCGTCGTGCCGAGCATCGCCGGCCCGAAGCGCCCGCAGGACCGGGTCGAGCTGACCAACGCCAAGACCGCGTTCCGCTCGGTGCTGCCCGACTACGTCAAGGACGACGACACCGACGAGGCCGGCCAGGAGAGCTTCCCGGCCTCGGACTCCCCGTCGCACACGACGTTCCGGGCCAGCAACCCGACGCCGGTGACCGCGGCCGACGGCACGACCTACCAGCTCGACCACGGCGCGGTCGTGATCGCCTCGATCACCTCCTGCACCAACACGTCGAACCCGCAGGTCATGCTGGGCGCGGCGCTGCTGGCCAAGAAGGCCGTCGAGCGGGGCCTGCGCGCCAAGCCGTGGGTGAAGACCACGCTGGCGCCCGGCTCCAAGGTCGTCATGGACTACTACCACAAGGCCGACCTCGTGCCGTACCTGGAGAAGCTCGGCTTCCACCTGGTCGGCTACGGCTGCGTGACCTGCATCGGCAACTCCGGCCCGCTGCCGGAGGAGATCAGCGCCGCGGTCAACGAGGCCGACCTCGCGGTGGTGTCGGTGCTGTCCGGCAACCGCAACTTCGAGGGCCGGATCAACCCCGACGTCAAGATGAACTACCTGGCGTCCCCGCCGCTGGTCGTGGCGTACGCCATCGCCGGCACCATGGACATCGACCTGGTCCGCGACCCCCTGGGCGTGGACCCGGACGGCAAGCCGGTCTACCTGGGCGACATCTGGCCGACCCCGGCCGAGGTGCAGGAGACCATCAACGCCTCGATCTCGGCGGAGATGTTCACCAAGGACTACGCCGACGTGTTCGCGGGCGACGAGCGCTGGCAGGGCCTGCCGACGCCGACCGGTGACACGTTCGCCTGGGCCGGTGACTCGACGTACGTGCGCAAGCCCCCGTACTTCGAGGGCATGGCCGCGCAGCCGGGGCCGGTCAGCGACATCGCGGGCGCGAAGGTGCTGGCGAAGCTGGGCGACTCGGTGACCACCGACCACATCTCCCCCGCCGGCTCCATCAAGGCGGACTCCCCGGCGGGCAAGTACCTGGCCGAGCACGGCGTGGAGCGCAAGGACTTCAACTCGTACGGTTCCCGCCGCGGCAACCACGAGGTGATGATCCGGGGCACCTTCGCCAACATCCGCCTGCGCAACCAGATCGCGCCCGGCACCGAGGGCGGCTTCACCCGTGACTTCACCGTCGCGGACGCCCCGGTCAGCACGATCTACGACGCCAGCCAGAACTACCAGGCCGCGGGCATCCCGCTGGTCATCCTGGCGGGCAAGGAGTACGGCTCCGGCTCGTCGCGGGACTGGGCCGCCAAGGGCACGGCGCTGCTGGGCGTCAAGGCCGTCATCGCCGAGTCGTACGAGCGCATCCACCGCTCGAACCTCATCGGCATGGGTGTGCTGCCGCTGCAGTACCCGGCCGGGCAGACCGCCGACTCGCTCGGCCTGACCGGCACCGAGACCTTCACCTTCACCGGCGTGGAGGCCCTGAACGAGGGCACCACCCCGAAGACGGTCAAGGTCACCACCGACACCGGGGTCACCTTCGACGCGGTCGTCCGCATCGACACCCCCGGTGAGGCGGACTACTACCGCCACGGCGGCATCCTCCAGTACGTCCTCCGCCGGATGCTCGCGAGCTGACCAGTCCGCGTGAGGGCAAGGAAGGGCACCTTCTTAACGCTATGCGTTGTAGAAGGTGCCCTTCCTTCACATCCGGCCGCGAGGAGCACCGCGTTCGGCGGAGAGGCCGAACGCCGCAGCCGCCTCCGGCGGCTGCCAGCAGTACAGTTAGTTGAATGAGCAACGTTGAGACGGCGCCTGTCGAGACCGCCTGCGGGCACGAGCCGGTGCCGGACGGGCCGACCCACGAGCTGCTCCCGGGGCGTGAGGTCGTGCTGGGCGGGCCGCGCGGCATGATGGTCAGCCGTACGCTGCCGCACAAGGACCGGCGCATGGTCGGCGCGTGGTGCTTCGTCGACCAGTACGGCCCCGCCGACCACGACATGCGCGTCGCGCCCCACCCGCACACCGGCCTGCAGACCGTCACCTGGCTGGTCCAGGGCGAGGTGCTGCACCGCGACAGCGTCGGGAGCAAGGCGCTGGTCAGGCCCGGCCAGCTCAACCTGATGACGGCCGGGCACGGCATCTCGCACTCCGAGGAGTCGCCCGTCCCGCGTGCCGAACCGCTGCACGGCGTGCAGCTGTGGGTCGCCCTGCCGGACGCGGCGCGCTCGGTCGCCCCGGCCTTCGAGCACCACCCCGACCTGCCCGTCGTCGAGCTGGACGGGGCCGCCCTGACGGTGATCATGGGCGAACTGGCGGGCGCGGTGTCGCCCGCGACGGCGTACACCCCGCTGGTCGGCGCGGAAGCCGCACTGGCCGCAGGGTCGGCGATCACCCTGCCGCTGCGCGGCGATTTCGAGTACGCGGCGCTGGTGCTCGACGGCGCCGCGCTCGTCGACGGCGTACCCCTGGAGCCCGGCACCCTGCTCTACCTCGGCCGTGAGCGGACCGCCCTCGACCTGGCCGCGGACGGACCGGCCCGGGTGCTGCTGCTCGGCGGCGAGCCGTTCGAGGAGGAGATCGTGATGTGGTGGAACTTCGTCGGGCGCAGCCACGACGACGTCGCCGCCGCGCGCGAGCAGTGGATGGCGGCCGACCCGCGTTTCGGTGCGGTGACCGGCTACGACGGCGCGCCGCTGCCCGCCCCCGTGCTGCCCAACGCCCAGCTCAAACCCCGCGGCCGCGTCCGCTGACCTACCCGGCGCGGCGCGGGTCACACCGACGGCGGGCCGAAGGTCGGCGGCGTCTCGCGAAGTTGGCGCTGCATCGGAGCCGCCTCGGTCAGGTCGATCACCGGCACGCCGGGTGCGAAGTAGCCCGCCGCCGTGGTCAGCGCTGCCTTGTCCAGCTGCCAGCCGAACGCCGGCCGGCTCGCCAGCACGACCTCGGTCGGCACGTGCCAGATCGTGGCGGCCACGCTGGCCGGCATGGACGGCCGCAGCGGCGCGACCCCGTCGACGCCCTGTACCCCGACGTACGTGGTGACGAACAGGCCCTGGTGCACCCGGAACAGGTAGATCTCACTGATCGCCGACCAGGGTACGAACGCGCTTGTCCGGGCGTAGATCAGCGGACGCCCGCCGAACAGGACGCCGTCGGCGTCGACCCGCAGGCCCGGCTTGCCGCCCAGGATCAGCGGCAGGTACAGCGCCAGCAGCGTGCCCGCCAGTGCGGGCCCGCCCGCGACCAGCACGACCTTGACGTCCTCGCTCAGGCCCGGCAGCAGGCCCGCGACGGCCGCGAGCACCCCGACGGCCAGCATGGACATGGTCAGCCGGCCGAACCGGAACGGGGCGGTGTACGTGAACGACGACATCGGGTGATCATCGCGGCCCGCCGCGATCATCACAAGACCCGTTCAGCCACCCACCGCTCTCACGACATGGCACGAACACGGCGTCGCGGCGCGTGGCGGCGCGAAAACAGCCAAAGATCCGCCGACTTGCCTGGCAACCGGGCGTATCTTGAACGCCCTTTCGCCCGATTGCCAGGCAAGTCCAACGATCACGGCCGTGCGCCGTGCGCCGTGCGCGACGGCGCGGCCGGGCCTCACGCGGGGTCAGGTCCGCATGCCGGCTTCGGCGAGGAGTTCGGCGGTCAGGGCCGCCTCGTCCAGGCCGGTCAGGCCGCGGGCGGTGAACCACGTCGCCACGTTGTGCACGTCGCGGGTCAGGAACCGCTTGCCCTGCGGGTTGGCCACCACGTCCACGATCTGCGGCAGGTCGATGATGACCAGCCGCCCCTCGTGCACGAGGATGTTGTACGGCGACAGGTCGCCGTGCGCGTACCCCGCGCGGGCCAGCACCGTCAGGCCCAGCACGAGCTGCGCCCACAGGTCGGCCAGCCCGGCCTCGTCGGTGCGCACCTGGGCGAGCCGCGGCGCGGCGGTGCCGTCGGGCGCGCCGATGAACTCCTGCAGCACCTCGGTGCCCAGGATCTGCACCGGGTACGGCGTGAACGGCGCGACGTCGAGCTGCCGGGCGATCTCCCACAGCCGGGCCAGTGCGCCGAACTCGGCCGCCGCCCACTGGCCGGCGATGGCCTCCTTGCCGAACGCGCTGCGGTTGGCCATGGCCCGGTTGACCCGGGACTCCTTGTCCCGGCGGCCCTCCAGGTAGCCCGCGTCGCGGTGGAACATGCGGTGGTCATGGCTGCGGTAGCGCTTGGCCGCCAGCAGGCAGCCGCGTTCGGTGCCGGGAACGTGGCGGTGCAGCAGGAAGACGTCGGCCTCCTTGCCGGTCTTCAGCACTCCGCGCTCCACGTCGACCGCGGCCAGCTCGGTGACGAGCCAGTCGGGGTGGGGCTCCGGCCCGCGTTCGGTGGGCGTCGACAGGTCCCAGGTGGACCAGCGGTCACCGAATTCGGGCTTGTCGGGGGTCTCGTCCCACTCGACTTCTTCGGCGTACGACTTCTCGAAGGTCAGTTCGTCGTCGTCGAAACGGTTCCGGCGGTTGACGCGGCCGGAGCGCGGAAAGTCGTGCTCTCGCACTGGAAAAGCTCCTCGGTCGGAGAGAAGAAGAAAGAGGCGGAATGCGCGCAGCGCACAGCGACGGCAACCATTCGGCTCAACCCCCTTCTCTCCCGACCCGGGCCGATTCCCGGGATCTCGCACAACGCGGACGAGTCTTCCGCCGACCCGCTGATCCTGTCAACCGATTTTCCGCAGCGACCCGCATCACACCGCTCCAGCCGCACCCCACCGTTAGCTGATCATGAAGTTGTGGCAGCGACACACCGTCGACCCGTGCCATAGGTTCATGATCAACGCGGGAGGCGCGGGAGGCGTGGGACCTCAGCGGGCCATGCGGTGGGGTGGGTCGGCGGCGAGGACGGCTGCCACGGCTTGGATGGCGCCTTCGACGATGCGGGTGGGGCCGAAGCGGCGTTCGGTCCACTGGCGGCCGCGGTGGATCCAGACGCTGGGGATGCCGATCGTGGTCGCGCCGCCGATGTCGGCTTCGGGGCTGTCGCCGATCATCCAGGCGCCGCGCAGCCGCATCCGGGCCCGCTCCGCGGCGATCTCGAAGATGCGCGGGTTGGGTTTGCGGCAGTCGACCTCCTGCGAGACCACCCAGTCGGCCACGAAGCGGTCCAGGCCGGTACGCCGGATCTTGGCTTCCTGCTGGCGGGTCTCGCCGTTGGTGACTATCACCGGCACCCAGCCGGCCTCGGCGGCGATGCGCAGCGCGGCGCCCACCATCGGGTCCAGCCGGGTGGCCTCGATCTGCCCCTCGTGCAACTCCTCCACCAGGTCGACGACGGAGTTGCGCAGTCGATAGCGGTCGCGGATCGCGTCGGCCAGGTCCCAGCGCGAGGTCAGGCCGTCCGCGTCGGCGTCCACCAACCAGTCGATGTCGTACGGCGGGGCGCTGATCTCGGACAGGAACCGAGTACCCCACATCCGGAAGGCGCCCTCGCGGTCGACCAGTGTGTTGTCGAGGTCCAACAGCAACAGAGGCACGCGGGCACCTTACGTGACTCAGGACACGCTGGTGAAGCCCCCCTTTGTGCGGGAAACCTCGCGGTAACGAAATCGATGCCTGGTCACGCCAGATCCGCGTCCACGCCGATGGTGTCCCGCTGGCGAGCTGCCTTGATCTGGTTCCGAGCCCAGTTCTCGCTCGGCGTGCGCCCGTACTCCTGGGCCGTCCACTCGCGGACGAAGGCCGGGCTGACCTGCTCACCGCGCGACAGCGCCTCGGTGATCATCCGCTGGACCGGCTCCTGGAGGTGGTTGAGCATGCCGCGTGAGGTGATCTCGCTGGTGTCCGACAGGGGCCGGTGGCCCATCGGCTCGCGGCCGGTCGGGGCGCTCCACGCCGACTCCAGGGTGGCCCGCAGGTCCCGGCCCAGGATCGTGCCCCGCTCGTCACGTTCGGGAACGAGGTCCTGGGAAACCGGGTCCGGCTCCGGCTCGCGGGCCGCCGGCGGCGGCTCGGGGAAGTCCTCCGGCTGCGGGGTCGGCTGGTACACCGCCTGCGGCGGGTAGGCCTGGTAGCCGTTCGTCTGGTGCCCGTTCGTCTGGTGCCCGTTCGGCTGGTGCCCGTTCGGCTGGTGCCCGTTCGGCTGGTGCCCGTTCGGCTGGTGCCCGTTCGGCTGGTGCCCGTTCTGCGGGATCGGCGCGGACTGGTGCGGCACGGGCAGGTGCGGCACCTGCGGCGACGAGCCCGGTGCGGCCCCGGAGCGCCAGCTCGCCGAGCGGGCCCGGCGCACCTCGGCTCGGGCGTGCACCTCGACCAGCTTGGCCTGCTGCTCCTCACGGACCAGCTGCGCGCCGTACAGGCGGCGCTGGCGCTTGGCCTCGCGGGTGTCCTCCAGGTGCGTCAGCGCGTTGCGCACGCTGGGCCGCATGCCCTCCGCGGGCGGGTGCACGATCCAGGCCCGGCGGGCCGCGAACGTGGAGATCGGCGCGTAGAACCAGCGCTGGCCGAAGCGCGGGTAGCGGGTCTTGAGCGCCACCTCGTCGTCGTAGCCGGCCATGAACTGGTCGAGCAGCTCGTGGAACATCGCCATGCCCGCGAAGGACAGGAACGCCAGGTAGAGGCCCGCCCAGATGGACCATTTGTCGCGGCCGTGCACGAAGTTCAGGGTCGCCGACACGGTCGCGGCGGCGAGCACGATCTTGTACGCCCGGCCGGGGTGCCGTCCGCGCTTGACCGCGACGAACGCCCACGCGCCGAAGGAGATGCTGATGCCGTCGAGGCTGAGCGGCACCAGGATGTTGGTCCAGTGGTCCCAGCCCATGACGTCGTTGGCGAAGCCGGTGAGGCCGATGAAGGACACGCCCATCACGGCGAGCCAGACCAGCAGCGTCGGGATCAGCGCGGCCAGGAACAGGCCGGTGTCCTTGGCCTTGTCCGCCCGGGTGGCGTACGCCCCCGGGTTGGCCAGCCGGATGCCGCGCCGCCGCCCGGCCGAGCGGGCCAGCGGCACCCCGACCAGCAGGGAGATCGTCAGGATCGAGACCACCAGGACCATCACCCACGTGTCCACGTAGGTGGTGGTCAACAGCTCCAGGTCCACAGGTCGCACCTTCCCCGGCGGGCCGCAGACCTGTTGGCCTGCAGGCGTTTCGCACGGCGTCGCCATACTGTCCCCGACGCTCAACGCGCGCCGGACGCGGAGGATTCTTCCATGCGCGGGTTTCGCGCGCATCGCGTCCGAGATCTGTCACCGGCCGTCAAGCCGTACGTACGGATTGCGTGCGCGGGGCCGACCTGCGAAGATCGGCATGTGCCCAGGGTGAGTCAGGATCAACTCGACGCGCGCCGCCACGAGATCCTCGCCGCGGCCCGTGCCTGCTTCGCCCGTTACGGCTACGAGGGCGCCACGGTGCGCCGCCTGGAGCAGGCGACCGGATTGTCCCGGGGCGCGATCTTCCACCACTTCCGCGACAAGGACTCGCTGTTCCTTGCCGTCGCCGAGGACGACGCGGTCGAGATGGCCGCCACCGTCGCCGCGAACGGCCTGGTGCAGGTGATGCGGGATCTGCTGGCCCACGCCCAGGACCCCGACGCGGCCGGCTGGCTCGGCACGCAGCTTGAGGTGGCCCGGCGGCTGCGCACGGACCCGGCGTTCGCCAAGCGGTGGGCCCAGCACAGCGAGGCGATCGACACCGCGACCCGCGAGCGCCTGCAGCGCCAGGCGAGTGCGGGAGTGCTGCGCGAGGACGTGCCGATCGACGTGCTCGCGCACTTCCTGGAGCTGGCGTACGACGGGCTGGTCAAGCGGCTCGCGATGGGCGGCTCGGCCGACGACTTCGGCCCGGTGCTGGACCTGATCGAGGAGACGGTCCGCCGCCGCTGAAGCGGACGTTCGGGCGTTTCCGCCCCGCCGCCGGCGCAACAGCGTGACCTGCTCCGGAAATGACGAAACCCGGGGGTTCCGCGCGGGTGCGCGGGCCGGCTGGACAAACCGGACATTCCCCCGGGAATCGGGTGGCTCCCTTGGATTCGCCAGGGCCGCTGACACACGGCCTCGACGCTCCAGTCGAACCTTCAGGTATCGACAGAAGTGCAGTCGATGACAGCCGCCTAGCGGGCAGCCACCTCACGTGTCCTGTAGCTACTCAAAGCTGGACCACCTCCTTTCCCGTGTACCGCCGACACTATCCACGAGATCCAGGGATCGACAAGATATTTTCTGGCGGGCATCCGGGCGCTACAGTGCCACCCCATGGGCGCCCTCAAACCTTGGCATCTGCTCCTCGGCGGCACCGTCTGCTGTGCGACGGTGGTGGTGGTCGCTCTGGTGGTCTTCCTGGTAATGCGTAAGAAATGAGAACCGCCCTGGTCCGCGAGCCCGGTTCCCGGCTCGCCGACGGCATCGTGACCCACATCGGCCGCAGCGAGATCGACCTGTCCCTGGCCCGCGCCCAGCACATGGCGTACGCCGACGCGCTGGCCTCGGCCGGCTGGGAGGTCTACCCCGCCCCGGCCGCCGACGACTGCCCGGACTCGGTGTTCGTCGAGGACGCGGTGGTGGTCGTCGACGACCTCGCCGTGCTGACCCACCCCGGGGCCCCGGCCCGCCGCGGCGAGGTGGCCGGGGTCGAGCAGGCCGTGCTGGAACTGGGGCTGCGCACCGCGCGCATCACGGAGCCGGGCACCCTGGAGGGCGGCGACGTGCTCCAGGTCGGCACGACCGTCTACGTCGGACGCGGCGGGCGTACCAACGCCGAGGGCATCCGGCAGCTGCGGGCGCTGCTCACACCGCTCGGCCGTACCGTGGTCGCGGTGCCGCTGGGCGAGGTGCTGCACCTCAAGTCCGCGGTGACCGCGCTGCCCGACGGCACCTTTCTGGCCCTGCCCCACCTGGTGCCGACCGGCCTGTTCCCGGCGGTGCGCCCGGTCGAGGAGGAGGGCGGCTGCCACGTGGTGCCGCTCGGCGGCGACCGGGTGCTGCTGGCCGCGTCCGCGCCGCGTACCGCGGAACTGCTCGGGGATCTGGGGTTCACCCCGGTCGTGGTGGACATCGGCGAGTTCGAGAAGCTCGAAGGCTGCGTCACCTGCCTGAGCGTGCTGGTCTCCCGCTGATTGCCCCGATGGTCCATCATGAGGGCTCCCTCGTCGAAGGAGCTCCCATGGCGGACACCTGGGGCATCCCCGGTCCCACCTTCCTGCTGCTGTTCGCGCTCGCCGCGGTGGTCGTGCTGGTGGGCACGCTGATCCACCGGTCCCGGCTGTTCGCCGGACCCGGCCAGGTCCGCGTGGACCAGCTGTCGCCGCAGCACACGGCCTACCTCAACGGCGGCGCGGCACTGGCGGTGTACTCCTCGCTGACCTTCCTGCGCCAGAGCGGCGTCGTGGCGGCCGACGAGGCCGGGCGGCTCACCCGCACGGGCGGGCTGCCACCGGGCGCGACCCCGCTGGACGCGGCCGTCCTGCACGCCGTCGGCAACGGCCAGCGGGCCAAGGAGCTGCACACCGACCGCTCCGTGGCCGAGGCGCTGGCCGCGATCGGCGAGGAGTTGCGCCGCGGTGGCCTCACCGTCGGCCCCGACGTGGTGTCCCGCGCCCGGCGCGGCCCGCTGCTGCTGCTCGCCCTGTTCGCGGTGGGCGTGGTCCGGATCATCGCCGGGATCGCCAACGACCGCCCGGTGATGTTCCTGGTGCTGCTGGTCATCCCGGTCGGCATCCTCGGCCTCGTGCTGTTCGCGCGCAAGCCGCGGCGCACCAAGGCCGCCGAGAACGCACTGTTCCAGGCCAAGCGCCACTTCAACCACCTGCGCCCGGCGTCACGGCCCGCCTGGGACACCTACGGTCCCGCGCAGACCGCGCTGGCCGTCGGCCTGTTCGGCACCGCCGTGCTGTGGGCCGCCGACCCGGCCTTCGCCGGGGAGACCGAGATCCCGGAGCGCGACGACACCAGCGGCTCCTACGGCCCGTTCTACGGCGGCTCCGACGGCGGCGGTTCGAGCGGCGGCGACAGCGGTGGTTCCTCCTGCAGCAGCGGCTCCTCCTGCGGTGGCGGGGGTGGCTGCGGCGGCGGAGGCGGGTGCGGCGGATGACGCCGCTGGCCGGGCGGGGCGTCGGCATCGGCTGGCGCCCCGAGATCTCCGGCTTCGTCGCCGAGCTGCCCGGCCTGCGTTTCGTCGAGGTCATCGCCGAGTCGCTGCCGCACTCCGGTGAGCCGCCCGAGGCGCTGGCGCGGCTGCTCGCGGCCGGGGTGGCGGTGGTGCCGCACGGCGTGAAACTGTCGCTCGGCGGGGCCGAACCGGTCGACCCGCACCGGGTCGAGCACCTGGCACAGGCCGCCCGCGCCGTCGACGCGCCGCTGGTCAGCGAGCACATCGCGTACGTCCGGGCGGGCGGGGTCGAAGCCGGTCACCTGCTGCCCCTGCCGCGCTGCCGCGAGGCCGTCGACGCGGTGGTCGCCAACGTCGCGCGGACCACCGCCGAACTCGACGTGCCGCTGGCGCTGGAGCCGATCGCGGCGCTGTTCGAGTGGCCCGACGACGAGCTGACCGAGGCCGAGTTCCTCACCGAGATCCTGGAACGCACCGACGCCCTGCTGCTGCTCGACATCGCCAACGTGTACGCCAACGCGCTCAACCGGGGCGAGGACCCCGCCGACCTGCTGACCCGGCTCCCCCTGGAGCGCATGGCGTACGTCCACGTCGCCGGCGGCCGCCTGCACGAGGGGCGGTACCACGACACGCACACCGACCCGGTGCCCGGCGAGGTCCTCGAACTGCTGGGCGAGCTGTGCGCGCGGCAGCGCCCGCCCGCGATCCTGCTGGAACGCGACGGCCACTACCCACCCGCCGCCGCCCTGCGAGCCGAGCTGGACGCGCTGTCCGCGACGACCGGCTACCCGGCGATCACCGGCGCGGCTCGCGCATGACCGGCCTCGCGCGGCGGCAGGAGGAGCTGGTGCGGGCGCTGGTGGCCGGAGCCGCCGTGCCCGTGGGCTTCGACATCGGGGCGGTGGCCGCGACGCAGACCGCGCTGCTGCGCAAGCGGGCCGAGGACGTCGCGCGCACGTGGCCCCGGCTGGCCGCGTCGGCCGGTCCCGGGCAGTGGATCCGGATGTTCTCGGCCTGGGCCGCGGGGCGCGCGCCGCAGGGGTCGCTGCGCGACGGCTGGGACTTCGCCCGCGCCGTCCCACCCCGCGACGCCGCGGCGCGGCGAGAACTCGCCCTCCGCGAGCTGCTCTGGGCGTACGACGGCGAAACCGCCCCCCGCCCCCGCCGCGGCCCCGCCGCCCGCCTCCACGCCGGCGAGCTGCTCGTCCGCTGGCGCGGCCGCACCCTCACCTACCGCCCCTGACCCCGTCCACCTGGGTTGATCATGAACTTATGGCACGGGTCACCGGCGAGTCGTCGCCATAACCTCATGATCGACGACAACGGCCCGCCGAGCGCCAAGTGATCATGAAGTTGTGCGCATGACACGCCGCCGAACCGTGCCACAAGTTCATGATCAACGCGGCAGTGCGGTTGCGGCAGGTGGGTGGGTGGGTGGGTCAGGCGGGGGTGTCGGCGAGGTGGGTGGGGCGGGGGGAATCCGCCGCGGCGAACTGGGTGCGGTAGAGGTCGGCGTAGAGGCCGCCGGAGGCGAGCAGTTGTTCGTGAGTGCCGCGTTGGACGATGCGGCCGTCGTCGAGGACGAGGATCTGGTCGGCTTCGCGGACCGTCGAGAGGCGGTGGGCGATGACCAGGGCGGTACGGCCCGCCAGGGCGGTGGACAGGGCCTGCTGCACGGCGGCCTCGCTCTCGGAGTCCAGGTGGGCGGTGGCCTCGTCGAGGATGACGATCGACGGGGCCTTCAGCAGCAGGCGGGCGATGGCGATGCGCTGCTTCTCGCCGCCGGAGAAGCGGTAGCCGCGTTCGCCCACCACGGTGTCCAGCCCATCGGGGGTGGCCCGGACCAGGGTGTCGATCTGCGCGGCCGCCAGCGCGGTCCACAGCTCGTCGTCGGTGGCGTCAGGCTTGGCGTAGCGGAGGTTCTCCGCGATGGTCTCGTGGAACAGGTGCGCGTCCTGGGTGACCACGCCGATGGTGTCCCGCAGCGACTGCAGGGTGGCGTCGCGCACGTCGACGTCGCCGACGAGCACGGTGCCGCTGGTGACGTCGTACATCCGGCTGACCAGCATCGAGGTGGTGGACTTGCCCGCGCCCGAGCTGCCGACCAGCGCGACCATCTGGCCGGGCTCCACGATGAACGAGACGCCGCGCAGCACCGGCGCGGTGGCGGTGCGTTCCAGCGTCGCCACGTCCTCCAGGGAGGCCAGCGAGATCTCGGCCGCGGTCGGGTAGCGGAACTCCACGTCCTGAAACTCGATCTTCGACGCGCCCTTCGGCACGTCGACGGCGCCGGGCTTCTCGGCGATCGCGGGCGGCAGGTCGAGCACCTCGAAGACCCGGTCGAAGGAGACCAGGGCGCCCATCACGTCGATGCGTACGTTGGACAGCGCGGTGATCGGCCCGTAGAGGCGCGTGAGCAGCAGGGCGAGGGCGACGACGTCGCCGGCGTCGAGGCTGCCCCGCACGGCGTACCAGCCGCCCAGGCCGTAGACCAGCGCCTGGGCCAGCGAGGCGACCAGCATCATGGCGGCGAAGAAGGTGCGCGAGTACATCGCGCTCTGCACGCCGATGTCGCGGACCCGGCCGGCCCGCTCGGCGAAACGGGTCGACTCCGTCTCGGGACGGCCGAACAGCTTCACCAGCAGCGCCCCGGCGACCCCGAAGCGCTCGGTCATGGTGGCGTTCATCTTCGCGCCGAGGTCGTACGACTCCTTGGTGATCTCGGCCAGCCGGTGGCCGACCCGGCGCGCGGGCAGGATGAACACCGGCAGCAGGATCAGCGACAGCACGGTGATCTGCCAGGACAGGGTCAGCATGACCAGCACGGTCAGCACGAGCTGGATGATGTTGCCGACGACGCCGGACAGCGTCGAGGTGAACGCGCGCTGCGCGCCCAGCACGTCGTTGTTGAGCCGGCTGACCAGCGCGCCGGTCTGCGCCCGGGTGAAGAACTGCACCGGCATGCGCTGCACGTGGTCGTACACCTGGGTGCGCAGGTCGAAGATGAGGCCCTCGCCGATGCGCGCCGAGTAGAACCGCTCGACCAGCGACAGCCCCGCGCTGAGCAGGGCGAGCGCCGCGATGACCACCGCGATGGTGATGACGGTGCGGCCCGCGTCGGGGGCCATGACCCCGTCCTTCGGCGTGATCGCGCTGACGACCCGGCCCGCCAGCAGCGGCGTGACCACGCCGATGACCGCGCCGACCACGATGGTGACCAGGAAGTAGGCGATCTCCCGGCGGTACGGCCGGGCGAAGGACAGGATCCGCTTCGCGGTGGGCTTGCCGATCTTGCGGTTCTCGACGCTCTGCCCCCGGCGCATGGACCGCATGAGCGTCTCCATGCCGCCGCCCCCACCCGGATAACTCACCGGTGAACCTCCTGCTGTGAAAGACCAGACGTGCCGCTCAACGTGGCGTGCCGAACGAAAATTCCTTAGCCCGGCTCATTAACTATTCCGCCGGGCGGAACAATGGCACGCGACCGGATGCCGCCCATCCCCCGGAAAGGAGAAGGCGGTCGTCTTTCCACCATGACGAATCAGCCGTCGGTATGACGCCCGAAAGAGTGGCTCAGCGCTCCGGAAAGGGACGGCGGAACAGATACCGCCGGAATGTCACTCGCCCAGGCCGGCCAGATCACGGATGCGGCGGGTCTGCGCCTCGCGCTCCGCGCGCTCCTGCTCCGGGAAACTCCGGCCGCCCGCCGCGGCCAGCAGTGCCTTGATCTCGACGACCGCGTCCCGCGGAGCCGCCAGCACGGCGTTGGCCAGATCAGCGGCGGCCGCGTCCAGTTCGTCGCGCCCCACCACGAGGTTGACCAGGCCGATCCGGTCCGCCTCGGCGGCGTTCACGCGGCGGCCGGTCACGCACAGCTCCAGCGCGCGGGCGTAACCGACGAGCTCGACCAGGCGCTTGGTGCCGGTGAGGTCCGGCACGAGCCCCAGCGTCACCTCCGCCATCGCGAAGAGGGCGTCGTCGGCCGCGATCCGCAGGTCGCAGGCGAGCGCGAGCTGGAAGCCCGCGCCGATGGCGTGGCCCTGCACCGCGGCGATGGTGATGAGATCGGGTCGGCGGAGCCAGGAGAAGGCCTGCTGGAAATCGGCGATCCGATCCGCGCACTCCTCCGGGCTGACGGTGGCGAGCTGCTGGAACTCGCCGCCCTGCACCACTTTCAGGTCGAGGCCCGCGGAGAAGGACCGCCCTTCCCCGCGTACGACCACGACGCGCACATCGCCGGCGAGCCCCCGTGCGGCATCGGCCAGACCTGCCCAGAGCTCGGGGGTCTGCGCGTTGCGCACCTCCGGGCGGTCCAATGTCACCGTCGCGACCGGACCGTCCTGGCTGATGCGAAAGCCGGCCGCTGCCATCTCAGACATCAACCGGCTCCCCAAGCTCTGCGTGGTGCGGGCGGATCATGCCTTCTTGCGCCGACGGGCTCCGCCGCGCTGACGCAGCGCGACTCCGGACTCGGTGAGCACCCGGTGGATGAATCCGTACGAACGGCCAGTCGACGCGGCCAGCGCGCGGATGGACTCACCCGACGTGTAGCGCTTCACGAGGTCCTTGGCGAGCGTCTGGCGTTCGGTCCCGACGATCCGGCGACCCTTCTCGGTGGTGGTAGCTGTGCCGGTGGCTGCCATGTTGAAATCCTCACGTCCCGGACGATGCGGTTTGCGGTCCAACCTATTAGACCGCCTCCGACGATCATGCGCTAGATATCAATTCCATGCCAACCGACACGCACGGTGCTGTCGGGTACCCGATAGCGTGTCTCGCCGTGACCACCGTCGACCCCCGCAGCGCCCTCAACCGCGAACGCCGAGACCTGTTCGGCTGGTTCGTGCTGGTGAGCATCGGCCTGCTCGCGACCTGGCTCGCGGTGCGCGCCGGAGCCCGGCTGGGCACCGCGAGCGCGCCGTTCCTGGGCCGCTACCGCTTCGAACTGTCGCCGATGTCGTTGCTGGCGCCGATCGTCGCGGTGGGCGTGCTCGGCGCCGCCTGGCGCGGCTGGATCCATCGACTGCCGTGGTGGGCGGTCAGCACCGGTGCGACGGTGGCGTTCTTCGCCTGGGCCGTCTCGCTCGCGCTCGTCGACGGCGCGGACGGGCTGACCCGCTCGCTGACCCCGGACAGCTACCTCGGCGACGTGCAGGAGGTCGGCGACGACCCGCTCGCGTACCTGCGCAGCTTCACCGACCGGTCGGCCGAGCACACCGCCGCCACGCGGGGCCACCCGCCCGCGCCGGTGCTGGTGCTGTGGGCCGTGCAGCGGCTCGGGGTCACCGACCATCTGGCGCTGGCGCTGCTGGTGACCGCGATCGGGGCGCTGTCGGTGCCGATGGTGCTGGCCGCGGTGCGGGACATGGGCGGCGAGGCCGCCGCGCGGCCGTACGCGCCGGTGCTGGCGCTCGCGCCGTACGCGGTGTGGACCGCGGTGTCGATGGACGCCGTCGTGGCCACCATCGGCGCGGCGATGACGCTGGCCGGGGTGCGGGCCACCCGCCGCCACGGCTGGCGTGCGGCGGCCTGGGCGGTGCTGGCCGGGCTGCTGCTGGGCACGGCCGCGCTGTTCTCGTACGCCGTCGCGTGGCTCGGGCTGTCCGTGGTGTTCCTGAACTTCGCCCGGCGACGGGCCGCCCTGAACATGTTCGCCGGGCTCGGGGTGCTGCTGCCGGTGCTCGGCGCGGCCAAGCTGGGCTTCACCTGGACCGACGGGCTGGGCACGGCGTACGCCGATTTCGCCGCGCGCATCGAGCCGCACCGCTCGGCGCTGTGGTGGGGCCTGATCAGCGTGTGCGCGCTGCTGCTGGCGGTCGGGCCGCCCATCTTCGCGAGCCTGCGCAAGGTGCGCAACACCCCCGGCTGGCCGTTCCTGGTGGGCGCGTCCGGGGCGGTGCTGTTCTCGGTCGGGGCGGGGCTGGCCCGGGGCGGGGTGGAGCACGCGTGGCTGCCGTACTTCCCCTGGCTCACCATCGCCGCCGTCGCTCCCGAACGTCCCGGCGGCGACCCGGTCCCCGCTCCCCTGCTGCTCGTCGGCGTCGGCGCCCTCTCCGCGATGATCATCGAGGCCGTCCTGTCGACGCCCTGGTAGCGGGCCTGAGATGTCAAGAAGGGCACCTTCTGCAACGCATAGCGTCAAGCCGAGCTGCTGCTCGTCTCAATGACGCGAGCCGACGGTGCCCTTCCTTTGCCTCAGGCGAGTTCGACGAGTTCGAGGAGGTCGTCGGACCAGGCGTCCTCGTCGCCGTCGGGCAGGAGGATGGCGCGGTCGGGTTTGAGGGCTGCTACGGCACCGGGGTCGTGGGTGACCAGGACGATCGCGCCGGGGTAGCGGGCGATGGCGTCGAGGACCTGCTCGCGGCTGACCGGGTCCAGGTTGTTGGTGGGCTCGTCGAGCAGCAGCACGTTCGCGCCGGAGCAGACCAGGGTGGACAGGGCCAGGCGGGTCTTCTCGCCGCCGGACAGCACGCCCGCGGGCTTGTCCACATCGTCCCCGCTGAACAGGAACGCGCCCAGGATGCGGCGCAGCTCCGTGTCGGTCTGCTCGGGGGCGGCCGAGCGCATGTGGTCGAGGATGGTTCGGTCGACGTCGAGGGTCTCGTGCTCCTGGGCGTAGTAGCCCAGGCGCAGGCCGTGGCCCGCCTTGACCTCGCCCGTGTCCGGCTGCAGGATGCCGGCGAGCATGCGCAGCAGGGTGGTCTTGCCGGCGCCGTTGAGGCCCAGGATGACCACGCGGGAACCGCGGTCCACGGCGACGCCGACGTCGGTGAAGATCTCCAGCGATCCGTACGACTTGGACAGTCCCTCCGCGGTCAGCGGGGTCTTGCCGCAGGCCGCCGGGGTGGGGAAGCGCACCTTGGCAACCTTGTCGGTCGCGCGCACCTCGTCCAGGCCAGAGATCATCTTCTCGGCGCGCTTGGCCATGTTCTGCGCCGCGATCGTCTTGGTGGCCTTGGCGCGCAGCTTGTCGGCCTGCGCCATGAGCGCGCCGGCCTTCTTCTCCGCGTTGGCCCGCTCGCGCTTGCGGCGGCGCTCGTCGGTCTCCCGGGCTTCCAGGTACGTCTTCCAGCCCATGTTGTACGCGTCGACGACGGAGCGGTTGGCGTCGAGATACCACACCTTGTTCACGACCGCCTCCAGCAGCGAGGCGTCGTGGGAGATGACGATGAGGCCGCCCTTGTGCCCGGCGAGGAAGCCGCGCAGCCAGGTGATGGAGTCGGCGTCGAGGTGGTTGGTCGGCTCGTCGAGCAGCAGGATGCCGCCGCCGGTCTCCGAGGCGTCGCGGAACAGGATGCGGGCCAGTTCGACACGGCGGCGCTGGCCACCGGACAGCGTGCCCAGCGTCTGCTGGAGCACCCGGTCGGGCAGGCCCAGGTTCGAGCAGATGCGGGCGGCCTCGGCCTCGGCGCCGTAGCCGCCGAGTGCGGAGAACTGGTCCTCCAGCTGGCCGTAGCGGCGCATGAAGCGCTCGTCGTCGGCGAGCTTGCCCTCCAGCTCCTTCATCTCGTTGCGCAGCACGTCCAGGCCGCGCGCGGAGAGCACCCGGTCGCTGGCGGTGATGTCCAGGTCGCCGGTGCGCGGGTCCTGCGGCAGGTAACCCACCGGCCCGCGACTGTCGATCTTGCCGGCGTACGGGGAGCCCTCGCCGGCGAGGACCTTGAGCGTGGTGGTCTTGCCAGCCCCGTTGCGCCCGACGAGACCGATACGGTCGCCGGGCTGCACGCGCAGGGTGGTGTCCCCCAGCAGGATGCGCGCGCCCGCGCGTAGTTCCAGACCGGTGGCCGTGATCATGAATTGCTCCCAGGTCAGGGGTGGGCCACCGGGTGGCTTCGGGAAGGAGCCTCCAGTCTACCGAGCACCCCGACCCGCCCTGCCACGGCATTTACCCCGGAGACGACCTGTTTTGGGTGTGATTCGCCACAAAACTGCCTACGCTGGCGAACGTGAGCATCAACGAAAACGCCGAACTCGACCCGTCACAGGTCGAGGACATGCGCGGCGCCGGGGGCGGGCGCGGCGGAGGCGGCTTCAACTTCCCGCCCATGGGCGGCGGAGGCGGCGGGGGCGGCGGCATGGGCGGCGCGGGCTGCCTCGCGGGGCTGCTGCCGCTGCTCATGCGCAGCAAGATCGGCATGGCGGTGCTGCTGGTCGGCGCGCTCTGCGTCGGTTTCCTCATCTGCACCGGCGGCGGCTCCAGCCTGTTCAGCGGCGTCGGCGGGCTCACCCCCCAGCAGCAGGGCCAGCAGCCCGGGCCCAACGACGTCAACAGCACCACGCTGGCGCAGCAGTGCGACAAGTCGAACCCCAACCGGTTCGACAACCCGGCCTGCCGCAACCTGCTCTACATCAACTCGATCCAGGCGTACTGGCGCTCCGCGATGCCGCAGTACCTCGGCCAGCAGTACCAGCCGGCGACCACCCGGTTCTTCACCGGCTCGGTCGACACCGCCTGCGGGCCGGCCACCGCCGGCGTCGGCCCGTTCTACTGCCCCGGCGACAACCACGTCTACATCGACCTGAGCTTCTACGACGAGCTGGCCAGCCGGTTCGGCGCCAAGGGCCAGTTCGCCCAGGCGTACGTGCTCGCCCACGAGTACGGCCACCACATCCAGACCCTGCTCGGCACCGAGGCGCAGGTGCGCCGCGCCCAGCAGCGCGACCCGGCCAACGCCAACAAGTACTCCGTCGCCATGGAGCTGCAGGCCGACTGCTACGCCGGGGTGTGGGCCAACTCCGCCGCCAAGACCACCGACGCGACCGGCCAGCCCCTGTTCAAGTCCATCACCCAGCAGGACATCGACCAGGCCCTGGAAGCCGCGGCGGCCGTCGGCGACGACGCCATCCAGCAGAAGGCCACCGGCCGCATCAACCAGGAAGCCTTCACCCACGGCTCCTCCGCCCAACGCCAGCAATGGTTCAACCAGGGCTACCGCACCGGCGACCCCCGCCAGTGCAACACCTTCGCCGGCTGACGGCGCCGTTCGAGATCATCCGACTTGCCAGGCAATCGGGCGTATCGCGGTTCAAGATACGCACAGGTGCCAGGCAAGTCGGATGATCTTTCCGTTACGGGACCAGGTGGATGCGGATCGCGTGGGCGGCGGGGATGGCCTCGACGAGGACGGCGTGGCGGGGTTCGGGGACGTCGAGGAGGCGGTCGTGGCGGAGCGGGAGCAGGGGGGCGAGGCGGCGGTCCGTGAGGATCTCGTCGACCGTGGACCGGTCGCCGCCGCAGACCAGGGCCGCCATGCTGTCCGCGTACGGCAGCAGGATGCGCGCGGCGATGTCGGCGGCGTCGCGGGCCGCGCCGGACGCCTGGTTCTCCCGGCGGCGGGCGTAGCGCTGCTGCGACCAGCCGCCCGCGGCGGTGCGGCCCTGCACGTAGAACGTGTCCACCTTGGAGCTGATCAGCTCGTCGCCGTCGGCGACGCCGACCGCGACCGCGTTGCGCCGGGCCAGCAGCAGCCCCAGCCGCCGCGGCACGGCCAGCGCCTCCAGCAGCGCGTCCACGTCGGCGACCGGGCCGACGCCGGGCGGCGGCAGCAGCTCGGCGGTGTCCCCGTTGGCGGCGACCAGTTTCAGGCCCTCCTCCTCGGCCCCGTCGTGGCGCGAGTAGAAACCGTCCAGCCAGCGGCGCAGCCGTCGCGGTTCGACGTCGGCCCAGCGGCCCCCGCCCGCGGCGGGTTTGGCGGGCATCAGCCCACCAGGGCGTTCAGCGCGGCGTCCACATCGGCCTGCGTGGTGTACGCGTGGAACGAGGCGCGGATCCGGCCGTTGCGCACCGCGGTGCGGATGCCCGCGGCGGCCAGCTTGGCGTCCGCGCCGGGCACATCCACGGTGACGATGGCGCTGTCGCCGGGCGGCAGCCCGAGGCCCGCCAGGAAGCTGTTGGCGAGGCCGACGTCGTGCGCGTGGATCGCGGGCACGCCGATCTCCTCGACGATCTCCAGCGCGGGCGCGGTGCCGACCCAGGCGTGCCAGGCGGGCGAGATGTCGAAGGCGCGGGCGTCCTTGGCCAGGCGCAGCGGCAGGCCGTAGTACGAGCTGTGCACGTCCTCACCGGCGTACCAGTTGGCGGCCAGCGGGCGGGTGCGCTCGCGCACCGCCGGGTTCAGGTAGACGAAACCGGTGCCGCGCGGCGACATCAGCCACTTGTACGCGACGGTCACCACCACGTCGGCCAGCGAGCCGTCGAACGGCAGCCAGCCGCAGGCCTGCGTGGCGTCCACGACCACCAGCGCGCCCGCGGCGCGGGCCGCGGCGACGACCGCCGCGTAGTCGACGACCGCCCCGTCCGACGACTGCACCAGCCCGAACGAGACCACGTCCACGCTCGCGTCGATGCGCTCGGCGAGCCGGTCGGCGGGCGCGGTGCGCACGGTCACGCCCCGGTCGGCGTGCACCGCCCACGGGAAGACCGCCGAGGTGAACTCCAGCTCGGGGACCAGCACGGTCGCGCCGTCGGGCACGGCCGCGGCGACCGGGGCCAGCAGCTGCGACACCTGCGCGCCGACCGCCACGTCGGCCGCGTCGACCCCGATGATCCGGGCGTACGACTGCCGGGCGCGCTCGGTCGACTCGCCCCATCCCTCCCACGAGGTGCGGCCCGCCCGCCAGTCGGCCAGCGCCGCCTGCATGGCGTCCCAGGCCCGGTCCGGTGGCAGCCCGAAGCTGGCCGTGTTCAGGTAGCCCGGCTCCGCGGACCACAGGGAGGCGAGGTCGATACTGTCCATGATTCGCAGTATTCCACCGGTGGTGGGCGATCACCGCAGGCCAATACACGGGAGGTGGCATGGCGTCGGGAGCCGTCGAGCTGATGGCGCGGCTGGACGAGCGGCTGGCCGCCGCCGCCGACCCCGTGCGGGCCACCGCGATGCGGGCGTACATGCGTGACCGGTTCCCGTTCCTGGGCGTGCCCGCCCCGGCGGTGCAGCAGGTGCTACGGGCGGCGCTGGCCGGGCAGCCCCGCCCCGACGCGGCGACGCTGCGTGAGGTCGCGCTGACGTGCTGGACGCGCGACGAGCGCGAGTACCAGTACGCCGCGTGCGTGCTGCTGCGCCGGCACGCCCGGGTGCTGGACAGCGGGTTCCTCGACACGGCGCGGTGCCTGATCACCGGGAAACCCTGGTGGGACACCGTCGACGCGCTCGCCGCGCACGTGGTCGGCCCGCTGGTGGCCCGGGACCGGGGTCTGGTCACGACGATGGATGCCTGGGCGGCCGACGACGACCTGTGGCTGGTGCGCACGGCGATCCTGCACCAGCTGACGTACAAGGCGGCCACCGACGCTCCGCGGCTGCTGCGCTACTGCGCGGCGCAGGCCGGGCACCCGGACTTCTTCGTGCGCAAGGCGATCGGCTGGGCGCTGCGGGAGTACGGCAAGACCGATCCGGCGGCGGTGCGCGCGTTCGTCGCCGCGCACGCTGCCGAGCTGTCCGGGCTGTCCCGCCGGGAAGCGCTCAAGCACCTGAGCTGACCAGCGCCGTTGTGGTAACCAGAGGTGTGCAGGAGTCCCGCTCGCTGGTCCGGCTGACGGCGTACACCGACGGAGTCGTCGCGATCGCGCTGACCCTGCTGGTGCTGCCGCTGGTCGACACCGCCCGCGACGCGCAGACCGAGTCGGTCCGCGACCTCGTGCGCGAGCACGCCGGTGACTTCGCCGCGTTCGTGATGTCGTTCGCGGTGGTGTCGCTGTTCTGGATGGTGCACCGGCGGGTGTTCGACAACCTCGTCGACGTCGGCGAGGGCATCATGCTGCTCAACAGCATGTGGCTGCTGGGCGTGGTGTTCCTGCCGGTGCCCACGGCGGTGCTGACGTACGAGGTGAACCAGGGGCGCGGGGCGACCCTGCTGTACATGGTCAACCTGGTGTTCATCGCGCTGAGCGGCCTGCTGCTGTCGCTGCGCATCCGCGATCGGGTGCCGCTGCAGCGCCCCGGGCGGGCCGAGGCGGTGGATCGTGCGGTGCGCCGGGGCGTGATCGCGACCAGCGCCATGGTGGCCACCCTGGTCGCGGCCCTCTTCCTCGCCAACCTGGCGCTGCCGCTGCTGGCGCTGATGCCCCTGGTGCAGGCCGCGGCGGAGCGCCGAGCCCACCGCCACCACCCCGGAGCTGCTACCGACCACCGGAAAGGTTAGGAGGGGCACCTTCTACAACGCATGGCGATGTGAAGGTGCCCTTCCTTGCTAGAGGGACTGGCGGAGGAGGGCGAGGAGCTCGGTGCCGTCGGCGACGGTCGCGTCGGGGGTGTTGTCGCCGACCTCGCGGGGCTCGCCCTCGGGCATGAGGATGGCGGCGCCCACCCCGGCCCGCCGGGCGCACACCACGTCGCGGTGCGGCTGGTCGCCGACGTACCAGCAGTCGGCCGCGGCAACGCCCAGGTCTCGCGCGGCGGCCCAGATCATGCTCGGATGCGGCTTGTACACGCCCAGCTCGTCGCTGTAGATCTGGGCGGCGATCGCGCCGGTCAGCCCGAACTCGTCGAGCGCCTCGCGGTGCGCCTGGCCGCAGGGCGTGTTGCTGACCACGGCGACCGGCATGCCCCGGCCCACGGTGAAGTCCAGCAGGTCGGCGATGCCGGGCCGCAGCCGCCAGTCGTCGCGCCGCGCCCACTGCCTGGTCAGGTCGCTGGCGTGCACCAGCACCGTCGCGCGCGCCACCGCCGGCCACTCAACGGCGATGAGCTCCCCCCAGAGCTGCTCGTGGCTGATCTCCAGGCACTCCTCGGTGTTCTCGCGCATCCGCGAGCGGGCCTTCTTCGCGCTGTCCAGCGCGTCGCGGATCTCCTGCTCGCCGACCGCGCCGCCGGTGAGCCGGTGGACGCGCCGGACGAGGTCGGCGTGCCGAGGGGTGGCGTCCTCCGGGAGGGGTGACCGTCCGGATTCGACGATCACCCCACCGAAGTCGAGCAGCAGAGCGGAGGGGGTAGGCAGCATGGGCCTACTCTGCCACGACGAGCGCCACGGCGAGGACCGAGATCACCAGGCTGGACACCAGGGCCGTGACCAGGCGTCCCCGGGGCGTGGCGAGCACCTTGCCCACCAGCGCGCCGCCCGCGGCGACGGTCAGCTGCCAGCTCGCCGAGGCGAGGAAGGCCGCGGTCACGAACACCGCGCCCTCCGGCCCGGTCAGCCCGTCCATCGCCTGCTGACCCCCGAGGACGAGCGCGCCGAAGTACACGATCGTCATCGGGTTGAGCAGGGTCAGCCCGAGCAGTGCCAGGAAGGCCCGGCCCGGGGTGTCCAGCAGTTTCGTCTCGCGGGCCCGCGCCGGGTCGCGGTAGTGCCGGATCGCGCTCCACGCGGTGTGGCCCGCGATGTAGAGCAGCACGGCCACCGCGATCCAGCGCAGCGGAGTGGAGATCGGTTCGATCCAGCGGGCCAGGGCGGCTCCGCCGAGAACGGCGACAAGGGCGTAGATCCCGTCGGCGGCCGCCACGCCCAGTGCGGCGGCGGCGCCGATCCGCAGCGAGGTGCGGGCGGTGAGGCTCATCAGCAGCAGCGCGATCGCGCCGACGGGCACGGCTACGCCGTACCCCGCCAGCAGACCGCCCACGAGGGCGGCGCTCACGACTGCGGGCGGCTCGTTCCGGCCACGGGCCCACGCTGCTGTCGACGCCGTCCTTCCGCCGAAGCGGACAGGGGCGCGAGGCGCAGGCAGGTAGTCGTCATGCGCAACATTCTGGGCCTTGCCGATCCTGCCTGCGACCTGTTTTCTCGTCGATGTCTCAGGCCCCGGTGCGGTGCCGGATCCACACGTTGGGCTCGACGTACACGGCCCAGTCGTGCTCGGCGTCGACGTGCACCGGGGTGAGCGCCTTCGGCACGTGGACCGGCCCGGTGGTGTCGAACGGCAGCCCGGTCCACTCGCGCCATTCCGCACAGGTGCCCGGGATGACCATCGACCGGGTGGCGATCTTCTCGATGACGCCGCCCGCGCGCACGTGCACGCGCAGCCACGGGTCCACGGGCAGGCCGTCGTCGCGCGTGCGGTACGCGTACGACGTCATGGGCTCGTCGGGGTCCTTGGCCCCGTTCGGCCGCACCGGCGCGACCAGGTCCGCGAAGCCCAGCCGGGCCGCGTTGTCCCGCATCGCGGCCAGCATCAGCGCGGACAGCCCGGTGCCCTGCCGGTCGGGGCGCACCGCGATCTCGATCGCGGAGACGATGTTCGGCTTGTCCCCCGCCACCCGGGCGCGCACTGCCCGGCGCAGCGCGCCGTCCCAGCCGTCGATCGGCAGCTCGTCGCCCTCGGGCAGGAAGAACGGCACGCTGTGGCCCTTGGCGACGAGCCGGCCGGGCTCGTCGGGGTCCTCGGCGACCAGGATGTACTCGGGCCACTGCTCGGTGCACAGGCCGTAGTAGAGGTTCGAGATGGGGTCGTGGCGCATGAACTCGGGCCAGACCGTGGGCATGTCCCACAGGGCGTCGACGAGGTCGGGGCGTTGGTCGAGGGTGGCGATGTGCATGACCGCGAGCCTCCTCCGCCTGCCGGTGGACGATCAACCGCATTATCTCGCGAGTTCGGTGGACATCACCCGGCGAACGGCCGCGACCACCACCCGCCCCGGGAACCGCTCACCCGCGACCTGCTCCGCCCGCGCCAGGGCGGCCCGCATCCGGGCCGGTTCGGCGTCGCGCAGCACCGCGACGAACCACGCCTCCAGCAGCGTGGGGTCGTCGGGCAGGACCAGGTCACGCGGGTCGGGCGGCTGCGGGGCCCGCGGTGGCAGGGGCACACCCCCGGTGGCGTACGCGCCCGGCGGCAGCCCCACGCGGTACGGGTGCACGCAGGTGGGCGCTCCGGTGGACCCGTCCACCCGCCACCCGATCGCGGGCTCGTAACGGCTGTCCGGCCCCGGCCGCGCGACCACGTCGAACCGCCCCGGAGCCAGCTCCTGCGCCGGACACACCGCACACGTCCATGCCTGCAACTCCGCCGACGGCCCCTCGGGCACACTCCCCACGCCCCGAGCGTAGGCGGCCGGCCATGATCACTCGACTTGCCCGGCAGGTGGGCGAATCATGAAGCGTGATACGCCCAGGTGCCAGGCAAGTCGGATGACCTTGGGGCGGGTCGCGCGAAAAGGGCGCCCACCTCACGGGTGGGCGCCCTTTCGGGGACGTCGGTCAGACGTTGAAGCCGAGCGAGCGGAGCTGGTCGCGGCCGTCGTCGGTGATCTTGTCGGGGCCCCACGGCGGCAGCCAGACCCAGTTGATGCGCATGTCGTTGACCAGGCCACCGCCGGGGCCGGTGCACAGCGCGGCGCGGGTCTGCTCCTCGATGACGTCGGTCAGCGGGCAGGCCGCCGAGGTCAGCGTCATGTCCAGGGTGGCGACGTTCTCGTCGTCGATGTGCACGCCGTACACCAGGCCCAGGTCGACGACGTTGATGCCCAGCTCGGGGTCCACGACGTCCTTCATGGCCTCGCGGACGTCGTCCACCTCGGCCTTCTTGCCGGACTTCGGCGCGGCGGCCTCGACCGGCGCGGCCTCGGCGCGCACGGACTCCACGGCGCTGTCGACGATGTCGGTCTCGCTCATCACACTTCCTCCTTCTCGAGGGCGACGGCCTGCGCGACCGCGTCCTTCAACGCCATCCAGGACAGCAGCGCGCATTTGACCCGCGCGGGGTACTTGGCGACGCCGGCGAACGCGACCGCGTCCCCCAGCACCTCCTCGTCGGGCTCGACCTGGCCCTTGCCGCCCATCAGCTCGACGAACGCGGCGTGCACCGCGAGCGCGTCGTCGACCTTGCGGCCGTTGAGCAGCTCGTACAGCACGCTCGCGGACGCCTGGCTGATGGAGCAGCCCTGGCCGTCGTACGAGATGTCGCTGATGGTTTCCCCGTCCAGGGCGACCCGGAGGGTGATCTCGTCGCCGCAGGTCGGGTTGACGTGGTGCACGTCGGCCGCGAACGGCTCGCGCAACCCGCGCCCCTGCGGGCGCTTGTAGTGGTCCAGGATGATCTCCTGGTAGAGCTGGTCGAGCTGCATGACTAAGCGAAGACCTTCCGCACCTGATCCAGGCCGCGCACGAGCGCGTCGACCTCGTCGGTCGTCGTGTAGAGGTAGAACGAGGCCCGGGTGAGCGCGGGCACGGAGAACCGGTCGCAGATCGGCTTGGCGCAGTGGTGGCCCACCCGCACCTGCACGCCGAGCGAGTCGAGCACCTGGCCCACGTCGTGCGGGTGGATCCCGTCGAGCGTGAACGAGATGGTCGCGCCGCGTCCGACCGGCACCCGCGGACCGTAGATGCGCAGGCCCGGCACGGTGTCCAGGGCGTCCAGCGCGTACGCCGTCAGCTCCTTGTCGTGCCAGGCGATCGCGTCCATGCCGATCTCGGTCAGGTAGTCGATCGCCGCGCCCAGCCCGACCGCCTGCGCGATCGGCGGGGTGCCGGCCTCGAACCGGGCCGGGGCCGGGGCGAAGGTCGAGCCGGTCATCTTCACCGTCTCGATCATCGACCCGCCGCCCAGGAACGGCGGCATGGCGTTGAGCAGCTCGCCGCGTCCCCACAGCACGCCGATGCCGGTCGGGGCCAGCATCTTGTGCCCGGTGAACGCGATGAAGTCCACGTCGTAGTCGACGACGTCCATCGGCAGGTGCGGCACCGACTGCGAGCAGTCGAGCATGAGCAGCGCGCCGACCTCGCGCACCCGCGCGGTGATGCGCGAGGTGGCGTTGACGGTGCCGAGCACGTTCGACATGTGCACGATCGAGACGATCTTCGTACGCTCGTTGACCAGCTCTTCGAGGTTCGACTCGTCGAGGCGGCCGGCCTCGGTCAGGCCGAACCACCGCAGCGTCGCGCCGGTGCGCTCGCAGAGCAGCTGCCACGGCACGATGTTGGAGTGGTGCTCCATCTCCGAGATCACGATCTCGTCGCCGGGGCCCAGCCGGAAGCGCTCGTCCCGCGCGTGCGGGCCGAACGCGTGCGCGACCAGGTTCAGCGACTCGGTGGCGTTCTTGGTGAACACCACCTCGTCGACGCTCGGCGCGCCGATGAACGCGGCGACCTTGGCGCGCGCGCCCTCGTACGCCTCGGTCGACTCGGTGCCCAGCGTGTGCACCGAACGGGCCACGTTGGCGTTGTGCTCGGCGTAGTACCGGGCCACCGCGTCGATGACCTGGCGCGGCTTCTGCGAGGTGTTGCCGCTGTCGAGGTAGACGAGCGGGTGACCGTTGACCTCCCGGCCCAGGATCGGGAAGTCGGCGCGCACGCGCTCCACGTCGAAGCGCGGCTTGTCGTCGTACTGCGGCATCCCGGCCGGGATGGTCAGGGCGGTCATCTTCTGCTCAGCTCCCTCAGGCAGCCGCGACGGCCGCGTCGGCGTCCGCCCCGTAGCGCGTGTAACCCTCGGCCTCGAGCTTGTCCGCCAGCTCCGGGCCGCCCTCTTCGACGATCTTGCCCGCGACGAACACGTGCACGAAGTCCGGCTTGATGTAGCGCAGGATCCGGGTGTAGTGCGTGATCAGCAGCACGCCGCTGTCGTTGTTCTCCTTGACGCGGTTCACGCCCTCGGAGACGACGCGCAGCGCGTCGACGTCCAGGCCGGAGTCCGTCTCGTCGAGGATCGCGATCTTCGGCTTGAGCAGCTCCAGCTGCACGATCTCGTGCCGCTTCTTCTCACCGCCGGAGAAGCCCTCGTTGACGTTGCGCTGGGCGAAGGCGGGGTCCATGCCCATCTTCTCCATCGAGCCCTTCAGCTCGCCGGCCCAGGTGCGCAGCTTGGGGGCCTCGCCGTCGATCGCGGTCTTGGCGGTGCGCAGGAAGTTGGCCACCGACACGCCGGGGACCTCGACCGGGTACTGCATGGCCAGGAACAGGCCCGCGCGGGCGCGCTCGTCCACGGTCATCGCCAGCACGTCCTGGCCGTCCAGGGTCACCGTGCCGCCGGTGATCTCGTACTTCGGGTGGCCCGCGATCGAGTAGGCCAGGGTCGACTTGCCGGAGCCGTTGGGGCCCATGATGGCGTGCGTCTGGCCCGACTCCACGGTCAGCGTGACCCCGTGCAGGATCGGCTTGAGCTCGCCCTCGGGCAGCTTCACCGACACCTGAAGGTCGCGGATCTCCAACTTGCTCATCGGGTCACTCCATTGCTTGGCGTCATGCTGACGTAGACATCACCGTCACGGACTTCGACGGGAAAGACGGGTACGGGTTCGGTGGCGGGCAGGCCGGTCGGCTCACCGGTACGAAGATCGAAACGCGAGCCGTGCAGCCAGCATTCCAGCGTGCAGCCGTCGACCTCGCCCTCGGACAGCGCCACGGCGGCGTGCGAGCACTCGTCGTACGCGGCGTAGAAGCCGTCGTCCTCCGCGTGCACCACCACCACCGGCGTGCCGGCGAGGTCCACCGCGAGCGCCGCACCCTTGGCGACCTCGTCGGCGGCACAGGCCCTAACGAAATCGGTCACGATCCCGCCTTCTCCAGCCGCTCCTCGATCGCCGCCCCGAGGCGCTCGCGCAGGTCCTCGGCCGGGATCTTGCCCAGCAGCTCGGCGAAGAAGCCGCGCACGACCAGCTTGCGGGCCTCGGCCTCGGGGATGCCCCGGGCCATCAGGTAGAACAGCTGCTCGTCGTCGAAGCGGCCGGTCGCCGAGGCGTGGCCCGCGCCGACGATCTCGCCGGTCTCGATCTCCAGGTTCGGCACCGAGTCGGCCCGCGCCCCGTCGGACAGCAGCAGGTTGCGGTTGACCTCGTAGGTGCTGGTGCCGGTCGCCTGGTCCTGGATCAGCACGTCGCCGACCCAGACCGTGTGCGCGCCGTCGCCCTGCAGCGCGCCGCGGTAGCCCACGTACGAGCGGCAGTCCGGCACCGAGTGGTCCACCAGCAGGCGGTGCTCGATGTGCTGCGCGCCGTCGGCGAAGTAGAGCCCGTAGAGCTCGGCCTCGCCGCCGCGGCCGGTGTAGTCGACGCTGGTGAACTGGCGCACCAGATCACCGCCGAGCGACACCTGCACGTGCAGGATCTTCGCGTCGCGGCCGAGCTTGACCTTGACGTGCTGCGCCTGCACCGCGTCGGCGGCCCAGTCGGCGACCGTGACCAGGGTCAGCTTCGCGCCGTCGGCGACCGCGATCTCCACGTTGTCGGCCAGCGTGACGCTGCCGGTCTGCTCCAGCACCACCGTGGCCTCGGCGAACGCGCCGACGGCCAGGTAGGTGTGGGCGGCCGCCGCGCCGTCCGCGCCGTGGCCGTTCAGCCGCAGCAACACCGGCTCGGCGAGCACGGTCTCCTTGGCGACCTCGACCAGCAGCGCGTCGGCGGCGTTCTCGTACGCCCAGGCGCTGATCCGGTCGAACGGGGTGAGCACCCCGCCGATGCGCGCGTCGGAGCGCGACACCGTCGACACGGTGACGCCCGCGGGCAGCTCGCCGTGCTCGTGCTTGGGCGCGGCCACGGCGGTTACGTCCCCGGCGGCCAGGCCGCGCAGGCGCTTGAGCGGCGTGAAGCGCCACTCCTCCTCGCGTCCGGTAAGTGCCGGGAAGTCGGCCACGTGGAACGAGCGCAACGCCTGCGACTTGGTCTTGGGCGGTGCGATAACTTCGGTGCTCATCAGCCGACGGCGCCTTCCATCTGCAGTTCGATCAGTCGGTTCAGTTCCAGCGCGTACTCCATCGGGAGTTCCTTGGCGATGGGCTCGATGAAGCCGCGCACGATCATCGCCATGGCCTCGTCCTCGGACAGGCCCCGGCTCATCAGGTAGAAGAGCTGGTCGTCGCTCACCTTGGAGACGGTCGCCTCGTGGCCCATCGCCACGTCGTCCTCGCGGATGTCGACGTAGGGGTAGGTGTCCGAGCGGGAGATGGTGTCGACCAGCAGCGCGTCGCACTTGACCGTGCTCTTGCTGTGGTGCGAACCCTCCATGACCTGGACCAGGCCGCGGTACGAGGTGCGGCCGCCGCCCCGGGCGATCGACTTGCTGATGATCGTGCTGGAGGTGTGCGGGGCCGCGTGCACCATCTTGGCGCCGGCGTCCTGGTGCTGGCCCTCACCGGCCATGGCGACCGACAGGACCTCGCCCTTGGCGTGCTCGCCGACCATGAACACGGCCGGGTACTTCATGGTGACCTTGGAACCGATGTTGCCGTCGACCCACTCCATGGTCGCGCCCTCGTGGCACACGGCGCGCTTGGTGACCAGGTTGTAGACGTTGTTCGACCAGTTCTGGATGGTCGTGTACCGGCAGCGCGCGTTCTTCTTCACGATGATCTCGACGACCGCGCTGTGCAGCGAGTCCGACGAGTAGATCGGCGCGGTGCAGCCCTCGACGTAGTGCACGTACGCGCCCTCGTCGACGATGATCAGGGTCCGCTCGAACTGGCCCATGTTCTCGGTGTTGATCCGGAAGTAGGCCTGCAGCGGGATCTCCACGTTGACGCCCGGCGGCACGTAGATGAAGGAGCCGCCCGACCACACCGCGGTGTTCAGCGCGGCGAACTTGTTGTCGCCCACCGGGATGACGGTGCCGAAGTACTCCTTGAACAGCTCCGGGTGCTCCTTGAGCGCCGTGTCGGTGTCCAGGAACAGCACACCCTGCTGCTCCAGGTCCTCCCGGATCGCGTGGTAGACGACCTCGGACTCGTACTGCGCGGCGACACCGGCCACGAGGCGCTGCTTCTCCGCCTCGGGGATGCCGAGCTTGTCGTACGTGTTCTTGATGTCCTCGGGCAGGTCTTCCCAGCTCGCCGCCTGCTTCTCGGTCGAGCGCACGAAGTACTTGATGTTGTCGAAGTCGATGCCCGACAGGTCCGCGCCCCAGTTCGGCATGGGCTTGCGGCCGAACAGGCGCAGGCCCTTCAGCCGCAGGTCGAGCATCCAGTCGGCTTCGCTCTTCTTCTCCGAGATGTCGCGCACCACGGCCTCGTTCAGACCGCGCCGTGCGTTGCTCCCGGCCAGGTCCGGGTCGGCCCAGCCGTACTCGTACTTGCCCAGGCCAGCGAGCTGGTCCTCGGTCGTGGTGATCTGCTCGGTCATGAGTCCGTCCTCATCGTGACGCCATCGTGGATCTGAACAAGTTCGGTCCGGCCCGCCGGAGCCGGCGCGCCACCTGGCGGCGCTCCGGGACGGGCCAACTTCGGAGGTATGTGAGTGGTGCACACCCCGTCGCCGTGCGCGATCGTCGCGAGCCGCTGCACGTGCGTGCCGACCAGGCGACCGATCACCTCGGTCTCGGCCTCGCACAGCTGCGGGAACTCGGCGGCGACGTGCGCGACGGGGCAGTGGTGCTGGCACAGCTGCCCGCCGGTGGCGATCGTGGACGCGCTCGCAGCGTATCCCTGGGCGGTCAGCGCCTCCGCGAGCGCCTCCGCGCGGGCGAGAGGATCATCACCCGAGTCGCGTACGGCGTCCTCGCAGCGCTGCTCCAGCGAGGCGATCTGGGCCGCGGCGAAGGCGGCCACCTCGCGCTCGCCGCCGCGCTCGGCGATCCAGCGCAGCGCGGCCGTGGCCAGCCCGTCGTAGGCGTGCCGGCCGAGCCCGTCGCGGGCGGCGTCGGTGAGCGAGAAGACCTTGGCGGGGCGTCCCCGGCCGCGCGGGCCGCGGATCACCTGCTCGCGGGCGCTGACCAGGCCCTCGGCGTACATGGCGTCGAGGTGGCGGCGCACCCCGGCCGGGCTGAGACCGAGTTCCTCGCTCAGCGCCGCCGCGGTCGCGGGGCCCTGAGCGAGCAGTTCGATCACCCGGCCGCGCGTGGCAGGATGGCCCACGCGGCGGTCGGATGCCTCTGTGATCACCCCGCCCTTTTTCACTACACCAGTGTTACTTATTTAGTTCGACGTGCGCAAACCGCCCCCGGCGTGACCCCTGACACCCAGGCTGCCCTAACTCGGCGCGTCCGGAACACGCGCCTACCATCGGTTCGTGCGTGATGTCGAGACCGTCGAAGCAGCCGGATTCGTGCCCCGGGTAACCCGGGTCCTGGAGCGAGTGCCGGGCGCTCGGCACCTGCTCGACGCCGAACCGGTGACCCGCCGACGGCTGGCCCTGGCCGGGCTCATCGGCAACATCGGCATCGTGATCACCGGCGGCGCCGTCCGGCTGACCGGTTCCGGCCTGGGCTGCCCGACCTGGCCCAAGTGCACCGAGGACTCGTACACCGCCACCAAGGCGATGGGGATCAACGGCGCGATCGAGTTCGGCAACCGGCTGCTCACCTTCGTGCTGTCCGCCATCGCCATCCTGCTCGTCGTGGCCGTGTGGCGGCACGCCCGGCTGCGCCGCCCCGCGGTGATCCTCGCCCTCGGGATCCCCGGGCAGGGCGTGGTCGGCGGCATCACGGTGCTCACCGACCTCAACCCGTACGTCGTCGGCCTGCACTTCCTGCTGTCCGCCGCGATGATCGGCGGCTCGTACCTGCTCTGGCGGCGCACCGCTCCCCTGCCCGCCGAGCCCGCCGCGGACCGGCTGCGCCCGCTCACCTGGGCGCTGACCGCCGCGTCCGCCGTCGTCATCGTGATCGGCGTCGTGGTCACCGGCAGCGGCCCGCATGCCGGCGACGAGAAGGCGCACCGCACCGGCCTGAACCCCGAGATGATCTCGCAGCTGCATGTGGACGCCGTCTTCCTGATGCTCGGCCTGGCCGTCGCGTGCTGGTTCGCCGCCCGCGCCGTCGGCGCCCCGGCGATGGCCCGCACCGGCGCGACCCTGCTGGCCGTGCTGCTGGCCCAGGGCGTGATCGGCTTCGTGCAGTACTTCACCCACCTGCCCGCCATCCTGGTCGGCGCGCACATGGCCGGGGCCTGCGCGGTGTGGGTCGCGACGCTGGCCGTGGTCTGGCGCACCGGGTTCGACGCCGCCACGGGTGATGGGAGCGCGTCCAGTGTGACCAGCGACGAAACGAACCGGACATTGGTCACCGTCCGGTAACCGCCAGATTCCGATCCGGTCGTCAACCGGTCGCGCGAGGGCCTCACGGACCGCCCGTCGGAGCGATGATGACGGGGTGCCCACCTCTCTGCGCCGCGCGCCGCAGGCCCACCCCGAGGACTCCCTTCCCGGCGTGGTGACCCGGACCTTCACCACCACCGGCGACCTCGACTACTGGGCGAGCGTCCGGCACGCCGAGAGCGCCGCGCACGTCGCCGAGGAACTGGCCACCCTGGTGCGCACCGGCCGGCCCGCCGTCGCCCGCGAACCCCTCGCCCACGCCGTCGAACTGCTGCTGAGCACCCTCGACCACGCCGACGACGCCTCCGGCGCCCTGGACAACCTGCTCAACCGCCTGCTGGCCACCCACGCCGAAGCGTGCCGCCAGTCCCCGCCCGACCCCGTCGACCTGGCCGACTGGCTGGTCACCGTGCAGTTCGACACCGGCCGCTGGTGCCCCGTCGACATCTGGGCGTACGGCCCCGCCCTCGGCCCCGGCGGCCTGGACCACTACCGCGCCGTGGTCCGCCGCCGCTGGGCCGCCGACCCCGGCGACCTGTCCGCCCGCGACGCCGTAGAACGCCTCGCCCGCTGGGAACGCGACGTCCCCACCCTCATCGAGGTCATCGGCGGCGACCTCAAACACGCCGCCCAGTACGGCCGCCTCGCCCGCGCCCTCGCCGACATCGGCGACCCGCTCGCCGCCCGCTCCTGGGCCGAACGCGGCCTCGCCGCCCACCCCGACGACCCTCCAGGCGCCGGCCTCCGCGACTTCCTCTCCCGCACCCCCCACTGACCCGATTGGTTCGGCCGGGGCGTCGACCACACCAAGATCGTTCGATTTGCCAGGCACGTGGGCGAATACGGCGTCAAGATACGCACAGGTGCCAGGCAAGTCGGACGATCTTGGGCGGACTGCGGCGGCCACGCGGTGGAGCGGGGCGCCGCGACGGCGCGGGGCCGGGTCAGATGGCCCAGCAGATGGCGGCGGCCAGCCGGGCAGCCGAGCCCTCGTCGTGGAGCATGAAGACCGACGGCTCGGTGAGTTCCAGTTCGATGAGCAGCGGGTTGCCTCGCTCGTCGGGGATGAGGTCGACGCGGGCGTAGACCAGGCCGGTGGGGAGGGTGGCCACGACGGCCTCGCCGACGGCGCGCTCGGCGGCGGTGGGCACCCGGGGCGTGATCTCCTCGGGCTTGTACAGGGTCTCCAGGCCCTCGTCGGGGCCGGTGAGCATGGGGCCCTTGCGGATGGCGTGGCTGTAGGCCAGGCGGCCGGTCTCCGGGTCGGCGAAGAAGAGCAGGGCGGTCTCGCCGTACGAGTCCACGGCGGGCAGGTACGGCTGGATCATGGTGATCCGGCCGGCGGCCTGGAGGCGGCGGACGTGGGCGACGGCCTGCGCGGCGTCACCGGGGCCGTAGCGGCCGGTGTCGCGGCTGCCCGCGCTGACCGCGGGCTTGATCACGTACTCGCCGTCGCCGGACGGGGGCGTCCAGGTGTCGCCGGGAGCGAGGAAGGTCGTCGGGGTGACCGGCAGCCCGGCCGCGGCCAGCTCGGCGAGGTAGCGCTTGTCGGTGTTCCAGGCCACCGTCCCGACCGGGTTCACCAGGCGGGGCACACCGGCAGCCCAGGCGAGGAACTCGTCGTGGCGCTGCGCGTAGTCCCACGGGGAGCGCAGCACGACCAGGTCGTACGCGGACCAGTCGGCCGCGGGGTCGTCCCAGACGACCGGCGAGGCGTCGACGCCCAGGGCCGCCAGCGCGGGCAGCACCAACTGGTCGTCCGCCTCCAGCAGCGGAATCTCGGCGCAGGTCACGATCGCGACGCGCGGGCGCCCTCCGGCCGGGGTGGAACCTGCTTCAGAAACCAGGGCGACCCGGGCCTGGGCCCGGGTCGCGTGGTCAAGGGATGTGCTCACAAGATCCGAATATAACGCGGGATCTGAAAGAACCTCAGCGCGCCATGACTCGCTTGGACATGGAACGCCAGAGGTCGTTCGTGGGGCGCATGAGCTCGATCAGCTCGCGCTCCCACTCGTTCTCCACGGTGATGCCGGCCTTCTCGCAGGCGGCTCGGGCGATGTCGGTGCTGGCGGCCATCCGGTCGCCCCATGCCCCGTCATTGCCCACCAGCACGATGCGCGCACCGCGCCGTCCGACGTACTCGACGACTCCCTTCGCTCCCCCGTGCTCGCTCGCGAAAGCGCGCAGGCCCGCCACAAGCGTGGCGGTGGGGTGCTCGATGGTCGTCGTCGTATCTGAACCTTCTGCCATGCCAAGCACGATAAGCAGAACGGGTGTCCTGTGGAGGGATGGTGATGAGCTTTTGTGATTCCTGTTACGTGATCGCAACCCGATGTACAGAGATCGACTGTCCGGGTTCGCCCGGAAATAGCATCGTCAATGCGTCACAGAACGGACAGAAATCAGTCAGCTGGCCGACACTCGTTACCGAAAAAGGGCGTGTCCGGCCGAAACAGGTAAGAACCGCTCAGATGAACACGTCGACCGCGGTGGCCACGAACACGATCGTGAGGTACGCCGTGGACCAGTGGAACAGCCGCATCGGCTTGACGTCCTCACCCTTGACCGTGCGGCTGTACAGGCCGTGGGCCTCCAGGATGAAGAAGCCGCCGCAGATCAGCGCGGGAACGCCGTACACCGACGACATGCCCAGCGGCCACACCGCCAGCGACACGGCCACCGTGAGCCAGGAGTAGACCACGGATTCGATCGCGACGCGACGCGGGGTCGCCACCACGGTCAGCATGGGGATGCCGGCCTTGGCGTAGTCGTCCTTGAACCGGATCGCCAGCGCGTAGAAGTGCGGCATCTGCCAGAAGAAGACGACGCCGAACAGCAGCCAGGCCGCCGGGGCCAGCGAGTTCGTGACCGCGGCCCAGCCGATGAGCACCGGCATCGCCCCGCACACGCCGCCCCAGAAGGTGTTGTGCGGCGTGGTGCGCTTCAGCCACGCGGTGTAGATCACGTCGTAGTAGACGATCGCCGCCACGGTCAGCGCGGTTGCCAGCCAGTTGGTGAACGCCGCCATCAGCACGGTCGAGGCGACCGCGAGAGTGAGGCCGAACACCAGGGCGTTCTTCGGCGAGATCTTGTGGGTGACCAGCGGGCGGCGCGAGGTGCGGCCCATCAGCGGGTCGATGTCGCGGTCGATGTAGCAGTTGATCGCGTTGGCCGCGCCGGCCGCGAACGAGCCGCCGACCAGCACCACCAGCATCAGCCAGATCGACGGCAGCCCCTGCGCGGCCAGCATCATCGCCGGGATCGTCGTGATGAGCAGCAGCTCGACGATGCGCGGCTTGGTGAGCGACACGTATGCCCCCACCACGGCCCATCTGGCCTTGCGCTGCTGCAGCAGCGCGGCACGGGCCACCGCGCCCGGCTGGACCGGGATCGCGGCGGTGCGGGGGGACGGGAGATCTACGGTGGCCGCCTCAGGCGACTCTGCGGCGAGCGTGCTCACCCGCAACAGGGTACGGCAACGCTGGTCAACCCCTGCGGGCGCGCCACCACGCGCGGAATGGACGGGTTCGCACATGCGTCGTGCGCGGTATGAGTAGGGTCAACACCGACGCCGGCGACACCGTGGCCGCCCGGACGACGATGCTTTGTACCTGCCGGAGCCCCTGGGCGTGGCGAACCTTCCACGGCCTGGCGTGACGGAAACGAGCCGCTAGGAGTAGCACAGCTGTGACCGAGCAGTTGATCTGGTCTGACATCGACCGCCGCGCGGTGGACACCGCCCGCGTCCTGGCCATGGACGCCGTCGAGAAGGCCGGCAACGGCCACCCGGGCACCGCGATGAGCCTCGCGCCCCTGGCTTATCTGTTGTTCCAGCGGGCCATGCGGCTCGACCCCAACGACCCGGACTGGACCGGCCGCGACCGCTTCGTGCTGTCCGCCGGCCACTCCTCCCTCACCCAGTACGTCCAGCTCTTCCTCGCCGGCTACGGCCTGGAGCTGTCGGACCTGCAGGCGCTGCGCCAGTGGGGCTCGCTGACCCCGGGCCACCCCGAGCACGGGCACACCCGCGGCGTGGAGACCACCACCGGTCCGCTGGGCCAGGGCCTGGGCAACGCCGTCGGCATGGCGATGGCGGCGCGCCGCGAGCGCGGCCTGTTCGACCCGGACGCCGCCCCCGGCACCAGCCCGTTCGACCACCACATCTACGTGATCTGCTCGGACGGCGACATCGAGGAGGGCGTGACCCACGAGGTCTCCTCGATCGCGGGCCACCAGAAGCTGGACAACCTCATCGTCTTCTACGACGACAACGAGATCTCGATCGAGGACAACACCCTCATCGCGAAGTCCGAGGACGTCTGCAAGCGCTACGAGGCGTACGGCTGGCACGTCGAGCGGGTGGACTGGACCGGCGGCGACACCGGTTACCACGAGGACATCCCGGCGCTGTGGGCGGCGATCCAGCGCGCCAAGGCGGTCACCGACCGGCCCAGCTTCATCGCGCTGCGCACGATCATCGGCTGGCCCGCGCCGACCAAGCAGAACACCGGCAAGATCCACGGCTCGGCGGTGGGCCCGAACGAGGCCGCCGCGGTCAAGGAGCTGCTCGGCTTCGACCCGGCCGTCGCGTTCCCGGTCGAGGACGAGGTCATCGCGCACACCCGCGCCGTGACCGAGCGCGGCCGCCTGCTGCACGAGCAGTGGGAGGAGGCCTTCCACGACTGGGCGAAGACCAACCCGGAGCGGCTGGCGCTGTTCGACCGGATGAGCACCCGCACCCTGCCCGCGGGCTGGGAGAAGGCGCTGCCGTCCTTCCCGCACGACCCGAAGGGCCTGGCCACCCGGGCCGCGTCCGGCCAGGTGCTGAACGCGCTCGCGCCGGTGCTGCCGGAGCTGTGGGGCGGCTCGGCCGACCTGGCCGAGAGCAACAACACCACGATGAAGGGCGAGCCGTCGTTCGTCCCGGCCGAGTTCGCCACCAAGGAGTTCCCCGGCGACGAGTACGGCCGCACGCTGCACTTCGGCATCCGCGAGCACGGCATGGGCTCGATCATGAACGGCATCGCCCTGCACGGCGGCACCCGCGTGTACGGCGGCACGTTCCTGGTCTTCTCCGACTACATGCGCCCGCCGGTGCGCCTGGCCGCGCTGATGAAGCTGCCGGTGACGTACGTCTGGACGCACGACTCGATCGGCCTCGGCGAGGACGGCCCGACCCACCAGCCGGTCGAGCAGCTCACCGCGCTGCGCGCCATCCCCGGCCTGGACGTGGTGCGCCCGGCCGACGCCAACGAGACCGCGCACGCCTGGCGCATGGCGCTGGAGCACAGCGACCGGCCCACCGCGCTGGCGCTGACCCGGCAGAACGTGCCCACGCTCGACCCGGCGAAGATCACCGGCTTCGAGCGCGGCGGCTACATCCTGGAGGAGGCCTCCACCGGCACGCCGCAGGTGATCCTCATCGGCACCGGCTCCGAGGTCTCGATCTGCCTCAAGGCCCAGGAGCTGCTGGAGGACGAGGACGTGCCCACCCGGGTCGTGTCCATGCCGTGCCAGGAGTGGTTCCGCGCCCAGGACGCGGGGTACCGGGAGTCCGTGCTGCCCGCGAACGTCAAGGCCCGCGTGAGCGTCGAGGCCGGTATCGCCATGTCGTGGCGTGACCTGGTCGGCGACGCCGGCGAGTCGGTGAGCCTGGAGCACTACGGCGCGTCCGCCCCGGCGGCCACCCTGTTCGAGAAGTTCGGTTTCACCCCGGAGGCGGTCGCGGCCGCGGCCCGCCGCTCCCTGAACAAGGCAGGCGAGTGACACATGACTGATCCACTGGGCGAGCTCTCCGCCGCGGGCGTCGCGGTATGGCTCGACGACATCTCCCGTGAGCGGCTGACCGAGGGCGGCAAGCACACCGCCCTGGCCAAGCTGCAGGACGAGTCGCACGTCGTCGGTGTGACCAGCAACCCGACCATCTTCGCGGGCGCGCTGGCGGGCAGCGACGACTACGACGCGCAGCTGCACGACCTGAAGGTGCGCGGCGTCACGGTCGACGAGGCCGTGCGCATGCTCACCACGTACGACATCCGCTGGGCCTGCGACGTGATGCGCCCGGCGTTCGACGCCTCCGGCGGGGCCGACGGCCGGGTGTCCATCGAGGTCGACCCGCGGCTGGCCGACCAGACCGAGCCGACCATCGCCGAGGCCAAGCAGCTGTGGTGGCTGGTCGACCGGCCCAACCTGTTCATCAAGATCCCGGCGACCTTGGCCGGCCTGCCCGCGATCACAGCGGCGCTGGCCGAGGGCATCAGCGTCAACGTGACGCTGATCTTCTCGCTGGAGCGCTACCGCGCGGTGATGGACGCCTGGTTGACCGGCCTGGAGCAGGCGCAGGCCAACGGGCACGACATCTCGAAGATCGAGTCCGTGGCGTCGTTCTTCGTATCGCGCTTCGACACCGAGATCGACAAGCGGCTGGAGAAGATCGGCACTCCGGACGCGCTCGCCCTGCGCGGGCAGGCCGCGGTCGCCAACGCCCGGCTGGCGTACGGCGCGCACCTGGACGTCGTCAACGGCCAGCGCTGGGCCGCTCTCAAGGCCGCCGGAGCCAAGCCGCAGCGGCCGCTGTGGGCCTCCACCGGCACCAAGAACGAGGCCTACCCGGACACGCTCTACATCGAGCAGCTGATCGCGCCGAACACGGTCAACACCATGCCGGAGAAGACCATGAAGGCCTTCGCCGACCACGGCAAGGTGCCCGGCGACACGGTCACCGGCAACCTGCAGTCGGCCGAGATGACCCTCGACGCGCTGCGCGAGGTCGGCATCGACTACGACGACGTGGTGGAGTTCCTGGAGCGGGACGGTGTCGCCAAGTTCGACGCCAGCTGGAAGGAACTGCTCGCGGGCGTGCAGGCGAAGCTGGAGCAGGCGTGAGCGAGCGCAGCGAGCGAACCATGGTGCAGGTAGGACACGCCGCCGACGAGCGCAGCGAGGAGAAGGCGTGACGGACAACTTTGAGGAAGTCGTGTTCGGCGGCGGGCTGACCGTGCGGGTGTCCCGCGAGGTCGCCGAGGCGGCCGAGCCCGTGCTGGCGCAGCTGCTGGCCGACGGGGTGCCCGCGAAGCTGGCGGCCAAGGACGCCACGCTGTGGGGCCCGGCCGCCGAGGCCGAGGCGTCGATCCGGCTCGGCTGGGTGGACACCTTCCAGCGCAGCCGGGCGCTGCTGCCGCAGCTCGCCGAGCTGCACGACGAGCTGGGCGACCTGGACCACGTGGTGCTGGCCGGCATGGGCGGCTCCTCGCTGGCCCCCGAGGTGATCTCCCTCACCCTGGGCAAGCGGCTCACCGTGCTGGACACCACCGACCCCGGCCAGGTCGCCGCCGCGCTGCGCGACCGGCTGGACCGCACCGTGGTGGTGGTGTCGAGCAAGTCCGGCGGCACCGTGGAGACCGACAGCCACCGCCGGGCGTACCTGCAGGCGTTCCTCGACGCCGGGCTGAGCCCGGCCGAGGCCGGCCGGCGCTTCGTCGTCGTCACCGACCCCGGCTCGCCGCTGGAGGCGACCGCCCGCGAGATGGGCGCGACCGTGCTGCTGGCCGACTCGGACGTGGGCGGCCGCTACTCGGCGCTGACCGCGTTCGGCCTGGTGCCGACGGCGCTGACCGGGGTGGACGTGGCCGAACTGCTGGACCAGGCCGAGGAGTTCGCGACCACGCTGACCGGCGACCTCGACAACCCGGCGTTCCTGCTCGGCGCGGCGATGGGCGCGGCAGCCCTGGCGGGCCGCGACAAGATCGCGCTGGTGGACGACGGCAGCGGCATCACCGGCCTGGGCGACTGGGCCGAGCAGCTGATCGCCGAGTCCACCGGCAAGGACGGCAAGGGCATCCTGCCGGTCGTGGTGGAGACCCCGATCAGCGCCGGTGCGACCGGCTCCGACGTGCTGACCGCCACGGTCGGCGGGTCGCTGGGCGTCGGCGCCGTGCCGGGCAGCGGCGTCGTGCCGCACGTCTCGGTCAACGGGCCGCTCGGCGCGCAGTTCCTGTGCTGGGAGGTCGCGACCGCGGTGGCCGGACGGGTGCTCGGCATCGACCCGTTCGACCAGCCCAACGTCACCGAGTCCAAGCAGAACACGAACAAGATCCTGGAGGCGGGCCTACCGGCGGCGACACCGTCGTTCACCGAGGGCGCCGTCGTCGGGTACGGCGACGCGAGCTCCCTGGAAGACGCGCTGCGCGCCCTGCTCGGGGCCACGGGCGAAAACGGCTACGTCGCCGTGATGGCCTACCTCGACCGGTTCGCCGACGCGGACACCGCCAAGCTGCGCGAGCTGCTGGCGAGCGCGAGCGGCCGCCCGGTGACGTTCGGCTGGGGCCCGCGCTTCCTGCACTCGACCGGCCAGTACCACAAGGGCGGCCCGCAGAACGGCGCGTTCCTGCAGATCACCGGCGAGGCCGCCGAGGACCTGGCAGTGCCGGGCAAGCCGTACACCTTCGGTCGGCTGCAGGCGGCGCAGGCCGCGGGCGATCGGCAGGCGCTCGCCGGGCGCGACCGCCCGCTGCTGCACCTGCACCTGACCGACCGGGCCAAGGGCATCGCCCAGCTGCTGGACGCCGCGGCCCGGCTCCAGCCGGACAAGGAGAGGTGACGTCACGTGACCGTGTCGTCCGACCCGCAGCGGCGCAATCCGCTGCGGGACCCCCAGGACCGCCGACTGCCGCGGATCCCGGAGCCCTGCGCGCTCGTCATCTTCGGGGTCACCGGCGACCTCGCCCGCAAGAAGCTCATCCCGGCCGTGTACGACCTGGCCAACCGCGGCCTGCTGCCGCCCGGCTTCGTGATCGCCGGCTTCGCCCGGCGTGACTGGGGCGACGGCGACTTCGAGAACGTGGCCCGCACGGCGGCCATGGAGCACGCGCGGACCCCGTGGCGCGAGGAGGTCTGGGCCCGGCTGGCGGGCAACTTCCGCTTCGTGGGCGGCGCGTTCGACGACGACGCCGCCTTCGACCGGCTGCACGACTGCCTGAACGAGCTGCGCGACTCGCACGGCATCATGGGCAACGCCGCGTTCTACCTGTCCATCCCCCCGGCCGCCTTCCCGACCGTGCTCAAGCAGCTGGAGCGCACCGGCATGGCCGACAACGCCAAGTCGGGCGGCTGGCGGCGGGTCGTGGTGGAGAAGCCGTTCGGCGAGGACCTGGAGTCGGCCAAGGCGCTCAACGACCTGGTCGACGACGTGGTCAGCGCGGAGGACGTCTTCCGCATCGACCACTACCTGGGCAAGGAGACGGTCCAGAACATCCTGGCGCTGCGCTTCGCGAACTCGCTGTTCGAGCCCCTGTGGAACTCCAAGTACGTCGACTCGGTGCAGATCACCATGGCCGAGGACGTCGGCATCGGCACCCGGGCCGGCTTCTACGACGCCACCGGCGCGGCCCGCGACGTCATGCAGAACCACCTGATGCAGCTGCTGGCGCTGGTCGCCATGGAGGAGCCGACCACGTTCGACGCCTCCGAGATCCGCGCGGAGAAGCTCAAGGTGCTGCGGGCGACCGTGCCGCCGAAGGACGTGGCCGCCGAGACCGTGCGCGGGCAGTACCTGACCGGCTGGGTCGCCGGGGCCCGGGTGCCGGGCTACCTGGAGGAGTCGGACGTCCCGCCGGACTCGGACACCGAGACGTACGCGGCGGTGCGGCTGACCATCCAGAACCGCCGCTGGGCGGGCGTGCCGTTCTACATCCGCTGCGGCAAGCGCTTGCCCCGGCGGGTCACCGAGGTCGCGGTGCTGTTCAAGAAGGCCCCGCACCTGCCGTTCTACCCCGAGGACGTGGAGCTGCTGGGCAACAACCAGCTGGTCATCCGGGTCCAGCCGGACGAGGGCGTGATGCTGAAGTTCGGCTCCAAGGTGCCCGGCACCCAGATGGAGCTGCGCGACATCACCATGGACTTCGCCTACGGCGAGGCCTTCACCGAGTCCAGCCCCGAGGCGTACGAGCGACTCATCCTCGACGTTCTGCTCGGCGACCGGACGCTGTTCCCGGACGCGGCGGAGGTCGAGGAGGGCTGGCGCATCATCGACCCGCTGGAGGACGCCTGGGCGGGCACCAAGCCCGCAACGTACCGGGCGGGCGAGTGGGGTCCGCGCGAGGCCGACGAGATGCTGGCCCGCGAGGGCCGCACCTGGCGGCGGGCATGAGCGAGCTGTTGATCACGCTGGGAAGTGGGACGGAATGCTAGCCCTGTGGGACACCACCGGTAACGAGGTGGTGCGCAAGCTCGCCTCGGAGCGGCGCAACGCGGGCGGCGTCGCCAGCGGCCTCGCCCTCAACCTGGTCGTCATCGTGGACGAGGGCCGGGTGCGCCAGGTCGAGGACGCGGCCACCATCGCCGCCGCGTCGCACCCCTGCCGCCTGCTCGTGGTCAGCCGCGGCCCGGTCGCGGGCGTCGACGCGGCGACCGCCAACGCCAAGAACCGGCTCGACGCCGAGATCGTCGTCGGCGGGCGGCTCGGACCGTGCGAGGCCGTGATCATGCGGATGCACGGCCGGCTCGCCCTGCACAGCGAGTCGGTGGTCATGCCGCTGCTGGCCCCGGACGTGCCGGTGGTCACCTGGTGGCACGGCTGCCCGCCCGAGCACATCGCATACGACCCGCTGGGCGTCGTCGCGGAGCGCCGGGTCACCGACATCGCCCAGTGCCCCGACCCGGCCGCGGCGCTGCGGCAGCGGGCGCTGGACTACGCCCCCGGCGACACCGACCTGTCCTGGACCCGGCTGACCGGCTGGCGCTCGCTGATCGCGGGCGCTTTCGACACCGCGTCGGCGGGCGCGCTGTCGGCGACGGTGCACGCCGCCGCGGGCGACCCGCTGGGCGCGCTGCTGCGCGGCTGGATCATGGCCCGGATGGGCGTCCCGGTGCAGCTCGCCGAGGTCTCCGGCCCGCTGCACGGGGTCGACTTCGCGCTGGCCGACGGCGGCTCGCTGAGCCTGCACAGCACCGGCGACGGCATGGCCCTGCTGCGCAAGTCCGGCTCGCTGGACCAGGTGCTGCCGCTGGTGGAACGCCGCCTGGGCGAGGTGCTGGCCGAGGAGCTGCAGCGCCTCGACGCCGACCAGCCGTACGCGGCGGCGCTGGCCGCGGCGACGGGAATCGAGAACCTCGGCGACCGGGCGTCCACCCGTACCCACATCTGGCAGGACCCGGCGTGGGAACCGGTGGCCGCATGAGCGAGCGTCAGCGAGCGAATCAGAGGCCCGGTGTCCATGCCGCCGACGAGCGAAGCGAGGAGAAGGCATGAGCACGGACACCGCACCCGGCGCGCATGCCGCCGACGGGTCCGTGCCGGCACCGACCGTGGTCGTGCACGCCGACGCGGACCTGCTGGCCACAGCGGTTGCCGCACGGCTCGTCGTGCGGATACAGGACGCGCAGGCCGCGCGGGGCACGGCCGACGTCGTGCTGACCGGCGGCCGGGTCGCGGCGGCCGTGTACCGGGCCGTGCTGGCCGCCCCGGCCCGCGACGCGGTCGACTGGTCCCGGGTCAACCTGTGGTGGGGGGACGAGCGTTTCCTGCCCGCCGGGGACCCGGACCGCAACGAGACCCAGGCGCGCGCGGCCCTGCTGGACTCGCTGCCGCTCGACCCGGCGCGGGTGCACCCGATGCCACCCTCGGACGGCCCCGACGGCGCAGACCCGGAACTGGCGGCCGCGCGGTACGCCGCGGAGCTGGCCCGGCACGCGCCCGACGGGGGCGCGCTGCCGCGCTTCGACCTGGTGCTGCTCGGCGTCGGCGAGGACGGCCACGTGGCGTCGGTGTTCCCGGGCCACCCGAGCTCGGCCGAACCCGGGCCGGTCTGCGCGGTCCGGGACAGCCCGAAGCCGCCGCCGCTGCGCACCACGCTCACCATCCCCGCCCTGGACACCGCCGACGAGGTCTGGCTGATCGCCGCCGGGCCGGACAAGGCCGAGTCCGTCGGTGCGGCGCTGACCGGGCCGGCGCTGCTGCCGGCCGCCCGGGTGCACGGCGTCTCGCGCACCGTCTGGCTGCTCGACCGGGCGGCGGCGGCGAACGCCCCGGCGCACTTCGCCCCGCGCTGATCAGCCGAGTAACGCCGAAAGGGCGGCCGACCCGAAGGTCAGCCGCCCTTTCGCGTGCTTGCGTTCGTCAGCCGACGGCGCCGGCGGCCATTTCGAGCTTCAGCCAGAGGCCGAGCCCCACGATGCAGGCGAACCAGACGATGCCCACCAGCACGGTGTAGCGGTCGAGGTTCTTCTCCGCCACCGACGACCCGGCCAGGCTCGACGACACACCGCCGCCGAACATGCTGGACAGGCCGCCGCCCTTGCCCCGGTGCAGCAGGACCAGCATCGTCAGCAGGGCGCTGGTGATGATCAGCAACACGATCAACGTGTAGGCGAAGCCGATCGGCATGAGCAGGTGTCCTTAGGCTCGGTGGCCGCTCGCGCGGCCTTGGGTGTCGGTCAACAATAGCGGTCCATCGTACCGGCTAGGAGGCCGAGGAGGTCACATCCACCGGGATCGAGGGGTCCTTCAGGCCCAGCGACGCCAGGTCGGGCGCGCCGAACTGGGCGTGGATGAAGGCCCCCGCGACGTTCGAACCGTACATGCGGATCGAGTTCGGGTACAGCACGGGGATGGTCACGGCCATCTCCGACAGCTTGCTGTCGATCTCGCCCCACAGCTTGTACTGCCGGTTCAGGTCCTGCTCGGCCAGCGCGTCGGCGATCGCCTTGTTGACGTCCGAGTCGTTCAGGAACGAGTAGTTCGAGCCGCTCTGCTCGCCGGTGGGCTTGACCAGCTTGCCGTCGAACAGCGGCGGGATGACCGCCGAGCCGTTCGCCCAGTCCGGGATCCAGCCCGCGTAGACCAGGTGGTTGCCGTGGCCCACGTCGGCGATGCGGCCCCAGTACTGGTCCGCCGGCAGCCGCTTGAGCTCGACCTTGATGCCGATGCGCACGTAGGCGTCGACCATCGTCTTGACGTAGCGGGCGATGGTGTCGTTCTCCGGCAGCGAGACCGAGATCTTCTCGGGGCAGGGCTTGCCGTCCTTGCGCGCCTTGTCGATGAGCGCGAGCGCCTTGTCCTCGTCACCGTCGCTGTCGGTGAGGGTGCCGTAGTGGTCGAACTTGGCGTGCGCCGCCAGGTTCGGCGGGATCATCGAGGTGGCCAGCTCACCGATCACCGAGCCGCCCATGGCCTGGCGGTACTTGCGCTTGTTGAACGCGTACGCCAGTGCCTTGCGGCAGTCCAGGTTCGGCACCATGACCGTGTTGATGGCGAAGTAGCGCACCGAGCCGCTGGGGCCGGTCGCCACCCGCTGCGAGAGCTTGGGGTCGTTGATGACCTGCTGCAGGAAGTTCGGCGCCACGTTGCTCTGCAACATGATCGTGTTGCGGTCGGCGCCCTGGTCCTGGATCAGCGCGTTGGTCACGGCCGGGTCGTTGGAGTCGACCACGAAGACGATCTTGTCAGGGTGGCCCTTGCGCACCGAGTCGAGGCTCGACGACCAGTGCTCGTTGCGGACCAGCGTGAAGCCCTTGTCGCCGGACCGCGGCTCCATGCGGTACGGGCCGTTGGACAGCGGACGCTTGTCGTAGGCGTCCTTGTCACCGTCGGCGCCCTGCTTGGCGGGCGAGAAGATCGGCAGCGCCACCGTGTAGTTGAAGTCGCCGGCCGGCTGCTTGAGCTTGAACTTGATGGTCCGGGTGTCCTCGCAGACCACCGAGTCCAGCCCCTTGCCGCTGTACGGGCCCTCGTACGGGGTGGCGTTGTCGGCCAGCATCAGCTCCGCGTAGGGCAGGCCCGAGTCGAACAGCGCCGCGAAGTTGCGCTCCACGCCGTACTTGACCTGCGAGCAGTTGACGGGCGAGCCGTCCTCCCACTTCACCCCCTCGCGCAGCTTGAACTCCCAGACCGTGTTCTTCTCACTCGGCCGGCCGAGGTCGGTGGCCAGGTCGGGCACCAGCTCGCTGCTGGCCGCGCCGGACTCGGCCTTGTAGGTGGTCAGGGTGCGCGACATCAGGCGGCTGATGTTGTTGTCCATCGCGGCCGCGATGCGCTGCGGGTCCAGGTGCTCGGGGAGCTGCGGCAACACGACGCGCAGGGTGCCGCCCGTGGAGACCGTGTCGTTGGCGTCGGCCGCCGAGTCGCAGGCGGAGGCGGCGCCGAGCGCCATGACCGCGACGGCGGCGGCGGTGATCTGCCGCATGCGGTGCTTGAGGTATGGCATCGTCGTCCTCCCAGCGGGCGTGGGGGTGGCCCGCCAAGGATCTCAGGGGTGGTCGGGGGGTGAACCGCTCGCAGCCGCACGACGTCTCGGTCGCCCGGCCACGCGCACACTCTAGGCACTACGGGGACCGGCGCGGCAGCCGGGAGTCAGATCGCAACAAAGCAGGACTGCGGGCATCCGAAAGATCACTTAGCGTGTACGTCAGGCGGTCCGGCCATAGACGAGGTCCGCCCCCGCGGCCGGAGCCGCGGGGGCGGAGCAGGTTCGTACCGGTGGCTCAGAGACCGAGGCGCACGAGCCGGGTGAACTCGTCGGCGTCGAGGCTCGCCCCGCCGACCAGCGCGCCGTCGATGTCGGGCTGCGCCATGATCGCGGCGACGTTGCCCGCCTTCACGGAGCCGCCGTAGAGCACCCGCACCGCCTGCGCGGTGGACTCGCCCTGGGTCTTGGCCAGCTGCGCGCGGATCGCCCCGATGACCTCCTGGGCGTCCTCGGGCGTGGCGGTCTTGCCGGTGCCGATCGCCCAGACCGGCTCGTACGCCACCACGACCTTCTCCACCTCGGCCGGGGTGAGCCCGGCCAGGCCGCCGTCGAGCTGCGCGAGCGTGTACTCGACGTGCTCGCCCTTCTCGCGGATGTCCAGGCCTTCGCCCACGCACAGGATCGGCGTGATCTCGTTGGCCAGCGCCGCCTTGACCTTGGCGTTGACCAGCGCGTCGGACTCGTTGTGGTACTGCCGGCGCTCCGAGTGGCCCACCGTCACGAACGAGCAGCCCAGCTTCGCCAGCATCGCGCCGGAGATCTCCCCGGTGTACGCGCCGGAGGGGTGCGCCGAGATGTCCTGCGCGCCGTACTTGATGAGCAGCCGGTCGCCGTCCACCAGCGTCTGCACGCTGCGGATGTCGGTGAACGGCGGCAGCACCGCGGCCTCGACGTCCTCGAGCTGCTTCTCGGTCAGGCTGAAGGCCAGCTTCTGCACGAGCGCGATGGCTTCGAGGTGGTTGAGGTTCATCTTCCAGTTGCCGGCCATCAGGGGCCGGCGCTTGACCTCTGCCATCACGCCTCCAGGGCTTCGAGACCGGGCAGCGACTTGCCCTCCAGGTACTCCAGGGAGGCGCCGCCGCCCGTGGAGATGTGGCCGAACGCGGCCTCGTCGATGCCGAGCGCGCGCACGGCCGCGGCCGAGTCGCCGCCGCCGACCACGGTGAAGCCGTCGACCTTGGTGATGGCCTCGGCCACACCCCGGGTGCCGTTGGCGAACGGGGCCAGCTCGAACACGCCCATCGGGCCGTTCCAGAAGACCGTCTTCGCGCCGGACAGCGCCTCGGTGAACAGGGCCACCGACTCGGGGCCGATGTCCAGGCCGAGCCAGCCGGCCGGGATCGCGTCCGCGGCGACCGTGTCGGTCGCGGCGTCGGCGGCGAACTTGTCGGCCACCACCACGTCGGTCGGCAGCACGATCCGGTCGCCGGCGCGGGCCAGCAGGTCGCGGCAGGTGTCGAGCATCTCCTCCTGCAGCAGCGACGCGCCCACCTCGTGGCCCTGGGCCTTGAGGAAGGTGAAGCACATGCCGCCGCCGATGAGCAGCTTGTCTGCCTTGCCGAGCAGGGCCTCGATCACGGCCAGCTTGTCGGAGACCTTCGAGCCGCCGAGGATCACCACGTACGGCGTGGCCGGGTTCTCGGTGAGCCGCTTGAGCACCTCGACCTCGCGCAGCACCAGGCCGCCCGCGTAGTGCGGGAGCCGGGAGGCGACGTCGTAGACGCTGGCGTGCTTGCGGTGCACCGCGCCGAAGGCGTCGTCGACGTACACGTCGCCGAACGCCGCCAGCTGGTCGGCGAACGCGCCGCGCACGGCGTCGTCCTTGCTGGTCTCGCCCACGTTGAAGCGCAGGTTCTCCAGCAGCACCACGCCGCCGGGGGTCAGCGCCGCCACCGCGTCCTGCGCCGACGGGCCGACCGTGTCACCGGCGAAGGTGACCGGCGAGCCCAGCAGCTCGGCGAAGCGCGTCGCGACCGGCGCGAGCGTGTACTTGGGGTCGGGCTCGCCCTTGGGGCGGCCCAGGTGCGACATGACGATCACCGAGGCGCCCGCGTCCCGCAGCGCCGTGATGGTCGGCAGCACCGCCCGGATCCGGCCGTCGTCGGCGATCGTCCCGGGGCTGTCCTTGACGAAGGGCACGTTCAGGTCGGCGCGCACGAGCACGCGCCGACCCGAGACACCCTCGGCGAGCAATTCGTCGAGGCCGCGCATTACAGCGAGGCGCCCACGAGCTTGGTGAGGTCCACCAGGCGGTTCGAGTAGCCCCACTCGTTGTCGTACCAGCCGACGACCTTCACCTGGTTGCCGATGACCTTGGTCAGGCCGGCGTCGAAGATGCAGGAGGCGGGGTCGGTCACGATGTCCGAGGAGACGATCTCGTCCTCGGTGTACACCAGGATGCCCTTGAGCGGGCCCTCGGCCGCGGCCTTGATCGCGGCGTTGACCTCCTCGACCGACGTCTCGCGAGCGGCGGTGAAGGTCAGGTCGGTGGCCGAGCCGGTCGGGATCGGCACGCGCAGCGCGAAGCCGTCCAGCTTGCCCTTGAGCTCCGGCAGCACCAGGCCGATCGCCTTGGCGGCGCCGGTCGAGGTCGGCACGATGTTCAGGGCCGCGGCGCGGGCGCGACGCAGGTCCTTGTGCGGGCCGTCCTGCAGGTTCTGGTCCTGGGTGTACGCGTGGATCGTGGTCATCAGACCCTTCTCGATCCCGATCGTGTCGTTCAGGACCTTCGCCATGGGGGCGAGGCAGTTCGTGGTGCAGGAGGCGTTCGAGATGATCGTGTGCTTGGCGGCGTCGTACTTGTCGCCGTTCACGCCGAGCACGATCGTGATGTCCTCACCCTTGGCCGGAGCCGAGATGATGACCTTCTTGGCGCCGTTGTCCGCGTGCACCTTCGCCTTGGCGGCGTCGGTGAACAGGCCCGTCGACTCGATGACGACGTCCGCGCCCAGGTCACCCCAGGGGAGCTTGCCCGGGTCGCGCTCGGCGAACGCCTTGAACGACTTGCCGTTGACCGTCAGCTCGGTCTCGGTCGCCTTCACCTCGTAGGGCAGGCGGCCCAGGATCGAGTCGTACTTGAGCAGGTGCGCCAGCGTCGCGTTGTCGGTCAGGTCGTTCACGGCCACCAGCTCGATGTCCGCGCCGGACGCGAGCAGCGCCCGGTAGAAGTTACGCCCGATCCGGCCGAAGCCGTTGATGCCAACCCGGATGGTCACAGGTCCCATCTCCTCGCCATGTGCGCCGACTGGCGGCAGTTCGCCCAGTGCGGCGGCCGATAGGTCACTCGCCCGGTCACGCCGCCAACACACCTGGCGGACGGCGTCGCGGCCGAGCTGCCGGCAGCGTCGCCGTACGGTTCCGACCCTAGCTGAGCTGTGGCAGACATCCCCGCCGGGGTCTTTGTTTCACCCCCGTGTCCCCTGTCACACGAAACCACAACGACCCCACCCCCAAGATCGCCACGCGGGTACGCCGAAACGCAGATCGCCGCGACCCGGGCGGGTCGCGGCGATCTCGGGGACGGCGGCTCAGACGGTGAGCATCTCGGCGGTGACGGCCGCCTCGGTGTCGGGGATGCCCAGGTCGCGGGCGCGCTTGTCGGCGAGGGCGAGCAGACGCCTTATGCGGCCGGCGATGGCGTCCTTGGTCAGCGGCGGGTCGGCCAGCGCGCCCAGCTCCTCCAGGGAGGCCTGGCGGTGCTCCAGGCGCAGGCGGCCCGCGCTGGTCAAGTGGCCGGGGGCGTCGTCGGCGAGGATCTCCAGGGCGCGGGTGACCCGGGCCGCCGCGGCGACCGCCGCCCGCGCCGAACGCCGAAGGTTCGCGTCGTCGAAGTTGGCCAGGCGGTTCGCGGTCGCGCGGACCTCGCGGCGCACCCGGCGCTCCTCCCAGGCCAGCACGCTGGAGTGCGCGCCGATACGAGTGAGCAGGGCGGCGATCGCGTCGCCGTCCTTGACCACGACGCGGTCGACGCCGCGCACCTCGCGGGCCTTGGCGGTGATGCCGAGTCGGCGGGCCGCGCCGACCAGCGCCAGGGCCGACTCCGGACCCGGGCAGGTGATCTCCAGGGCGCAGGAGCGGCCGGGCTCGGTCAGCGAGCCGTGCGCCAGGAACGCCCCGCGCCAGGCGGCCACGGCGCAGCACACGCTCGCCGAGACCACGTTCGGCGGCAGGCCCCGCACCGGCCGCCCGCGCACGTCCAGCAGGCCGGTCTGGCGCGCCAGCGCCTCGCCGTCCTTGACGATGCGCACGATGTAGTGGCTGCCTTTACGCAGCCCGCCCGACGCGAGGATGTGCACCTCGCTCGGGTAGCCGAACAGGTCGGCGATGGTGGTGCGCAGCCGCCGGGCCACCGCTCCGGTGTCCAGCTCCGCCTCCACCACGACGCGGCCCGAGACGATGTGCAGCCCGCCCGCGAAGCGCAGCAGTGCCGCCATCTCCGCGCGCCGGCAGCACGGCTTGGGCACGTCGACCCGGCTGAGCTCGTCTTTGACCGCAGCGGTCATCGCCATCGTGTCGTCACCTCGTGGCCGGTCGCGGCTGTGATGCCTGATTGTGTCGTGCGGTTTGTCGTACGTGCTTAACGAGCGGTGGCCAAGAGTGGCACCAGTGCGCGGCCCAATCGGACCGGATCGTGTCGCGCGGTGCCGTCCTGGACGGCCACCGGAGCGATCGCGATGCGAGCACCGAGTGATTCTGCCGCATTCGCGACCGGTTCGGGGTCTCCCACGGCATTCCTGTCGACCAGAACAATATCGACCTTGAGGTCCGGGAGGTACCGACCCAGCGCGCCCAGGTGATCAGGCAGCGACAGGCCCACCGTCTCGGAGTCCGCCGCCAGGTTCAGGGTCACCAGCCGACGTGCCGCGCTCGCGGTGACCGCGGCTGCCAGCTGCGGCACCAGCAGGTGCGGGATGACACTGGTGTACCAGCTCCCGGGCCCGAACACCAACCAGTCCGCGTCGGCGATCGCCGCCAGGGCCTGCGGGCACGCGTCGGGCTCCGGCGGCTCCAGCCGGACCTCCAGCACCCGCCCCTGGGCGACCGCGACCTGGTGCTGGCCACGCACGGTGACCTGCCGGCCGTCGACGAACAGGTCAGCCTCGATGCCCAGCGGTTTGTTCGACATCGGCAGCACCCGGCCCACCGCGCGCAGCATCGCCCCCGCCAGGTCGAGCGCCGCGACCGGGTCGCCGAGCTGCTCCATCAGGCCGCACAGCACCACGTTGCCGACCGGATGCCCGGCCAGTTCGTCGGCACCGCCGAAGCGGTACTGCATCAGCCGGGCGGTGCGGTCGCTGAGATCGTCGTCCCCGGCGAGGGCGGCCAGCGCCTGCCGCAGATCACCCGGAGGGAGTACGTCGCGGCCCGCGCGGATCCGGCCGCTGGAGCCGCCGTCGTCGGCAACGGTGACCACCGCGGTGATCTCCAGGGGCAGCCCGGTCGCGCGCAGCGCACGCAGGCTCGCGCTCAGCCCGTGCCCCCCGCCGAACGCCACCACCCGGATCCGGTCGCCGCCCGCCTGCGGCCTGAAACCGACCTCGCTCATTCGCGTCCCAGGTCGCGGTGCTGGGCATGGGCGACAACGCGCAGCTCGCGCAGCCGCTTGGCCAGTTCCTCGGCGATGGCGACGCTGCGGTGCTTGCCGCCGGTGCAGCCGACGGCCACGGTCAGGTAGCGCTTGCCCTCCCGCTCGAAGCCGGGCGCGGTCGCGGTCACCAGGCGCGCGTACGTCTCCACGAACGTGTTCGCCCCGCGCTGGCCCAGCACGTACCGGCTGACGTCCTCCTCGCGGCCGGTGTGCTCGCGCAGTTCGGGCACCCAGTACGGGTTGGGCAGGAAGCGGGCGTCCAGCACGAAGTCTGCGTCCGGGGGCAGGCCGTACTTGAAGCCGAACGACAGCACCGTGACCCGTAGCCGCAGCGCCTCAGGGCTGGCGAACAGCTCCTCGACCCGGGCCCGGAGCTGGTTCACGTTCAGGTGCGAGGTGTCGATGAGCACGTCGGCCTGCTCGCGGGCCTCGGCCAGCAGCGAGCGCTCGGCGGCGATGCCGTCGGACAGGCGGCCGTCGCCCTGCAGCGGGTGCGATCGGCGTACGCTCTCGAACCGCCTGATCAGCACCTCGTCGTCGGCGTCGACGAAGACCACCCGCGGCGAGAAGCCCTTCTCGCGCAGGTCGCGGATCGCGCCGGCGAGGTCGGTCGAGAAGACGCGGCTGCGCACGTCGAGCACCATCGCGGTGTGCCGGGCCGCGCCGCCGGCCTTCGCGGCCAGCTCGGCGAGCTGCACCAGCAGCGCCTGCGGCAGGTTGTCGACCACGTAGTAGCCGACGTTCTCCAGGGCGCGGGCCACGGTGCTGCGCCCGCCGCCGGAGACGCCGGTCACCACCACCAGGTTCGTGGCCGGGCCCTCGCCGGACTCGTCCCCGCTCCCCCTGGGCTCGCCCTGCTGCTCACCGCGCTCGCCCGGCGTACTGCGCCGGGCCGGTGTGTCCACGCTCACGTGTGCCCCCACTGCTGTCGTCGCCGCCTGCCGGGGCGGCCGCCCGCGACGGCCACCGGGTCCAGCGAACCTCAGGCGGCGGGCGGGCACGTTGCCGAAGGATGTCGGCAACGAGAGAACATCCTAGCCAGGCGTGCCCGGTTCCTCCGCCGTGGCCAGCGCCGCACCCGGGGCGGGCGTGGCCTGCGGCACCGTCGGCGCGGGCGCCACCGGCGCCGATTCCGGCGGCGTGGGCACAGCCTCCGTGGTGGGCGTGGCGGCTGCCGCCGGGGCCGCCTCCGGCGACACGCCCAGCGCCGTCAGCACCGCGACCGCGGTGCGCGGGCCGATGCCGGGGACCTCGGCGATCTCGTCGACGCTCGCCGCGGCCAGGCGCTTGAGCGAGCCGAAGTGGCGCAGCAGGGCCTTGCGGCGGATCTCGCCCAGGCCGGGCACGCTGTCGAGGTCGGAGGTGGTCATCCGGGCCGAGCGCCGCTCGCGGTGGAAGCGGATGGCGAAGCGGTGCGCCTCGTCGCGGACCCGCTGGAGCAGGTAGAGGCCCTCGGCGGTGCGGGGCAGGATGATCGGCATCGAGTCGTCGGGCAGCCAGACCTCCTCCAGCCGCTTGGCCAGGCCGCAGATGGCCACGTCGGTGACGCCCAGTTCGGTGAGCACCGCGGCCGCGGCGTTGACCTGCGGCGCACCGCCGTCGACCACGACCAGCTGCGGCGGGTACGCGAAGCGCTTCGGCCGGCCGGCGGCGGCCTCCTCGGTCGGGTCCACCGGCCCCTCGGCCAGGTAGCGGGCGAACCGCCGCCGCATCACCTCGCTGATCGCGGAAACGTCGTCGGTCGCGCCCTTGATGATGAAGCGCCGGTAGTCGGACTTCTTCGGCACGCCGTCCTCGAAGACGACCATGCTGGACACCACGTCGGTGCCCTGGATCTGCGAGATGTCGTAGCACTCGATCCGCAGCGGGGCCGCGGCCAGCCCGAGCGCGTCCTCGATCTCCTCCAGGGCCTTGCTGCGGGCGGTGAGGTCACCGGCCCGGCGCAGCTTGTGCTGGGCCAGCGCCTGCAGCGCGTTGCGCGCGACGGTCTCCATCAGCGTCTTCTTGTCGCCGCGCTGGGGCACCCGCATGGTCACCCGCGAACCCCGGTGCTGCGACAGCCAGTCGGTCAGCGCGTCGGCGTCGGCGGGCAGTTCCGGCACGAGCAGCTCGCGGGGCACGTCGGCCTCGCCGGTCTCGCCGCCGTAGATCTGGGTGCAGAAGTGGTGCACGAGGTCGCCGATGCTCAGCTCCTCGGTCTTGTCCACGATCCAGCCGCGCTGGCCGCGCACCCGCCCGTCGCGTACGTGGAAGACCTGCACCGCGGCTTCCAGCGGGTCGTCGGCGAAGGCGACCACGTCGGCGTCGGTGCCGTCGGACAGCACGATCGACTGCTTCTCCATGGCCCGGCGCAGCGCGATCAGGTCGTCGCGCAGGCGCGCGGCGCGCTCGTACTCCATCGCCGCCGACGCCTCGTGCATCTGCTTCTCCAGGCGGCGCTGCATGGTGTCGGTGCGCCCGGCCATGAAGTCGCAGAAGTCCTCGACGATGCCGCGGTGCTCGGCGGCGCTGACCCGGCCGACACACGGCGCGGAGCATTTGCCGATGTCGCCGAGCAGGCACGGCCGCCCGATCTGGCCGGCCCGCTTGAACACCCCGGCCGAGCAGGTGCGCGCCGGGAAGATGCGCAGCAGCAGGTCGAGGGTCTCCCGGATGGCCCAGGCGTGCGAGTAAGGCCCGAAGTAGCGCACGCCCTTGCGCTTGGCCCCGCGCATGACCAGCAGCCGCGGATACTCCTCGTCGAGGGTGACCGCGAGGTACGGGTACGACTTGTCGTCGCGGTACTTCACGTTGAAGCGGGGGTCGTACTCCTTGATCCAGGAGTACTCCAGCTGGAGCGCCTCGACCTCGGTGCCGACCACGACCCAGTCCACGCCGGCCGCGGTGGTGACCATCTGCTGGGTGCGCTGGTGCAGCGTCCAGACGTCGGCGAAGTAGGAGTTCAGCCGGCTGCGCAGGCTCTTGGCCTTGCCGACGTAGATGATCCGGCCCTGCTCGTCGCGGAACCGGTACACACCGGGCGCGTCGGGAATCGTGCCCGGCGCGGGCCGGTACTGGGACGGATCAGCCACGCCGCCAAGCCTAGACGATCAGTCCGACACGCCTCCCGGCCCGCAATCCGGGGACCGGACGCGGGTCCACATGAGATCCGGCAGCCCGGCGGGCCGGGCATGCTCAGGCGAGCTTGATCTCGCCGTTCTCGACCTTGATCTCCTTCTTGTCCAGCGCGCGGGGGGCGGGCGGCTGGAGCACCGAGCCGTCGGTGATCGAGAACTCGCTGAAGTGGCACTGGCACTTGATCTTCCCGGCCTCCACCTGGCTCACCGGGCAGGCCTGGTGGGTGCAGATCGCGCTGAAGGCGGCGTACTGGCCCGCCGTGGGCTGGGTGACGACGACGCCCTGCTCCTTGAAGATCACCCCACCGCCGACCGGGATGTCCGCGGCCTTGCCGAGCACCGTGCCCGCGCCGACGGCCGCGCCGCTGGCTCCGGGGGCGCCCTGGTCGGTCGCCCCGCCGGTCGGCTCGGTCGCCGGGGCCTCGGAGCCGCACGCGGCGAGCAGCGCACCGGCGCCGACGACGCCCGCGGAGGCCAGCAGGACCCGGCGCGAGGTCGCGCCGGAGGTCGTCACGTCACTCATGAGAGGCCTTCCAGGTGTAGGTGAGGTTTTCTCTGGATCAACCTAGCGGCCCGTTCTGAAATTTAGCTGCGAGTTCAACTATTTTCTTCACCCAGCGCCAACAAGATCGCCCAACTTGCCCGGCACCTGGGCGTATCTTGAGCCCGCTTTCGCCCACTTGCCAGGCAAGTCGGGCGATCTTGGCAGGACGCACGCGGCGACGGGGCGCGCGGAAAGTCCCGGCGACCGCGGAGGTGGTCGCCGGGACGGGTCGTGCGGGGTGTGGCCGGGTCAGGCCACGGCGGCCTTGGTGCGGGCCTTGCGGGCGCGGGGCGGGGTGACCGGGGCGGGGGCGTGCGCGGCGAGCATCGGCTTGAGGAACTGGCCGGTGTAGCTCTCCGCGACGGCCGCGAGCTGCTCCGGGGTGCCGGTGGCGAGCACGGTGCCGCCGCGGTGGCCGCCCTCGGGGCCCATGTCGATCAGGTGGTCCGCGGACTTGATCACGTCGAGGTTGTGCTCGATCACGATCACCGTGTTGCCCTTGTCGACCAGTCCCTGCAGCACCAGCAGCAGCTTGCGGATGTCCTCGAAGTGCAGGCCGGTGGTCGGCTCGTCGAGCACGTACACGGTGCGCCCGGTGGAGCGCTTCTGCAGCTCGGAGGCGAGCTTCACGCGCTGCGCCTCGCCGCCGGACAGGGTCGGCGCGCTCTGGCCCAGCCGCACGTAGCCCAGGCCGACGTCGACCAGCGTCTTGAGGTGGCGGTGGATCGCGGGGATGGCCTGGAAGAACTCGGCCCCCTCCTCGATCGGCATCTCCAGCACCTCGGCGATGGTCTTGCCCTTGTAGTGCACCTCCAGGGTCTCCCGGTTGTACCGGGCGCCCTTGCACACCTCGCACGGCACGTACACGTCGGGCAGGAAGTTCATCTCGATCTTGATCGTGCCGTCGCCGGCGCAGTTCTCGCAGCGCCCGCCCTTGACGTTGAACGAGAAGCGCCCCGGCCCGTAGCCGCGCACCTTCGCCTCGGTCGTCTCGGCGAACAGCTTGCGGATGTTGTCGAACACGCCGGTGTAGGTCGCCGGGTTCGAGCGCGGGGTGCGCCCGATCGGCGACTGGTCCACACCCACGACCTTGTCCACGTGCTCGAGACCGGTGACCCGGGTGTGCCGGCCCGGCACCATGCGCGCCCCGTTGATCTGGTTCGCCAGCACCGTGTACAGGATGTCGTTGACCAGCGTCGACTTGCCCGACCCGGACACGCCGGTGACCGCGATGAACTGCCCCAGCGGGAAGGCCACCGACACGTTGCGCAGGTTGTGCTCGCGCGCGCCGACGACGGTCAGCTCGCGGCCCGGGGTCGCCGGTCGGCGGTGCGCCGGGGTCGCGATCTCCTTGCGGCCCGACAGGTACGCCCCGGTCACCGACTCCTCGTTGACCAGCAGCTTGTCGTACGGCCCGCTGTGCACGATGCGCCCGCCGTGCTCGCCCGCGCCCGGACCGATGTCCACCACCCAGTCGGCGGTGCGGATGGTGTCCTCGTCGTGCTCCACCACGATCAGGGTGTTGCCCAGGTCGCGCAGCCGCACCAGGGTCTCGATCAGCCGGTGGTTGTCCCGCTGGTGCAGGCCGATCGACGGCTCGTCCAGCACGTACAGCACGCCGACCAGGCCGGAGCCGATCTGCGTGGCCAGCCGGATGCGCTGGGCCTCACCGCCGGACAGCGAGCCCGACGGCCGGTTCAGCGACAGGTAGTCCAGGCCGACGTCGACCAGGAAGCGCAGCCGGGCGTTGATCTCCTTGAGCACCCGCTCGGCGATGAAGCGCTGCCGGTCGTCCAGCTCCAGCCCGGCCAGCACCACCGCGGCCTCGCCGACCGACAGCGCGCACAGCTCGGCGATGTTGCGCCCGTCCAGGGTCACCGCCAGCACCTCGGGCTTGAGCCGGGTGCCCGAGCAGACCGAGCACGGCACCTCCCGCATGTAGCCCTCGTACTTCTCCCGCGACCACTCGCTCTCGGTGTCGGAGTGGCGGCGCTCCAGCCACGGGATCACACCCTCGAAGCCGGAGTAGTACGAGCGCTCGCGGCCGTACTTGTTGCGGTAGCGCACGTGCACCTGGTTCTCCGCGCCGTGCAGGATCAGCTTCTGGCCCCGCGCGGTGATGGCCCGCCACGGGGTGTCCATGTCGAAGCCGTTCTCCTCGCCGAGGGCCTCCAGCAGCCGGGAGAAGTACTCCTGGGTCTGGCCGCCCGCCCACGGGGAGATCGCGCCCTCGCCGAGGCTCTTCTCCGGGTCGGGGATGACCAGCTCCGGGTCCACCTCCTTCTTGGTGCCCAGGCCGGTGCACTCCGGGCACGCGCCGTACGGCGAGTTGAAGGAGAAGACCCGCGGCTCCAGGTCCTCGATGCCGAGCTGGTGCTCGTTGGGGCAGGCCAGGTTCTCGGAGAACTTGCGCTCGCGGTGCTCGTCGTCCTCGGGCAGGTCGACGAAGTCCATGATCACGATGCCGCCGGCCAGGCCCAGCGCGGTCTCCACCGAGTCGGTGAGCCGCTGCTTGGAGCTCTCCTTGACGGCGAGGCGGTCGACGACCACCTCGATGTCGTGCTTCTTCTGCTTGGCCAGCTTCGGCACCTCGCCCAGCGGGTGCACCACGCCGTCGACCCGTACCCGGGCGAAGCCCTTGCTCTGCAGGTCGGAGAAGAGGTCGAGGTATTCGCCCTTGCGGCCGCGGATCACCGGCGCGAGCACCTGGAAGCGGGTGCCCTCGGCCATGGCCAGCACCCGGTCGACGATCTGCTGCGGGCTCTGCCGGCTGATCAGGTGGCCGCAGACGGGGCAGTGCGGCTGGCCGACGCGGGCGAAGAGCAGGCGGAGGTAGTCGTACACCTCGGTGATGGTGCCCACGGTCGAGCGCGGGTTGCGCGAGGTCGACTTCTGGTCGATGGAGACCGCGGGGCTCAGGCCCTCGATGAAGTCGACGTCGGGCTTGTCCATCTGGCCCAGGAACTGCCGGGCGTACGACGACAGCGACTCGACGTAGCGCCGCTGCCCCTCCGCGAAGATCGTGTCGAAGGCGAGGCTCGACTTTCCGGAGCCGCTCAGCCCGGTGAACACGATCATCGCCTCGCGCGGCAGGTCCAGGCTCACATCGCGCAGGTTGTGCTCGCGCGCCCCACGGATGATCAGTCGGTCGCTCACAGGAGGCTCTCCCCACACGGTCTTTCGGCGATGTCTTCGGGCGGTCCGCCACGGCGACGGCCCAGCTCAGGGCATGGGTCGGGGCAGCACGACACGCTCAGCACGCAGTGCAGTCGCGTGCCTGGGCAACTCTAGCCCCGGCCCCCGACATTCTCGTTTCGCGCCACGAACACACGTGCTAACCCGGCGATTCGCGGCTGTCCCGCGAGCCGCCGCAGGCGGCCCGAACCACCCGTTCGGCGCACGGGAGCCCCCCGAGCTGGTCACCCAGGAGTGTGAACAGAGCGACGCCCGTCGCCGATTCCCGGGTGGCGCCGGTCACCCCCGGCTCGGCCGACCCCGTCGCGGGTCACTCCCAGGGCAGCCGGTGCAGGGCCAGCTCGACGGTGCGCAGCAGCCGCTCGCGGTCCGCGCCGCCCGCGGCGTCGACCGCGAGCCCGGAGGACAGCGCGAAGACGAAGCCCGCCGCCGCCTGTGGATCGACCGAGGCCGGCAGGTCGCCCTCGGCGCGCGCCCGCTCCAGCCGCGTCACCAGGAGCTGCTCGCCGCTGTCACGGCGGCGGGCCAGCTCGGCCCGGATGGCGGCCGCGCCGTCCCCGGCGGCCAGCGCGCCGTGCACCAGCAGGCAGCCCGGCGGGGTGTCCGGGCCGGTGGTGGCCCGTGCCACGCCCTCCAGCCAGTGCCGGACCACCTCGCGCACCGTCCGCTCCCTGACCGCGTCACGGGCGTATTGGAAGACCGACTCCTCGTAGCGGTCGAGCACCTGGGAGAACATGCCGGCCTTGGAGCCGAAGGCGGCGTACACGCTGCCGGGCTTCAGCCCGGTGGCCACGGTCAGGTCGGCCATCGTGGTGCCCTCGTAGCCCTTGGCCCAGAAGACGTCGAGCGCGGCCCCCAGCACCCGGTCGAGGTCGAACTCCCGCGGCCTGCCCACCGCCATCTCGCCACCTCCGGCAATTTTTTGAGTGAATGTTCAATATATCACGTGGCAAACCTCGGCTCCCGGTGCCATATTGAATGAGTACTCAAGAATTCGAACGAGGAAGCGAGTGAGTGATGACGCAGCAACTGAACGGCAAGGTGGCCCTGGTGACCGGCGGGTCGCGCGGCATCGGCGCGGGGATCGCCCGCCGCCTGGCCCGCGAGGGAGCCACCGTGGCGGTGACCTACCAGTCCTCCGCCGACGCGGCCGCGACGGTGGTCAAGGAGATCGAGGCCGAAGGCGGCACGGCGTACGCGGTACGGGCCGACTCGGCCGACCGGGACGCGGTGCGCGGGGTGGTGGACGAGGTCGCGCGGCGGTCCGGGCGGCTCGACATCCTGGTCAACAACGCGGGCGTGGTCGGGTTCGGGCCGATCGGCGAGCTGACCGACGAGGTGTACGACCAGACCGTGGGGGTCAATCTGCACGCGGTGTTCCACGCCAGCCAGGCGGCGCTGCGCCACCTGGGCGAGGGTGGCCGGATCATCACCATCGGCAGCGTCAACGCCGACCGCATGCCCTTCGCGGGCGGCAGCCTGTACGCGCTGACCAAGGCCGGGGTCGCGGGCTTCACCCGGGGCCTGGCCCGCGAGGTCGGCCCGCGCGGCATCACCGTCAACACGGTACAGCCCGGCCCGGTCGACACCGACATGAACCCGGCCGACGGGCCGATGTCCGGCGCGCTGCTGCCCGCGCTCGCGGTCGGCCGCTACGGCACCGCCGACGAGGTCGCGGCCGCGGTCGCCTACCTGGCCGGCCCCGAGGCCGGCTACGTCACCGGCGCGACGCTGGACATCGACGGCGGCTTCCTCGCCTGACCCACCGCCGGGGCCTGCCGGGCTCCGTGAAGATCGCTGTTTCCGGTCATGATCTGCGGCTGCGGTCGCACCTCGGAAAGTGACCTGAAACGGCGATCACGCCCCGGCAGGCCCGAGCCGAGCGCGACGCGCACTGCCGCCCGCCTTCGACCGATGTCCGAATACGGGTGTGCGTAGGCCCTCAGCAGCGCATACCATTCGCGATCGTGACGGATCTGATCGACTCGCAGCTCACCGGCCGGCCCGAGACGGGGCCGGCCAAGCCCGACTGCGTGGTCTGCGGCCACGTTCCCGCCACCGAGGTGACCTTCTACCGGCACGTCGGTCTGGTGCTCTACGTGCGCTTCAACCGGATCCAGGGTCCATTCTGCCGCGACTGCGGCCTGGCCAAGATGCGCGACGCCACCGCCGAGACGATCACCAGCGGACTGTGGAGCCCCGTCTCGTTCGTGCTCGCGCCGCTGGCCCTGATCCGCAACCTGATCGGCCGGCGCACCGTGCTCGCCCTGGACAAGCCGGTCCCCCGCCCGGGGCAACCCGAGTCGAACCTGGCACCGCTGCTGCCGACCCGACCGGTGTTCCACCGGTTCAAGTCCTGGTTCGCCCCCGCCGTCCTGGCCGCCGTGATCGCGTTCGTGGCGCTGGCCGACCTGCCGTCGGCGGAGAAACTCGACGTGGTGGGCGGCTGCGTCAAGTTCGACCGCGTCCTGCACGTCGACAGCGCGGACTTCGTCCGCTGCGACGGCGACCACGACGCGGTGATCACCAGCATCGAGAACACCTGGCAGGACTGCCCTGGCCCCTACGTCGAGAAGCTCTACCACTACTACTGCCTCGAACCCGCCCCCGGCGCGGCCCCCCTCATCAACCTGCCCTGACCCCGCCCCCGATCTTCGCACCGCCGCAGTTTCCAGGAAACTGCACGAATCCGTGCGCCGATAGCCGCAGTTTCCCCGAAACTGCACGCCGCCCGGCCGGACGTCGGTCCGGGTCGGCGTGCGGGGGTGTCTCGTCAGCGGGAGCGGAAGTTCCAGTGGGCGGGGCGGGTGGCGGGGCCGCCGCGGCCGGTGCGGCGGGCGCGGGCGCGGCGGGACTCGAACGCGAGCTCGCGTTGCAGCTTGCACCAGCTCTCCCAGCGGCGCGCGGACAGGCCGCCGTCGGCCAGTTCCGCGCGCACCGCGCAGCCGGGCTCGCTCTCGTGCGCGCAGTCGTGGAAGCGGCACTGCTCGATCAGCGCGACGATGTCGGCGAAGGTGCGGTCGAGGCCCTGCTCGCCGTCGAGCAGGCCGACCGCGCGGATGCCGGGGGTGTCCAGCACCGCCCCGCCGCCGGGCACCGGCACCAGCGCGCGGTACGTCGTGGTGTGCCGGCCCTTGCCGTCGACCTTGCGAATCGCCTGGGTCTGCATCACGGTCGCCCCGATCAGGGCGTTGACCAGCGTCGACTTGCCCGCTCCGGACGCGCCGACCAGTCCGAGGGTGCGGCCGTGGGCGACCAGGGGGCGCAGCGCGTCCAGGCCGGTGCCGTGTTCGGCGCTGACCGCGATCGCCTCGACGCCCGGGGCCAGCTCGGCGAGCTGATCGGCCAGCGCGTCCGGGTCGGCGACCAGGTCGGCCTTGGTGATGATCAGCAGTGGCCGCGCGCCCGAGTCCCAGACGAGCGCGAGCAGGCGCTCGATGGTCGACGGTTCGGGCAGCGGGTCGGGTGAGGCGATCACCGCGGCGGTGTCGACGTTGGCGGCCAGCACCTGGCCGGTGGCGTCCTTGTCGGCGGTGCGGCGCACGATCGCGCTGCGTCTGGGCAGCACCGCCTCGATGGTGGTGCGGTTGTCCGGCCAGTGCCGCAGCGCCACCCAGTCACCGGCGCACGGCAGCGCGACCGGGTCGGCCGCGGCCGCGATCATGGCTGGCCCGCCGAGCCCGGCCCGGGCCGTGCCGGCGGCGGTCAGCACCGTGCAGACGCCGCGGTCGGCGCGCACCACCCGGCCCGGCACGTGGTCCGGCCGGTCGAACAGGGGGTACGCGGATGCGAAGTGGTCGTCCCAGCCGAGGGACGACAGGGAGACTGTCATCGGATTCCTTGTCATGGATGCGCGAGTGGAACGGGGGTCACGCCATCCGGGAGGGTGGCGTGCTGGATACCTCGACAGACATGTCGCCACCTCCCTCGAAGTCATCGTGGCGAGCTGTCCTCACCTTCGCTGCCACGGTACGCGTGCCGCCGGGGCCGGGCCACGCGATTTCGGGCGTCACCCGGCCGGGTCATTCTCCGGGTGGCGCGTCCACCGCCGTCGACCGCCCGGCCACGAGCAGGGTGCGGTACGCGTAGTGGTAGTCGGCGCAGCCGGGGCGGTGGCACAGCCGGCAGGCGGCCCCGGGCGCCCCGGGATCGGGCAGGTGGTCGCGCAGCATCCGCCGGTATCCCGCCGCCTGCGCGTCAGTGATGCGTCCAGTGTGCACGTCGCCTCCCGGCACAACCGTCACCAGGGCTCTGACTCCACAGTGCACGCGCGAGATGCAAGTTGCAACCCGGCGCGCGAAGAAGTCTCCAGATCGCCCGCTCGTGGCGTCCCCTTGCCTGAGCCGACGGGACGGCAGCAGACTGTTCCTCGCACTGTCGGCAATGGATGATCAGGTCGAAGGAGGGCCGTGGCGACCTCGGGCACCTCGCTACGCCGCCGCCGCCTCGGGGTGGCCCTGCGGGAGCTGCGCGAACGCGCCGGCATGACCCACCAGCAGGTCGGCCCCGCCCTCGACTGCTCCCCCTCGAAACTGAGCCGCATCGAGAACGGCGAGGTCGGCGTACGCCGCAGCGACCTGCTGGTGCTGCTGGACCTGTACGGCCTCGACGACGCCGGCCAGCGCGAGGAGCTGATCGAGCTGGCCCGCGAGTCCAAGCGCCGGGGCGGCTGGTGGCTTCAGTATGGCGAACTCACCCACCCGTATTTGAAGCTGATTCAGCTCGAATCCGAAGCAGCATCGATTCGAGGCAACGAGCTGACGCTGATACCCGGACTTCTGCAAACAGAGGACTACGCACGCGCGCTGATTCGAACGGCCAGCCCGGATGAGGACGAGGAGGTGGAGCGCCGGGTCGGCATTCGGCTGACAAGGCAGGAAATCCTGTACCGGCCGAATCCGCCGGAGTTCTGGGTGGTACTCGACGAAGCAGCGTTGCACCGCCACATCGGCGGCGTGGCGACCATGAAAGATCAGCTGGATGCGCTGGCGGCGGCATGCGAGCGGCCGAACATCACCGTGCAGGTCCTGCCGTTTGAGCACGGCGAGTACGAGGCCATGACCGGCACGTTCAGGGTCATGCGCTTTCCGGATCACCGCGACCCGGACACCGTCTACCTCGAAGGCTTCGGTGGAACCGTCTACCTGGATGACACGCGCGATATCGCACGATATAGCCTAGTTTTCGACCATCTCTGTGCGGCGGCGCTCAGTCCACAACTGTCACGTCAACGGATCCTCGCCGTTGCGCAGAGTCTTGCTGAGCATGTTTGAGGAGACGACCTATGCGCGATGTCGACCTGTCAGGCGCTGGGTGGCGCAAAAGCACCCGCAGTGGTGCAGCCCAGGGTGACTGTGTGGAAGTCGCACAGGTCCAGACATCGGTGGCAGTGCGCGACTCGAAGCACCCGGTCGGGCCCGTCCTACTCTTCTCCCTGAGTGACTGGCGATCCTTCCTGGAGGGCACCAAGGCGGGCGAGTTCGACCGCTGACCAACCATCGCCCACACTAGACATCGATCGATACCCTCTCGGACAAGCGATTACCGCGAGTCAGAGGAGTCGATGTGCGACTGGGTCTTCGTGGCACTTTCAGATCACCCTATGGCCGGGTTGCCGTCGCCGTTCTCCTGTCGACGGCAACCATGGTCCTACTTCTCGCGACACCGTTCGCTCTCAGCTATCTCGGCGACATGCCGAACACCGACTGGGCCAGGATGAGCGATGTCGCCGAAACCTTCGGAGCGATAGCGACCCTGATCGGCGCCCTGACGCTCGGCGGCGTGGCCGTCTCGTTGATGATGCAGGCTCGCGACAACAAGCTGAACCGCGAACAGACGCGCCGGAGTTTCCATCTCAATCTGTACGCGATGGCCTTCGACGACCCGTCGCTGCTGGAGTGCTGGGGTGAGGTGGTACCCCCGTCCTACAGCCACGACGAACACCGTCAGCACGTTTATGTCAACCAGATCGTGTCGTTCTGGTCGATGCTCCACAAGGTGGACGAACTACCCGAGGATGAGTTGCGGCAACTTACCGCCGCCTTGTTCAAGCGTGACCCAGGTCGACGCTATTGGCATGTGGCCGGCCCGTATCGCAGGGCACTTCGCGGGTCGAGGCGTACTCGCGAATTCGTGGCAATCGTCGACGACGAATACCGCAAAGCGACCGCGAACACAGAGAGCGCGGCTGCGCCCGGAACGGATCCGGCCGAACAGCCGCTCCAGGTCGGCAGGCACAAGAGCTGACGTACTTCACCAACCCTCGGGCCGGTAGGACCCGAACGTCCACTGGTTGCCGTCGGGGTCGGCGGCGGTGTAGCTGCTGCCGCCGTACTCCTCCGCCTTCGGCGGCGAGACGATCTCCGCACCGTTGGCCACGGCCTTGTCGTGGTGCGCCTGGACGTCCTCGACGATCACGTACAGCCAGGCCGGACCGGCTTCGAACGGCGTGCGGCCGTCCCCGCCGTCGGTGGTCGAGCTGACCATGACCATGCCGGTGCCGTGGGTCAACTCGGCGTGCGCGACCGTGCCGTCCGCGCCCGGCACCACCAGCACCTCCCGGAACCCGAAAGCGTCCCGCAGGAACCGGATCGCGGCCACCGCGTCGCGGTAGCGCAGCGTGGGAATCACCGTTGCACCCGACATCTCGACCTCCCACCAGCGACGCTACCGCCCCCGGCCCACCCCTGCCCCGGAACGCCCACCCCCGCCCAAGGTCATCCGACGCGTACCGGGCCTCGCGCCGCCATGATCATCCGGCTTGCCGGGCACCTGTGCGTATCTTGGGCCCGCTTACCCACGTGTGCCAGGCAAATCGAACGATCTTGGACCGCGGCGCGGCGGGTGGACCGTCACTCGATGACCAGGCTCAGGCGGCCGTCACCCTGCTCGACCACGAGCAGCGTGCCGGGGGGCACGTTCTCCAGGACCTCCGGCGGGAGCTGCACGGTGCCGTCGGAGGCGACCACGGCGAACTCGCGGCCCTCGCGGCCCTCCGCGCCGACCCGGCCGTCCCGGATGGTCACCGCCCGGCCCAGGCGCGCGCCGACGTCCGGGTCGTGGGTGACCGCCACGATGGTGGTGCCGCGTTCCCGGTTGATGGTGTCGAGCGCGTCGAGCACCTCGTCACGGGCCTCGCGGTCGAGGCGGCTGGTGGGTTCGTCGATGAGCAGCAGGCCAGGCGAGGCGGCCACGCCGACCGCGATGGCGACCCGCTGCGCGGCTCCTGGCGGCAGGTCGCGCACCCGGCGGTGGCCCATGCCGACCAGCCCGAGCAGGGACAGGATGCGCTCGGGGCGCTCCACGTCGGCCGGGCGCACCTGCGCCGCCCGGCGCTGGGCCAGCCAGATGTTGGACAGCACGGAGGCGTACGGCAGCAGGTTGCGCCGCGCCCCCTGCAGCACCACGCCCAGGTCGGTCCCCCGCATCCGGGCCAGCTCGGCGTCACTGACCCGGCCGATGTCGACCGGCCCGATCCGCACCTGCCCGGCGCTGGGCCGCATCAGGCCGGACAGCAGCGCGATCAGCGTCGACTTGCCCGAACCCGACGGCCCGACCAGGGCGAGCTTCTCCCCCGCCGCGATGTCGAGGTCCACGCCGGACAGCGCGACCACGTCGCCGCCGTCGGCCCGGTAGATGTGCAGCACCCGGCGGCACCGCACGGCCAGTCCCGTCACTGCTCCTCCTCCCTGCGCCGACGCACCACGTGCGCCGCCGACCAGCAGCCCAACAGCAGCACCGCGCACGCGGCGGCCACCGGTCCCGCGACCGCGCCGGGCTCCGGCAGCACGGGCGGGGTGAACGTGGTGTCGCCGTCGGAGAAGACCGGCAGCACCGTGCGCGCCAGCGCCCAGGCCAGCGCCGCCGAGCCGAGGCCCGCCACGGCTGCCGCCAGCGCCAGCGCGCTCCGGCTGCCGGCCGAGACCAGCAGCAGGGTACGGGTCCGGACGCCCTGCTCGCCGAGCACCGACAGCCCGCTGTCGCCACCGGGCCGCTCGAACATCGCCAGGGCGGGCAGCCCGATCGCGGCCAACAGCACCGCGAACGCGGCCACCGCCAGCGCGAACCACAGCCCGAGCCGAGGCGCGGCGCTGATCTGCGCGCGCCGCTGCGCCACGGTGTACTCCTCAGACACCGTGAGCCCGGCCCGGCGCAGTCGGTCCACGGCGTCGGCGGGCGCGTCGGCGGACAGCCACACCTCCGGCTGGGTCAGCGCGGTGCCGCGGCCTAGCACGTACTCGGCTACGTCGAAGTCGAGCAGCGCGCCCTGCGGCCCGAAGCGGGGCACCGCGCCGAGCGTGGCGACCGCGGTCACCGGCAGCTCCATGCCGCCGGTGGCGGTGAGCAGCGGCGAGCGCAGCGGGCCGGTGACCGCCATCGGCAGCGGGCCGGGCAGCGCCGCCGAGGACAGCCGCATGTCCGCGGCGACCGCGGAGTCGACCGAGATCCGCAGGCCCTCCGGCGTGCCCCGCAGTGCCGGGACCGGGCGGGCCGCGCTGGCGGGCGGCTGCGACCAACGCCGCACGTCGCCCAGCGCGGCGGCGTCCAGCAGCACCCGGCCGGTCTCGTCGCGGATCGCGTGGATGGTGGCGTCGAAGCGGGGCTGGTCGGTCCGCATGTTCTGGAGCTGGATCTCGTCCAGGCGGCACGGCTCCGGGTCGCAGAGTGTGGCGTCTGCTTCGAGCCGCTGCGGGCCGGGCCGCAGACCGGGCATGCGCAGGTCGTGCCGCAGCCCGCGGTCCGAGATCACCAGCACCCGCAGCTGCAGCGAGAGCTCGGGGTCGGGGCTGTCCACGGTCACCTCGACGACCAGCTTGCGCGCGCGGAACATGATCGCTGTCGGCTCGACCGGCCGCAGCAGGCCGGCCACCGCACCGGGTGCCATGCCGGCACTGTCGGGCCAGTTCGCCACCCGCGCCAGCCGCGTGGTGTCCACCGCGATGATGTTCGGCAGCTGGTTGCCCTTGTACCGGGCGACCGCCATCGCGAAGCGCCGGTCCGGGTCGGCCGCGTCCACGGCCGAGCGCAGCTGCACCGCGGACGCGTTCTGCACCACGGCCACCCGGGCCGCGCCGGTCTGCACCCGCGCCCGCTCGTCCCAGGCCCGCCCGGCCGTGTCGTACGCGGTGACCGCGAAGCCGAGCAGCCCGAACACGACCGTCACCAGCACCACCAGCCGCCCCGTGCCCGGCACCCGGGCCAGCGCGAACCCGGCCAGACCGGTGCGCCAGCGGCCCCGCCGCAGCGCCGAGCGCGCCACCCGCGCCGCCACCAGGGGCAGCAGCCGAGCCCCGAGCAGACCGCAGGCGAGCCCGAGGCAGACCGGCGCGAGCAGGCCGATGCCGCCCGCGTCGCCCGCCGCGGCGGCCTGGTAACCGGCGACCGCGGCGAGGCTGCCCACGGCCACCTCCAGCGCCGTCGCGAACCGGCCCCGCCGCGGGGAGCCGCTGCGCCGCAGCAGCCCCAGCACCGGCGTACGCAACGCGCCGACCTGGGCGAACGCACCCGCGAGCAGGGCCCCGAGCACCGCCAGCGCGGTGTAGCGCAGCGAGGTTCCGTCCCACTGCACCGTGCTGCCGGGCAGCACCACCTTGACCAGCGCCGCCGTGGCCGCGTACCCGGCGAGCAGGCCGGGCACCGCGGCGGCCAGCACCGGCACGGCCACCTCGCCGAACGGCAGCGCCCAGCGCAGCCGGCCGGGCGTGCCGCGCAACGCGGCCAGGCCCAGCTCCTCACGCCGCTGGTCGACGCCGGCGGCGACGGCCAGGAACAGCACGAACCAGCAGATCAGAATGAGCGGCACGGCGGCCACGGTGACCGTGTCCGCCAGCATCCGGTCGCCCTGCTCGATGCGCTCGCCGAGGTCGGGCATCAGCGTGCTCCCGGCGTACCCCCCGGCTCTGAGCTGCTTGAACGCTTCCTCGATCCGCCCGGCCAGCCCCGCCGTGTCGGCGAACGCCGCGGGCTCGGCCACCAGGTCGACGGTCCTGGTCGCCTGGCCGCCGAAGCCTTCCAGCGAGCGGTCGGTGACGAACAGCACCGGCTGCTCGACGCCTAGCAGCGAGACCCGGTCGGCCCAGTACGGGTCGGCGGCGTCCGGGCGGCGGTAGGTGCCCACGACGGTGAATCGCACCGGGTCCCCGCCCGGGGCGCTGAACGCCAGCACCCCGCCGAGGCGTACGCCCAGCAGCTCCAGCGCGCCGTCGGGCAGCACCGCCTCCCGGTCGGCGACCGCGCACCGCCCCGCGGTCACGGCCAGTTCCCGGCACACCCCGCTGCGCGCCGCGAGCAGGGCGTCGGTCGCCTGTGCTCCGCCGGCCGCGCCCTGCAGCTGCAGCCCGTACACGGTGCGCATGTGCGCGACGTAGGGCAGCGTGGTGGACCGGGCCTCGGTCGCCTCGTCGGCGCTGGTCAGTTGCGAGGCCGTCAGGACGCGCTCGGTCACCGGGGCCTGCGCGATCTGGTCCAGCCGCAGCGACTGCGCCGCCGCGGCGTGGTAGACCGGGCCACCGGCGGCGGCCGCGGCCGCGGCGAGGGTGAGCAGGAACGTGATCAGGGCGGCGGCGCGCCGCTCGCGGATCATCTCCCACAGCAGCGTCGTCATCGGCCGTCCTCCAGGTCCAGTCCGGTGACCCGGGACAGCCGGGTGCCCACGACGTACGCCGTGGCGGTCAGCAGCAGACCCGCTGCCACCAGCACGGAGATCGGCAACACCGATGAGGCGGGCGAGTCGTCCGCGGCCGCCCCGCCGAGCAGCCCGCCACCGGCGGCCGCCGCGGCGACGATCAGCAGGTAGCCGCTGCGGGTGGCCCGGCGCACCGAACGCTGCGGCACGCCCTGCGTCCGCAGCGCGGCCAGCTCGGCCCCGCGCCGCGGCCCGTCGACGGCGCCCACCAGCACCACCGCCACCATCACCAGCAGCACCGCCAGCAGAGCCGCGCCGAAGCGGAACCGCGAACCCGGCCCCTGCCCGACGGCGAGCCGCTGCTCGGTGCGCTGCGCGGCGGTCTCCGCCGACACGAACACCAGGCCGGTGGCGCGCAGCCGGTCCACCGCGTCGGCGGGAGCGTCCGGCGCGAGCCATACCTGCAGGTCGGCGATGTTGTCGGTGCTGTCGTTCGCCCGGTCGGCGTACTCCAGGTCGACCAGCAGCCCTTGCGTGCCGACCCCGGGCAGGGCGGGTGCCGCGGCGACCACGTCGACGGGGCGGCGCAGCGGGCTGAGCAGCTCGCCGCGGACCACGGTGCGGTCGTGCGCGAGCCGTTCCTCCCCCGCCAGCACGGCGGGCACCGGCAGCGGCACGTCGGCGACCTGCACCCGCACCTCCGGGTCCGGGTAGCGCGGGTCGACCGGCTCGTAGTCGACCGACAGCCCGCCGGGCAGTGGCGACAGGGTCACCCCCGCCGCGCCGATCGTGGTCCGCCAGCGGGCCGGGTCGGTCATCGCGGCCGCGTCGGCGACCACCGCGTCCGGGGCGGCCTGGGCGATGCCGTGCAGCACCAGGCCGCCGGGGTCGAGGCGGAAGCTCAACCAGGCCAGCCGGCAGCCGCCGCCCGCGCACACCGGCACGTCCAGCCGCAGCGTGTGCCGTCCCGAACCGGGGACGACGGCCGCCGTGGCGGTGACCGGCTCGCCGCCCGGCCCGTCCAGCACAGCGGTCAGCGGAAGGTCGATGTGCATCGTGTCCGGCATGGTGAGGTCGAGCAGCAGTGTCGCCCCGGTGATCCGGACCGAGGGATTGGCGGGCGGGCGCAACTGCCGCGCCACCCGGTCGGCCGCGACACCGGCGCCGGACGGCCAGTACGCGACCCGGGCCAGGCGGGCGGCGTCGACGGCGACGGTCGTGCCGGTCGACGACTCCTGACGGGCCACCGCCATCGCCCAGTCGCCCGCCGGGTCGGCCTCGCGCACCAGGTGCAGCAGCGCGGCCCGGGACGGCGCGCGGACCCGGACCACCTCGGCCGCGCCCAGCGCCAGCCGGGCCTGCTCCTGCTCGGCGGCCTGCAGCGCCTGCCAGCCGTACGCGGCATGGCCGAGCAGCGCCACCACGATGACGACGAGGGCGACCAGCCGGTCCATGCCGGGCCGGCGCGCGGCCGACAGGGCGCCGAGCGCCGTGCCCACCCGTCCCACCCGCAGCGCGGCCCGGCCGAGCAGGCCCGCCAGCGGGCGCACCGACCGCGCGGCGACCAGTCCCGCCGCGACCAGGACGAGCACCGGCGCGGCGGCGGGCAGCACCGTCTCGGCCAGACCGAGCACCTCGGCGTCGCCGTTGCGCAGCTGCCAGGTCGCCGCGACGGCAAGGACCACCACGACGACGACCGCGGCACCGCCTGCCGCGCCGCGTCGGGCGGGCACCTGCCGCAGCGCGTCGAGCACGCCGCCCCGGTGCACCCGGACCTGCGCGAACACCACGCTGACCAGCACGGCCAGGGTGAGCCCGCCGGCCACCGCCAGCGCGGTCGCCGACAGCGGCACCGGCCCCGGCGCGGACATGGTGGCCCACGCCAGCAGTTGTGCCAGCAGCCGGCCCAGAACCAGCCCGACCGGCAGGGCGACCAGCACGGTCAGCACCCCGGGCCCGGCCGTCAGCGCGGCCCGGTGCCGGGCCGGCGCGCCACGCAGCGCCCCGAGCACCGCCTGGGTACGCCGTTCGGCGGCCGCGTGGCCGGCCCCGAGCAGCAGCACCCACCAGGCGACCCCGAGCAGCAGCACGGCCCCGACCACCACGGGCACGGCGACCTTGTCACGGTCCGCGATGATCTGCGGGAGCAGCCGCGACAGGCCTCCGGTGACAGCGATGCCACGCCCCGGCTCCTCGGCCGAGCGCAGCGTCCGGGCCAGGGCGTCGACGTCGTCGGGGCTCATCGCGGTGAGGTCGGCGACGTGGTCGAGGGTCGCCTGGAAGGTGTCTGCGCCGAGCGTCTGCAGGGTGTCGGGCACGGTGAAGACCGGATTCTCCACGCGCAGGGGCACCGGGGTCAGCTCGCGCCGGCCCGCCCAGTACGGGTCGGTGAGCCCACCCCCGGCGCCGTCCACGTCGTACACCCCGGTCACCCGCAGCGTGGCCGGTGGAGCCGTGGGCTGGACCTGGAACGCGAACGTGTCGCCCGCGGCGAGCCCGAGCCGGCGCGCGGTCGTCGCGGCCAGCGCCACCTCGCCCGGCTGCGCCGGGCAGGAGCCGGTCAGGGCCAGGTGCGCGCAGACGTCGTCGCGGGCGGCGAGCAGGATCTCGATCGGCGCACCGGCTTCCCGGGGGGTGACCGCGCCGCGGCGGTAGCCGCCCCGGATCTCGCGCACGCCAGGGCCCGCCGGGACCACCGCGATGGAGCCGCGCAGTTCGGCGAGCGCGGCCGCGATCCCGTTGCGGGCGGTCATCTCCACGGTGACGGTGAGGCTCTGCTCGCCCGGAGTGGCCGCCGCCGCGGAGGCGGCCAGAACGTTGCGGGCGGCGGCGTCGGCGTACAGCGGACCCGCCACACCCACGGCCACCACCAGCGCGGCCAGCACACCCAGCAGCGCCGTCTCGCCCAGCCGCTCCCGGATCGCGCTCAATACCAGCCGAACCATCGCCAACCTCTGCCCGAACCCGTGGTGACCGCCATGCCATAAGCGATCAAGGCCCGACAGGCGGTTGACGCCGCGTGCCGTTTGTGGCCGATCGGCTGGTGGCGGGTCGCCCGGACGGGTGACTGGCTAACGCACGGCGTCCAGCCGGTAGAGGTCGTAGCGGCGCATCAGGTCGATGATCCGGTCGGCGTGGCGGGCCCCGCCCGGATATCCGGCGGCCTGCAACTCCCGCACGAAGCGCTCCGGGTCACCGGCGTGGCCCAGCGCCCGGACGTGCTGCGGCACGCGGGCCAGCAGCGCCGCGTGGTCGGCGAACGAGTCGGCCTCATCGCGGTACGCCCGCAGCGAGGTCCCCTCGTAGGCCCGGCAGCCCAGCATGACGGCCGCGTGCCGCGCGTCGGCCCGCGGATTCGCGCCCGGCTGCGCAGCAGTTCCCGGCTGCGGGCCTGCGGACCGGTGCGGGGCTCCAGGCGACGCCGCCCCGTTCGAGGGGTTCTCGGCGGGCTGCCCGTCAGCCGCGGCCGGGCGGATCTCCGGTGGAGCGGCGCAGGCCGTGCCGAAGTAGTTGTGGTCGCGGCGGGCGGGCGCGGCCCGGCCCCAGTCCGACGCGTCGACCGCCTGGGCCACCAGCACCGAGGCGGGTACGCCGCTCGTACGCGCCGCGGCCTGCGCCGGGGCGGACGCCTGCTCGACGAAGTCGCCCGACGACGTAGGCGGCACCCGCACGGGCTCCTGCCCGCACCAGGGCAGCCAGGGCCGCTGCGGTGACCAGCGCACGAACGACTCGGCGACGTACCGGCCGCCGGCCAGCCGCAGCCAGACGGCCGAACCGGCGGCCTGCTCCCCGGTGGCCTGGCACAGCACGGCCAGCGCCTGACCGTCGTCGACCGTGCCGAGCCGCGCCGCGCCCGTGCCCGCTTCGCGGCGCATGTTGAGCACCGAGCCGCCGGTGGCGACCCGCGCGGTGACCGCGCCGGTGCTGCCGGACCCGCACCAGGCCACCTCGGGCCGGGCCGCCGGCCAGGCCAGGAACGCGTCCGGCAGGTAGCGGTCCGCCCCGACGCGCATCCAGTACGCCGAGCGCCGCTCGGTGCCCGTGATCTGCTCGCCCCACACCTTGCAGTGCACCGCGACCCGGGTGTCGTCGCCGAGGGAGGCCATGGCCCGCTTGTCCGTGGCGGGGCCGGACCGCACGCTCACCACGCCGCCGTCGGTGTTGATGCGCGCGCTCGGCGCTGTCGGATCGGCGATCGCGGCCGGCAGCCCACCGGACACGGCCGGCACCGCCGCGGCGGGCACGGCGCGGGGGGCCGCCGCCGCGGCCAGCGGGGCCGGAATCGCGGCGAGCAGCAGGAAGGGCGTCAACAGAGCGGTGCGCAGGACCGTACGCGGCGTGGCCGACATACCACCAATAACGGAACTTAGGCGCGAAAGACACCCATTCATCCGGGTGATACCCGCCACCCGAACGACCCCGACCGCTATTTTGGATCACGCCTGCCGGACAATGGAGCCATGCTTACCCGCCCCGATCTCCGTAACGTCGCGATCGTCGCCCACGTCGACCACGGCAAGACCACGCTCGTCGATGCCATGCTCACGCAGGCCGGCGCCTTCCACGCGCGCGCCGCGGCCGCTGACCGGGTCATGGACTCCGGCGATCTGGAGCGGGAGAAGGGCATCACGATCCTCGCCAAGAACACCGCCGTCAAGTACGTCGGCGAGAGCGGCGAGCAGGTCACCATCAACATCATCGACACTCCCGGCCACGCCGACTTCGGCGGTGAGGTCGAGCGCGGCCTGACCATGGTCGACGGCGTCATCCTGCTGGTGGACGCCTCCGAGGGCCCGCTGCCGCAGACCCGCTTCGTGCTGCGCAAGGCGCTCAAGGCCCGCATGCCGATCATCCTGGTCATCAACAAGGTGGACCGGCCCGACGCGCGGATCAAGGAGGTCGTGGACGACACCTACGAGCTGTTCCTCGACCTCGACGCCGACGAGTCGCAGATCGACTTCCCGATCGTGTACGCCTGCGCCCGCGACGGCATCGCCTCGCTGACCCAGCCGGAGGACGGCAAGGTCCCCACCGACAGCGACTCGCTGCAGCCGCTGTTCCAGGCGCTGCTCGACACCATCCCGGCGCCGACCTACACCGAGGGCGCGCCGCTGCAGGCGCACGTCACCAACCTCGACGCCTCGCCGTTCCTGGGCCGCCTCGCGCTGTGCCGGGTCCGGGAGGGCCGCATCCGCAAGGGCCAGACCGTCACCTGGTGCAAGACCGACGGCACCCAGCAGAACGTGCGCATCTCCGAGCTGCTGATGACCGAGGCGCTGGAGCGCAAGCCGGCCGAGGAGGCGGGCCCCGGCGACATCATCGCCGTCGCCGGCATCGCCGACATCATGATCGGTGAGACGCTGGCCGACGCGGAGAACCCGATCCCGCTGCCGCTGATCACCGTCGACGAGCCGGCCATCTCGATGACCATCGGCACCAACACCTCGCCGCTGGTCGGCCGGGTCAAGGGCGCCAAGGTCACCGCGCGCATGGTCAAGGACCGGCTCGACAAGGAGCTCATCGGCAACGTGTCGCTGCGCATCCTGCCGACCGAGCGCCCCGACGCCTGGGAGGTGCAGGGCCGCGGCGAGCTGGCGCTGGCCATCCTGGTCGAGCAGATGCGCCGTGAGTCGTACGAGCTGACCGTCGGCAAGCCGCAGGTGGTCACCAAGGACATCGACGGCAAGCTGTGCGAGCCGGTCGAGCGCCTGACCATCGACTCTCCCGAGGAGCACCTCGGTGTGATCACCCAGCTGCTGGCCACCCGCAAGGGCCGCATGGAGCAGATGGTCAACCACGGCACCGGCTGGATCCGGATGGAGTGGCTGGTCCCGGCCCGCGGCCTGATCGGCTTCCGGACCGAGTTCCTGACCGACACCCGCGGCACCGGCATCCTGCACCACGTCTTCGAGAAGTACGAGCCGTGGTTCGGCGAGCTGCGCACGCGCAACAACGGCTCGCTGGTCGCCGACCGCTCGGGCGTGGTGACCGCGTTCGCGATGACCAACCTCCAGGAGCGCGGCACGCTGTTCGTCGAGCCGACCGTCGAGGTGTACGAGGGCATGATCGTCGGCGAGAACTCGCGCTCCGACGACATGGACGTCAACATCACCAAGGAAAAGAAGCTCACCAACATGCGGGCTTCCACCTCGGACGAGACCGAGAAGCTGATCCCGCCGCGCAAGCTCTCCCTGGAGCAGGCCCTGGAGTTCTGCCGCGAGGACGAGTGCGTCGAGGTCACCCCGGCCGCGGTACGCATCCGCAAGGTCATCCTCGACCAGACCCAGCGCGGCCGCATCGCCGCCCGCCGCAAGCACGCCTGACCCACCCCGCACCAACCGCCAAGGCCCCCGCCGCGCCCCACGCGCAGCGGGGGCCTTCCCCGTCGCGTTGATCATGAACTTATGGCACGGGTCAACGGCGCGTCACTGCCACAACCTCATGATCATCTACGGTACGGGCCCCGGCGCCGCCGGCGACCACGATCGATCATGAAGTTATGGGCACGACTCGCCGTCGAGCCGTGCCATAAGTTCATGATCAACCCGAGGCGCGGGGCGGGCCGGGGCGGGGGTGTCGGGCGAGGGCTACTGGTGGGTATGCTGCGCGGACCCTCGACCCTCGGGAGATCCACAATGCGCGCAGACCGGCTGGTGCTGGGGCTTTTCGGCCTCGCCTCGGTGCTCAACATCCTCGCCGCCGGTATCGGGAGCAAGCCGCTGGACTGGGCGACCAAGCCGCTGCTGCTGCCCCTGCTGGCGCTGTGGTACTTCCTGAACCAGCGAGGCAAGGGCGTGCCGCCGACCACCGGCATCCTGGCCGCGCTGCTGTTCTCCTGGGCCGGTGACGTGGCACTGCAGTTCGAGGGCAGCACCGCGTTCATCACCGGCATGGCGCTGTTCGGCACCGCGCACGTCTGCTACGTGACGACCTTCGTCCGCAACGGGGCGCTCGCCCGGGTGCGCCGGTTCCCCATGCTGCTGGTCCCGATCGGGTACGCGATCTTCCTGGTCGGCGCGCTGACCTGGCTGTGGCCCGCGCTGTCCGAGGCGGGGCTGGCCGTGCCGATGGCCGTCTACGGCACGCTGCTGTCGTCGACCGCCGCGCTGGCGTCGGCCTTCGGCTGGCGCACCGCGCTCGGCGGCGGCCTGTTCCTGATCTCCGACTTGCTGATCGCGGTGCGCGTCGCCGACGCGTTCACCATCCCCGGCCCGCCGGTCTGGGTGATGGTCACCTACATCGCGGCGCAGTTCCTGCTGGCCACCGGCTGGGCCGAGCGCCGCCCGGCCTGACCGCGTACGGGGCCGCACGACACGGCCCCGGCCCGAATTTCATAGACGCTGGCCTATGACGTCGACTCCGCGGGACGGACAGTCGATGCCATAGGCCAGCGTCTATGACAAGCGCGACGCCCGGAGCCGTCAGGACGGGTCGGCGGCGAGGCAGTAGATGTCGACGCTGGTGGTCCGGCCGCGCCGGGTGTGGGTCTCCTCCACGACGCCGATCGTGTCGGACGGGCACTGGCTCTCGTCGCCGACGACCTTCGTCACCATGCCCTGGTTCGGCTGGCCGCAGTCGACGAACTCGACGTCGGAGCCGCTGGCGACGACGCACTTGCCGATCTTGTTCGCCGGGTCACCGGCCACGACGGCGACCGCGACCAGCCCCACCAGAGCCAGCGGGACGAGCAGGCCGACGATGGTGGCCCGCTGGTAGACGGGCTTGCCCGGGTTCCACGGCACACCCGACGAGCCGTCGGGGGCCGGGACCGGCTCGGTGAGCCGGTCCAGCTTGCGGCGCGCGAACAGGTTCATCAGCAGGATGAACGGCGTGATGATGAACGACGCCCAGCCCCACCAGCCCTGCACCAGGGTGCGGCTGGTCATGGTGCGGAAGATCGCCAGTCCGCAGGTGCGGCAGTAGGTCCCGCGCTCCTTGAGGAACTGCATCATGATGATCAAGCCGCGGTGGCCGCGGAAGGTCATCTCCGCGGCCGGGCTGCAGCCGCAGTTCTGGCAGCGGTATGTGCGGTCCGGCTGCTGCACCGGTGAAGAGAGGTATGAGGGGATCAGTTCGGTCACGGCGCGGGACTCTAGTGCAGCCCGGGGCATGCCGCCGCCCCGGAAGTGGGTACGCTGCCAAACCGTGATCACGCTGCAGAGCCTCACGCCCGAACTCGACGCCTTCCCGGGCACCGCCTCGGTCTGGTGCGGCCCGCTCGACGGGTCCGCGGTGTTCGCGCGCGCCGAGCACCACCTGCACTACGCGGCCAGCACCATGAAGGTCGGGGTGATGGCGGCCGCCTGGCGGGCCGCCGAGGCCGGCCGGCTCGACCTGGACGCCGAGATCCCCGTGCACAACGAGCACCGCTCCGCCGCGCCGGGCACCCCGGTCTACACCAACGACCCGGCGTACGACAGCGACCAGCAGGTGTGGGACCGGCTCGGCGGCAGCGCGCCGCTGCGCTGGCTGATCGAGCGGATGATCGTGCGCTCGTCCAACCTCGCCACCAACCTGGTGCTCGGCGCGCTGGGCCCCAACGAGCAGGCGTTCGCGCAGGTCAACGAGGTGTGGCAGGTCGCGGGCGCGTCCCGGGCGCACACCGACCGCGGCATCGAGGACTACCCGGCGCGGGAGAGCGGGATCAGCAACGAGGTCACCGCCGCCGACCTGGCCGCGCTGTTCGGCGCGCTGGCCGACGAGCGGCTGGCGTCGGCCGCCGGGTCCGCCGCGATGATCGACGTGCTGACCGCCCAGCAGTGCCGCGACGACCTGCACCTGGGCCTGCCCGCGGGCACCCGGGTGGCGCTGAAGAACGGCTGGGTCACCGGTGAGCGGCACAGCAGCGCGCTGATCTTCCCGCCGGACGCCGCGCCGTACCTGCTGGCGGCCTGCACCACCGGCGAGGTGTCCGACGCGGACGCCTGCGCGCTGCTCGGCCGCATCGCGGCGGCGAGCTGGGCGCAGCTCGGCGCGAACTGACCGCCACCCTGGTCAGTCGTTACCGATCGGTGCTTCTGCAGCATCCGCTTCAGAAGTAGGGTCGAAAGCGTGTCGATCACCGCAGTTCGCACGCGCCGGATCTCCGCGCCGCTGCACACCCCGTTCGTGACCGCGCTGCGCCGGGCCACCGCCGTGGAGACGCTGCTGGTGGAGGTGGTCGACGCCGACGGGCGGTCCGGCTTCGGCGAGGCCCCGCAGGTCTGGGCGGTGACCGGGGCGAGCCTGGCCGGCTCGCAGGCCTGCGTCGAGGAGATGATGGCCCCGCTGCTGCTGGGCCGCGACCCCGACGACCTGGCCGCCCGCTGCCGCGACATGGCCCGCGCCGTGGTGGGCAACGAGGCCGCCAAGATGGCCGTCGAGATCGCCCTGCACGACCTGGCCGCGCGCCGTCTGGACATTCCGCTGGTACGCCTGCTCGGCGGCACGAACCTGACGGTGCCCACCGACGTGACGCTGTCCGCGGGCGAGGCGGGCGCGCTGGCCGTCGCCGCCAAGCAGCGCCTGGCCGAAGGCTTCACCGTGCTGAAGCTCAAGGTCGGCACCGACGCCGCAGGCGACCTGGCCCGGATCCGCGCCGTGTGCGACGCCCTGGAGCCCGGCCTGAGGCTGCGCCTGGACGCCAACCAGGGCTGGACCCCGCGCGAGGCGGTGACCATCGTCAACCGCATCGCCGCGCTGGACCTGCCGGTCGAGCTGGTCGAGCAGCCCGTCGCCCGGCACGACCTGGACGGCCTGGCCTGGGTCAGCGCCCGCGCCGACCTGCCGATCATGGCGGACGAGTCGGTGTTCGGCCTGCGCGACCTGGTCGAGGTGATCCGCCGCCGGGCGGCCGACCTGGTCAACGTGAAACTCGCCAAGAGCGGCGGGCTCACCGTGGCCCGTACGCTGCTGGAGCTGGCCACCGCCCACGGCCTGGGCACCTGCGTGGGCTCCATGATGGAGGGCCCGGTCGGCATCGGCGCGGCGGCGAGCCTGGTCGCGGCCCATCCGACCACGGTCGTCAGCGACCTCGACGCGGCCTGGTGGCTGTCGGCCTCGCCGGTCTCCGGCGGCATCCGCTACGAGGGCGCCACGGTGGTCCTGCCCGACGCCCCCGGCCTGGGTGTGTCGCTGCCGAGTCCGGGCTCGGCCGAGTGATTCGCGAGGTGTCCGCATGAAGATCGCCACGGTGACCGCCCCGGTGGCGACCCTCTGGTCCCGCCCCGACGCGCCTCGCCCGGGCGTCGACGCGGCGGCCCTCGGCCCGCAGTGCGACCTCCGGTCCTGGGCGGCCGGCCTCGACGACACCGGCCGCCTGTACGACGGCGTGCTCACCCAGCTGCTGCACGGCGAGCCGGTGCTGATCGAGGAGATCCGCGACGGCTGGGCCCGCGTGGTCGCCACCGCGCAGCCCGCAGCCAGGCTCGACCCACGCGGTTACCCCGGCTGGCTGCCGCTGGACCAGCTCAGCGTGCGCGAGTCCGCCGACGGCGGCACGGAGGTCGACGGCCTCGCCGCGCTGGAGGTGGCCCGTGCCTGGCTCGGTGTCCCCTATGTCTGGGGCGGGCTGACCCCGTACGGCATCGACTGCTCCGGCCTGGTCCACCTGGCCTTCCGCCAGCTCGGCGTGACCACGCCCCGCGACGCCTACGACCAGCACGCCGCCGCCGCCGACGTGCCGCTGGGCGCCGAACGCCCCGGCGACCTCTACTTCTTCTCCCGCCCTGACGGCCGCATCCAGCACGTCGGCTTCGTGACCACCCCACCGACCCCCGACGGCCGTCGCCACATGCTCCACGCCTGCGGCGACGCCTACGCCGTCGTCGAAGAACAACTCCGCCCCAACCGCGTCGCCACCCTGGTCAGCGCCGGCCGCCTCACCCCCTGACCTCCCCCACCCCGCGACGATCTTGTGCGAACCGTGGGTACGACACGAGCGAAGCGGTCATAGCGGGAACAGTTCACGCAAGATCATCGCGATCATGGGCATAAGAGCGCCCCGCCCGGCGGACCGGGGCGGGGCTCTCTGGGGTGCGGACGCGGGTCAGCCCACCGGGGTGGGGGACTTCTCCTCGTGGTTGTTCTTGGCCTCGCGGGAGGACTTGATCAGGCTGGCGACCGTGGCGATGGCCAGGATGCCGATGATCACGCCCAGCGAGACGCCGATGCTGATGTGCGGGACCGCGGTGATGGGCTCGCCGCCGTTGATGAACGGGACGTTGTTGCCGGCCAGGGCTTCCATGATCAGCTTCACGCCGATGAAGCCGAGCACCGCGGCCAGGCCGAGCGACAGGTAGACCAGCCGGTCCAGCAGGCCGCCGAGCAGGAAGTACAGCTGGCGCAGGCCCATCAGGGCGAACACGTTCGCGGTGAAGACCAGGAACGGCTCCTTGGTCAGGCCGAAGATCGCGGGGATGGAGTCGAGCGCGAAGATCAGGTCGGTCGTGCCGATGGCGATCATCACGATGAGCATCGGGGTGAAGAAGCGCTTGCCGTTCTGCACCACGGTCATCTTCGCTTCGTTGTACTCCTTGCTGATCGGCAGCACCCGGCGGCTCCACCGGATCAGCGCGTTCTCCTTGAAGTCCGACTCGTCGCTCTCACCGTGCTTGGTGAGCGTGTACGCGGTGTAGATCAGGAAGACGCCGAAGATGTAGAACACCCACACGAACCGCGACACCAGCGCAGCGCCTGCCGCGATGAACGCGCCACGCATGATCAGCGCCAGCACGATGCCGATGAGCAGCACCTTCTGCTGATAGATCCGGGGCACCGCGAACCGGCTCATGATGATCACAAAGACGAACAGGTTGTCCACGGAGAGGCTGTACTCGGTGACCCAGCCGGCGAAGAACTCCTGGCCGTACTGCGAGCCGTGGTTGTAGAAGATCCAGGCGCCGAACGCGCAGGCCAGTGCGACATAGAAGACCACCCAGCCGGTGGCCTCCTTCATTGAAGGCTCATGCGGGCGCCGCCCGATGATCATCAAGTCGAAGGTCAGCAGCGCCAGCAACCCGATCAGGGTGGCGGCCCATTCCCAAGTGGACACGTTCATATGAACAGACCTCCGGTCGGCATCATTTTTGCCCCGGAGGTCTCTCCTGCCACCGGTGTGCCACCGATGACCGACGATGCCGGGATCACACCAGGCCTATGGTGGCCGGGGGGAGCCGTGCTGACGACACCGTCGTGAGGGATACTCCCCTCCCGCGTCTCTCTATTGTTTACCACGCGAACCTGTAAACCCAGACGGGGTCGCCCGCACGGGCGGACGATCGGGTCATCCGGGACATCCGGCCAGGTCAGCCAAGTGGTGCAGCCAGCCTCCAGCCCGCGCTCAGCACCTGCTCGCACGCCGCCACCGCCGTCCTCAACCGCACCTCGTGTGATCCGGACAACTCCACGACCGGCGCGGCCGAGCCCGCGAGCACCTCGCGGAACCGGCCGGTCATCCAGCCGCGCAGGTGCTCCCCGTCCCGCAGCCCGTCGTCGTCGAAGGCGACCCCGACAGGCGAGGTCAACAGGTACAGATCAGGACGCCGGGCCAGCGCGCGCACCTGCGATGACGAACTGCCCAGGTAACGCTCTTCCCAAACCTGGGTCGCCAGGGCGTCGGTGTCGGAGATCAACAGCGGCGAGCCCGACCGGGCGGCCGCGTCCTCGGCGGCCGACTGCGCCCGTGCCACCTCGACGAAGTCGGCACGGTCCCAGGTCACGTCGAACACCGTGGCCGCCGGATCGGCCGCCTGGAGCAGGTCCAGTTTGCGGGCGGTCAGCTCCCGGCCGTACTCGGCGACCCAGCGGGTGGACGCCCAGACCCCGCCGCGCGCGGCGTAGTGCTCCGCGAGCGCCGCGGCCATCGTGGTGGTGCCCGTCGACTCGGCCCCCAGCACGACCACCCGGCGGGTGAACCAGGCCCGCACCGGGGCCGACAGCAGGTCCCAGTGCGCCACCGGGTCGGCGCGCACCGCGGTGCCCGACACCGGGCAGGCCACGCGGGGCGTGTCGACCTCCACGTGCACCGCCCCGAACCGGCGGGCCAGCTCGTCGCCGTACTTCTCCGAACTGAACACGGCGTCCACGGGGCGGTCGCCGACCGCCTCGCGGAACACGGCGCAGTGCCCGTCCCACACCGCCGGATCGTCGTAGTCGACCCGCAGGTCGTCGTAGCGGCCCGCGAAGCGCACCCACGGGGTGTCCGCGTGCTCCTCGCGCAGCCAGTCCAGCCGGGTGTCCAGCGGGATCGACTCCTGCCGCGACGGCGCGACCACCACGGTGACGGCCGCGCAGGCCGCGGCGGCCGTCCGGATCAGCAGGTGGTGGCCGGCGTGCGGTGGGTAGAACTTGCCCACCACCATGCCGTGGGCATACGGGCGGGTCATGCCGCCACCGGTTCGGCCACCCGGGCCCGCAGCGCGTTCTGCCAGGCCAGCAGGCCCGCCACGCACAGGCCCAGGAACACCACGTAGAGCGCTCCGGTCAGCCACAGGTCCTTGTAGAGGTAGAGCGGGATGTAGATCAGATCCGCGATGATCCAGATCCACCAGCTCTCCAGCTTCTTGCGGGTCTGCAGGTACGTCGCGACGAGCGAGAGCACCGTGGTCAGCGCGTCGGGCAGCGGCACCGTCGAGTCGGTGACCCGGTCCAGCATCAGCCACAGCCCGGCGGTCGCCGCCACGCCCGCCACCGCGAGCACCGTCCATTCGCCGCGGGTGGTCCGCGACACCTCCAGCCGGCCGCCGCGCTCCCCGCCGCGTTGCCACTGCCACCAGCCGAGCAGCCCCAGCGCCACGTAGACCACCTGCAGGCTCGCGTCGGCGTACAGGCCGTAGGTGACGAACACCACGCCCAACAGCACCACGTTGAGAATGCCGACGGCCCAGTTGGCGACGTTCTGGCGCACCAGCAGCCACACGTTGAGCACCCCGGTGCCGAAGCCGAGCACCTCGGCCCAGGTCATCGGCGTGCCGGCCACGGTGAGAGCGGTGCTGAGCAGCCAGTCGAGCATGGGCGACACCCTAGGGCACCCATGCCAGGGCCGGACGGCCGTGCGAGGATCATCGACATGGTGCTAGAGATCGCCCAGATCGACGTCCTGCCCGGCCAGGAGGACGGCTTCGCCGCCGCGTACGCGCAGGCCCGGCCCATTCTCGCCGACACCGAGGGGTGCCTCACCACGCGGATGACCCGCGGTGTCGAGTCGCCGTCGCGCTTCGTGCTGCTGGTCGAGTGGGAGTCGGTCGAGGCGCACGTGGAGAACTTCCGCAACACGGACCGCTTCACCCAGTGGCGCACGATCCTCAGCCCGTTCTTCGCCAAGCCGCCGTTCGTCGAGCACTACGCCGACCTGGCCGGTGAGTGACGCGCGCTGAGCCCGGCCGCTTGCGCACCGCCGACATGACCGACCGCACCCTCACCACCGCCGACGGCGTACGGATCGACGCCCACCACGACCCGGGTGACCCCGGGCTGGCGATCGTCGTCGCGCACGGCTTCACCGGCTCCTGGCGGCGCGAGGCCGTCCGCCGCGCCGCCGGGGTCTTCGGCCGGAACGCCGGTGTGATCAGCTTCGACTTCCGGGGCCACGGCCGTTCCGGCGGCCTGTCCACGGTCGGCGACCTGGAGATCCACGACGTCGAGGCGGCCGTCGCCTGGGCCCGTGAGCTGGGTTACCGCCGCATCGTCACCGTCGGCTTCTCCATGGGCGCGTCCGTCGTGGTCCGGCACGCGGCGCTGCACCGCGGCGTCGACGCCGTGGTGGCCGTCAGCGGGCCGGCCCGCTGGTACTACCGGGGCACCCCGCCGATGCGGCGGGTGCACTGGGTGCTGGAACGGCGGCTGGGACGGCTCGTCGGCCGGGTCGCGCTGCGCACCCGGATCGCGTCCGGCGGCTGGAACCCGGTGCCCGACCCGCCGTACGCCGTGGCCGGGCTGATCGCCCCGATCCCGCTGCTGGTCGTGCACGGTGACGCCGACGCGTACTTCCCCGTCGAGCACGCCGAGCAGCTCTACGGCAACGCCGCCGAGCCCAAGGAGCTGTGGCTGGAGTCCGGCTTCGGCCACGCCGAGAACGCCGCCCCCGACGAGCTGCTGGAACGCATCGGCGCATGGGCGCTCGCGCGCGCCCGGAACTGATCCGGGCAGCTCATTCAGGGGCTGCGCGCGCACCGTCCGTCCAACTAGGTTGGTGGACATGAACGGGGACGAACGACTGACCCGCGCCGGCGAGTCGTACGAGAACGCCGTCTTCGGCGGCGACACCACGGCGACCGAGCCCGCCCACCGCGACCTGGACAGCCTCGAAGCCGACCTGTCGCTGGCCCGCGGCCGCCTGCTGCACGCCGACTTCCTGCACCGGCGCGAGGAGGACCCGGGCGAGTTGCCCGCATTCGAGCGCGCCGCGGAACTCTACGCCCGGCTCGGCGACGCGCGCGGCGAGTGCGAGGCGCTGTTCTGGCTCGGCTGCTTCCACCAGGTGGTGCGCGACGACGCCGACACCGCCCGGCCGCTGCTGCAGCGCTCCTACGACCTGGCCCAGCACAGCGGTGACGAGCTGACGCGGTCGTACGCGGTGCGCCACCTGGGCTTCGCCGACCTGGAGGCGGGCGACCGCGCGAGTGGCCGGGAGAAGCTGGAGGAGTCCGCCCGGATCCGCCAGGAACTGGGATTCCTGCCGGGCCTCGCGGCGGCGCAACTGGCACTGGGCCAGCTCGCCTACGAAGAGGGCCGCGACGAGGAGGCGGCGGAGCTGCTCGAACAGGCCCGCACCGCGGCTGCCCGCAGTCGCGCCCACGGGGTGCTCGCCTGGATCGACGCGGCCCGCGTCCGGATCTGACCGGCCACCACCCGTCCCCGCTACGGCGACATGGCCGAAACGCCGTCGCGGGAGCCGACGTATCGGCTCCCGCGACGGTCTCGGCCGCGTGCGGACCGTTCTGCCCGCCGCGGACCGGTCATCTGGTCGCCGCCATGACGGCGACCAGATGGTTGCGGACGGCCTGCAGGGCATCGCCGGACGTGCTCCAGCCCGTCTCGGCGGCAATGCGCCGCTGCTCGGCCATCAGCGATCGCGCCGCTACCGCCTCGTCCGGCGACTGCGCGCGGCTGTGCCTGGCTTCGGTCATCGAAACCTCCTCGGTGTCTGCCGAGGGCGCCGACACCGGCAGCGAAGCAGCCCGGAGTACGCGGTTCACGAACCGCCCCACTGCATGTGGGCGTCGCGCCGACCCCGCGAGGAGAACGGCGATCCACATCGATCGCCTGTCGCGGAATCAGCCCGCCCTTGCCACTCCTATTGCCGCATCGTCGATGCCGAAACCTTTCACCCGCCTCATTCGCCGCGCATGGGCTCCACGCCGCGACCCGGCGGGGTCAGGCCGGGCGGGCGAAGCGGGCGCGGCGGCCCAGGGTGGTGAAGCCGAGGCGGTGGTAGAGCGTGGCCGCGCCGGGGTTGTTCACGTTCACGTCGAGCAGCATCTCGGACGCGCCGTCCGTGGCGGCCGCCCGCAACGCGGCGACGGTGAGGGCCGCGCCGACGCCCTGGCCGCGCGCCGCGGGCGTGGTGCCGACCTGCACCAGCCAGCCGTCGCCGCAGACCACGAAGCCGAGGTCGCTGCCGTCGGGGCCGACCGCGAGCAGCGACCACGGCGGCCGGAAGTCGTCGTCGACCAGCCAGCCGGTCCACTGGTCCAGGTCCCAGTCCGGGAAGCCGGGCCGGTCCGCGAACGCCGCCCGGTAGGCGGCGTGGAACCGGCTCACCGTGTCCGGGGCCCAGCCGACGAGGTGTACGCCGTCGGGCGGTGGGATGTCGGGGATCTCCTTGAGGTCGTGGCGCATCACGTCCTCGGCGAAGGTCTGGGTCAGCCCGCGGCCGGCGAACAGGGCCGCGGCGGCGTCGGTCAGCGACTCGGTCTCGATGACCTCCGCCCCGGCCAGGCACCAGTCCAGCGCGGCGGCCCCCAGGCCGCGCCCGCGGGCGGCCGGGTCGACCAGCGCGGTGCCGGTGACGGTGCTGCCGGTGGGCCGGATCGCGGCGGCGGCGACGAGCGTGCCGTCCGGGTCGTACGCGCCGATGGCGAGCCCGCCCTCGGCGGCGTACCGCCGTCCGGTGAAGCCCTCGCCCGCGGCCAGCGGCAGGCCGCCGTCGACGGCGAGGCACCGGGCGGCCAAGCGGGACACGGCCGGCACGGCGTCGGCGGCCAGCGGGGCGAAGAGAGCGTCAGCGTCGGTCACGGGACGCGAGCCTAGACGAGTTCGGGACGGGCGGCACTGGATTTGCCCTGTCAGCATGGACAGCCGTGGACACCCCCTCCCCGACCGCCCGGCTGCCCCGCGGCCACCTGGTCGCGCTGCTGGTCTTCGCCGTCATCGTCGCCGTGTCGTGGTGGCGGCCCCGCTGGCCCGTCGAGCAGGCACTGCACCACAGTCTCACCGTGCTGGCCGTGGCCGGGCTGCTGCTCGCGCAACGGCGGCTGCGGCTGCCACTCGGCTCGTTCGTGCTGGTGCTGGTATTCCTGACGCTGCACACGGTGGCCGCCCGCTGGATCTACTCGTACGTCCCGTACGAGCAGTGGTGGCAGGCGGTCACCGGGATCGCCCCGTCCGGCGGGCGCAACCACTTCGACCGGCTGGTCCACTTCGGATACGGGCTGCTGCTGGCTCCCGCGCTGGTCCTCGCCTGGCGCGAGCGCGGCGCGGGGCGCGGCCGGGCCTGGCTGCACGCGGTGCAGGTGATCGTCTCGACCGGCGCGCTGTACGAGCTGTTCGAGTGGGGCATCGCGCTGACCCTGGCCCCGGACGCCGCCGAGGCCTACAACGGCCAGCAGGGTGACCTGTGGGATGCCCAGAAGGACATGGCCCTGGCCCTGCTCGGCGCGGCCCTGGGCGCGACTGCCGCCGCGCTGCGGCCCGGCCGGGAGGCATAGGACTGTGCGGGCCTACATCTTTTTTGATGTGGGCACATCAAAAAAGATGTAGGCCCGCCCGGGGGGGTGTGACGCCCTGGGGCAGGCGCTGGCGTTGTGG